>PABD01000177.1 GCA_002702685.1 Planctomyces sp.
CCGACGGCCTCAATCGCATGTTCATCGAGTACCGCCGAATGCAGCAGCACGCCAAGCCGATCGAGGTCTTCCTGGGTGATCCGCTGGCCCAGCCAGAGCGCGGCCTGCACGCCCTGCTTGACACTCGTTTCCAGATCGATCCCTTTTCCCTGAAGATCGGCTGCCCACTCATCGAAGACATCGACGAACATCGCCAGCATCGGCGCTCCGTTCTCCAGCATCTCCAATCCCTGATTCGCCAGCGGAAGTCGCGTCAACAGTTTTTCCAACTCAGCCAGTTTGTTTTCCTCCGTGAACTGCAGCAACAACTGGAGTACTGCTCTGGTTCGTTCCTCAACATCGATGCCAGCTTCTCCAGCCTTTCGAACTCGCTCATCCACAATATCAACAGACATCGCCGCAAGATGGGGAACGTCGTTTCGCAGTCGTTCGTAGTCGTCCATCATCCGGACGATATCATCCGCGCGATCAAGCAGTCGATGGAGCGCCTCCAGGCGTTCGGAACCGAGTTCCGTGGGAGGAGATGAGGGCGTGTTTAGAGGGAGCGCGTCGGCAGTCGTTTTGAGTTCCGTGGCACAACCCGTTGAACAACCGCCTGTTGAATCGTCCTTCGAGGACGAGTTCGTCTTCAGGCCGGCTTCCGTCCACGCGCTGTAGCCACCCTGCATATTTACGACGTCGAGCCCCGCCCCGGTGAGCAGACTCGCAGCAATTGCCGAGCGTGCTCCGCTCTGGCACTGCGTCACATAAGTTCGAGACTTATCAAGTTCCTCCAGGCGATTCGGCAGCTTACCCAGGAAGTAATGTCGGGCCCCGGGAATCGTTCCCGCCTCCCACTCTCCCTGAGATCGAACATCCAGCAGCACGACGTCGCCCGAATCGATGCGCGATTCCAACTCTGCTGGCGTCGCATTCGGGTAGGAGCCGGTGAGTAAATCGGCCGCCTGCAGCGATTCGCGGGTGACATAGCCTTGGATGTCTTCGACGCCGATCTTATGCAGAATGCGGGTCGCTTCCGCGAGCGCATTTTCGCTCGTGACGAGCGTCACGGGGCGATCGTAGTCGAGCAGCCAGCCCGCCCAACCGGCGAGCATGGACAACGGTATGTTGAGAGAGCCGGGCACAAACCCGCGTGCATAGTCCGGCGAAGGCGTGAGATCGAGCAAGGTCCCCAATTCCCTGTTCGCCGCAGCATCTGAAGCAGAAAGTTGGCGAGGGAGTGGAGGGTCGCCGAGAATTGCCGGACCTTCTTTATTCACCCGTTTCATCACCGCGAAATACTTCGGCGCTTCCGGTTGATCGGCGAGAATGTATTGGACGAATGCGTTTTCATCGTCGATCTGCATAGCCGGATTGAACAGCTTTTCGTAACCGACCGTCGACGAAGGAACCGCGCCCAAACCCTTGCCGCACGCGCTCCCGGCGCCATGCGCGGGCCAGACCTGGAGAAAATCAGGAAGTTGTTTGAACCGCTGGGCAGAGTGGAAAAGGTCATGCGCGCCAGCTTCTGCGGTTCCCGCCATGCCTGCGGCTTCCTCCAGCAGGTCGGGGCGACCGATCGAACCGACGAAGACAAAATCTCCCGTAAAGATTCCCATTGGCCGATTCGCGTTGCCCCCGACATCCGTAAGCAGGAATGAAATGCTCTCGGGAGTATGGCCGGGTGTATGCATCACATCAAAGCGGATATTTCCGACCATGAAGTGGTCGCCCTCACCGACCAACTGATGGTCGTACTGATCGGCAAACAAGTATTGCCATTCCGCGGGGCCTTCTTTCGAAAGGTACAACTTCGCGCCGACGCGTTCGGCGAGCTCGCGCGCTCCGGATACATAATCCGCGTGGATGTGTGTCTCCGCCACGGCGGTGATCGTGACTCCTTCACTGCGGGCGAGCTCAAGATACTGTTCGATATCTCGACCCGGATCAACAATGACAGCAGTCTTTGCCCGTTGGCAGCCTACCAGGTAAGACGCGTGTGCGAGGGCTTTGTCATAAACATATTTGAGTAACATGAGACTTCTCCTGGAATAACGATTCCATTAATCCGCAGTGACGGCGGAGGTGACCGCAAGGGACGCTGTTGTTTCTGATAGTGAATGCAACCGGATCGCCGTTGACTCTGTGCGAGGTCGAGTGAGGATCTTGCCTCCCTCCTGATACATCAGGTATCCCCCGAGCAGAACCAGAAAGATGGCAAAGACCTGTTTCAAAACCTGTTGATTCAATCGGGCGTTGATCATCTTGCCAACCAGGCTGCCGACCACGCCAATCGCCACAAAGATCGCGATCGTTTGCAGATCGACGGTGCTGTCGTGTGTAACCAGGTGATGTTGATACTTGAGAAAACCGACGAGCGACTTGGCCGCAATAATGACTAGGCTCGTGCCGATCGCCAGCCGCATTGGTAATTTGCCGAGCAGCACCAGGGCGGGCACAATCAGGAAGCCGCCACCGACCCCGACGAAGCCGGTTACCACGCCCACGACTGATCCTTCCATCACGATCTTCCAGATCGCCTTGTGAGGGATATGCTCTTCTTCGTTTGCCACACCGTCCAGTGGCGGTCGCGTTTTCCTCAGCATGAAAAACGCCGCGAGGAATAAAACAGCACCGAAGACAACCAACTGCAGTGCGTCGCTGGAGTGCCCCCCCAGCCAGGCGCCGACGAACGTTCCCAGCATGCCCGGAATTCCAAAGAACACAACGCTCCGCCAGTCAATGAGATGCGTGCGGGCATACGGGACGGCAGCGGCGAAGGAGATCAATCCAACAATCGCCATCGATTCCGCGATCGATTCCTTCGTACCGTGGCCGACCATATAGATCAGAACTGGAACGGTGATGGCCGAGCCCCCCGAACCCAGCAGCCCGAGGGTCAGGCCAATCGCAAGTGCTCCCAACAGAAGAGGTACCATGATGATCCCCCCCCCTCATTTCACGCTTGAGGTGACATCGGACTCGACCACGGGCAGACCGGACTGTACCCACGCTTTGTATCCCCCGACGAGGTCGTAGACATTCGTCCGGCCGAGATGCTGCAGCAGGCTGGTCGCGATGGCCGAACGATATCCGCCGGCACAATGCACGATGACAGGACGATCTTCCGGGACGGAATCGACGTCCTGCTGCAGATGGTTCAAGGGGATGTTCAGGCTGTCTTCAATGTAGCCCTGCTTGCGTTCCGATAGCGTTCGCACATCAAGAATGACCGGATGGCCGTCCATTTCGGAGACTGCCGCAGCGGTGACTCGTCTGGTCTGTGCGATCAGGTCCGGATGATCCGTCAGGGCCTGCATCCCCTCCTGCAGATAGCCGATAACATTGTCGAAACCGATGCGGCCGAGTCGCATGATCGATTCATTCACGCGATCTTCATCGGCGATCACAGCAATCGGAAGTTCCTTAACGAGAACTGTTCCCGCCCAGGTCGCGTATTTGCCATCAATCGGAATATTGATCGCCCCCCGCAGGTGTGCTCCAGCGAACTCGATCGCGTCACGCGTATCCAGAATTTGAACGGTGTTCGCTTCACCGGCGAGAATTTCATCCAGAGTGAGCGGTTTCGAATCAGCCATCGACTCATCGAGGCTGGCCCTTTCGCTTCTGTTCATGATCGCATCATGTACGAAATAACCCGGAGCATCCGGTTGATCGGCTTCGACCAGTTGCATGAACTCCTCTTTGCTCATCGGCTGGAGGGCGTAGTTGTATTTCCGTTGTTCACCAATGGTGGATACGGCTTCCGTTCCCAGTGATTTGCCACACATCGAACCGGCGCCATGCGCGGGATAGACGAGCGTGGCATCCGGAAGTTTAAGCAGTTTCTCGTGCAGCGAGTCATACAGCATTGATGCGAGTTCATTGGCCGTTACGCCAATCGAGGCCAGCAAATCCGGGCGTCCGACATCCCCGATGAAAAGCGTATCACCAGTAAAAGCCGCGTACGGTTCCGTTGCACTTTTTTCGAGATCGTAAGCCAGGATCGTGAGCCCCTCGGGGGTATGCCCGGGGGTCTCCAGACCTTCGAGACGAACGTTGCCGAACTCGATGGCATCCCCATCTCCCAACGCCATGAAGGGGAACTCGGCCTGCGCCCGGCGACCGAGATAGATACGAGCGCCAACTTTGTCACGCAGTTCAATGTGCCCGGCGATAAAGTCGGCGTGGAAATGGGTCAGGATGACGTGCTTGATCAGCAGTCCCTGCTCTTTGGCATCTTTGAGATAGATATCGACATCGCGCTGGGGATCGATGATCGCGGCAACCTTCGTCGATTCATCGGCGATCATGTAGGAAGCGTGCGACAAACATTCGAGATAGTATCGTTGAACCAACATGTTGTAATCCTTCAATAAGAATTGATGTGGCCATCAATTGATGTATTGCAGTCACACTGAAACAGACGAATCGCTGGTAATACCGTGACTCAGCGGGAACAGGTCTTCTCGGATCCGCCCGCCTGATTCCACGGCATGCGGGAAAGCATCATTGCCATACCGCAGGTGTCGGTAATGCCGGCGAACAGCAAACCCGCACCGATGAAGGCGGGGATGCCGGCGTAAAGAACATTGCCGGTCATCAACGCAGCGAGGGAGCCAGCGAGCGCGATGGCTCCCGCTGCGATGCGCACCTGCCGTTCCAGCGAAATCGCTTTCTTACCTCGCACTACCGGCAACCCGGCATTGTCCCAGGCGGCCGTTCCCCCTTCGACATTGACGATGTTGTCGTAACCCGCCTTGACAAATTTCTCGCATGCCTTCGTTGAACGTCCGCCGCTCCTGCAAATGACATAGAGCGGTTTCTGCGCAGACCCATTACGGGACTGCATGACGGCGTCCGGATCGAGGGAGTTCAAAGGAACGTTCCGAGCGATGGTGGAATGGACCTCCCGGTATTCCGCCGGGGTCCGCACATCAATCAGCTCGACGGGCTCCTGATTATTCAAGCTTGCCAGTTGGTCGACCGTGATAGAGTTAAATTGGGACATCGGAAACTCCTGTTTCTCAAAAGATCGTAATATCGTCACAGTACGATATGTGTCAGTAAAAAAATTCAACGGTTTGCGCAGGGAAGAAATCGGCTCTGGATACAGTGCATGATGTTCTCCAGATGCGGTTCCGCAATCTGGTAATAAACCATGCGACCTTTCCGTTCGCTATTGAAAAAACCACACCGCTGCATCAATCGCAAATGCTCGGACGCCACGTTATCGGGGATACCGCAGTCTGCGGCGATCTCGCCGACGGTGTACTGGCCGTGCAACAGCAACTGCACCATCCGCAGACGAGCGGGATGGGCGAGTGTTTTCAAACACTCGGCCGCTTCCGCGAACTCCTCCGGACTGCCGACGGGTTTAGTCTGGGTTTTGGTTTTGTCAGTCATATCAGTCACCTCGTTATTACATAATATCGTAACATCACGATATGTCAATAAATACTTTTCGGGTTTTCCCACATTTTTATCCGAAAACGATGCGGCTTCACCGTCCCGACTGACAACAGAAACGCAACACATTGTACAAAAACACGTTATGGCATTTCCAGAGATTCATTCTGCCGCTTCGAGCAGCGACTTTCGCGGCTGTCTGAGGAACTCCAGCAGGTCGGCCATCTCGTGCGGAGGCAGCTGTTTCTCCAGACCCTCCGGCATCAGGGACTTCCCGCTCACCTTCAGTTCCTCGACTTCGTCGGCCGCGACGGTGACCAGTTTATCCTCCGATGTCTTCAGCGTGATTCCTTCGTCGGACTCGTTGATGAGCAATCCGGTGAGGACCGTTCCCCGCGTCGTCAACACGGTATATGAAACGAAGTCGGCCGAGACGCGGGCGCTCGGATCCAGCACGTCCGCGAGGATCACTTCCGCCGGTCGGGCACTGATGCCAGTCAGGTCAGGACCAATCTGTTTGCCATACCGCTGAATCGTGTGACAGGTCAGACACTGTTTCCGAAACACCGCCGCCCCTCGCTCAAGATCACCCGTCATGGAAAGGACGTGTGTGTACTCTGCGATCACTTTCTGCCGATCGGAATTCGCATGCCGGTTCAGGATCGCCGCGAGGTCTTCCTTCTGTGCGGGGGACAACAGCGTATCGAGTTGAGCCTGAACCGTCAGCGGGACCTCCAGTATCTCCACCTGTTCTCCACGGAGTGCGTCGAAGAGGGCACTCGCACCGCTTGCATTCACCGCCGCTTTATTAACGATCATCCGTCTCATCTCGGGAGACTTCTGGTTCCATCCATCGAATAACTTGTGGGCGTGGGAGGATGATCCCATCGCAAACAGAGCTTCGACGATCGCCTCCTTCAATTCCCGCGGGGCCACTTGATCGAGCGTTTCCATTAAATAATCTGCGACAACATTATCTCTCGACAATTGCAGATAACGTATCGCCGCAAGCCGCAGCGAAATGGACTGACTTTCGTCGGCGAGAATACGCTGACAGTGAGCCGTCATCGCGTCCAACGCCTCCTGATGTTCTGTGAAACGGAGAGGAGCGACTGCACCTGCTTTCGCCACTCCCGCACTCACGCCCATCAGCACGATCGCGGTCCCCGGGTTCTCAGTTACATCCTTGCCTTCAAGCACATCCAACAATTCCTGCAGGTGCTTTTCATATTCGTCGCTCAACTTCTCACCCGCAAAAAGAAGCCTGCCGATCTGGTGCGAGTCGGGGTTGCTGTTCCATTCCGGATGAGCGGTGAATAACTCTCTCAGCACAATTCCTGTCTGTTCGCCTGCGCTCGTGAGAACCGTTTCAGCGACGAATTGATTTGAGGAGGATTCGTGTAACAGTTTGACTAACAGCGGTCGGGCCTCTTCCGGGTTCAATCTCGCCAGGACCATCGAGAGTGGAAACTGAAGTTCCGCTGCCGATTCGTTTACGAGTGAAGCGATCTTCGACGTCAATATACGCGACTGCGGCAGAAACGGAACGGCGAGTTGCAGTGCCTGCGTTTGAACCTGCGGGCTGACGTCGTCGAGTGCTCGGGTGACGTCCTCCTCTGAGCGCGCATGGATCCCATTCAATGTCCACAAAGCATGTGCGCGCGCCAGCGGATTCGTCGACCGGTTAATCAGTTCGCGCAGAAGAAGTGCCGCGTTGCGTTGCTGCCGTTCCACCAAAAGTCGCTGGGCGGTTTCGCGCTGCCAGGAAACAGGATGCTCCAACCGGGCGACGAGTTCGTTCGTCTCCAGTGACGACGCGCTGATCCCGGGCCGTTCCGCCAATCGACTATTCTCTTTATGGTGTATCCGCCAGATCCGGCCATGATTGAAACCGCGCCGCCAGTCGATCTGCTCCTTGAGGGCAGGTGACGCCACATAGAGCGGATGCTCGACCAGTTCGCGATAGAAGTCGACCACATACAACGCGCCATCGGGACCGGTGGCGGTGAAGACAGGGTGAAACCAGGGATCCTCCGACGCGAGAAACTCCTCCCCCTGCTCCGGCCGGGATGCGACGAACGCGGGCTTGCTTCGATCGAACTTGCGACGTGTGACGAGATTCGTCAGAGATTCGCAGATGAATGCGTCGTTGTCGTACGCTTTTCCAAGACGGTTTCCGCGGTAGATGGTCAGACCGCACATGGCGTTGTAATAGTTAGCCCGCTCTCCATTAAACTGCTGCGGGGGTGGACTGAGGGGAAAGACTTCGCCGAGATCGTCCGGTGAAGTGCAATCATGAACCGCCGCGGGTACGAGTTCAGGAAACTGCTGCAGATACCAGTCTGGATAGACGATCTGTCGCACGGGGATCGTATTCCAGGAGAGAAAGCGGTTTCCCCAGTCATCGTGTGCCTGACCGAATTGACTTTGCCCGGCGATAGACTCGAATTGGGTGAAATCGGGCGCGAACCGGAAGTCGCGCCCGCGAATGGAAACGGTGTTCGTCTCGTTCCCCGGTCGATGAACCAGTCCATCGTTCCGACCGTTGGCGCCGTAGATCCAGTTATCGATTCCCCGGTGCAACGCGTTCGCTCGCAGTTGTTGCGAGCCTGCATTAAACCCCGTCCAGATCACGTCGCGCTGATCCGCCTGTCCGTCGCCATTGGTATCGACCAGGTACAGGATATCCGGAGCCGCGGCGACGAGAATGCCATCGCGAAACGGCATCACGCTGTTCGGAAAATCCAAGCCTTCGGCGAACAGGGTGACGTTCTCATAAAAGCCATCGCCATCTTCATCCGTGAGCCGCTTGATGCGTCCCAGACCCGCCGAGGCGGGATACCCCACCATCTCGGCCACGTACATGCGTTCCTCGGCATCCCACGCAATCGCAACGGGGGAGATGATCGCGGGCTCGCTGGCGACGAGTTCAATCGTCAGTTCCAGATCGTCCAGACGAAAACTCGCTCGCTCTTTATCCGGCGAACGAGGACTCTCGACGGACGGCGTCTTTTCATCGACTGCTTTTACTTTTTTTTTACATCGGCCGCAGAGACCGCGGTCTCTTCTCCCGCTAACTCTTCGAGCATCGTGACAACGGCATCGGCCATGCGTTCACCCGTTCCCGGTTCCGCATAACTGTGCAGCCCCATCCATGTCTGGTAGCCGCCGAGTTTATGTCCTTCGAGGTCGGGAAGGTAACCGACGTAGTCGTTAGCCAGTTCCGCGACATAGGTCTCCTTAAAGGGTGACCGTTTTTTGATGTCGACACCGAGTGACGTGAAATACTCGGCCGGCACTCCCACGAGCGCGACATCGCCGATCACCATCGCCTGAATCCAGGTCTCCCGTTCCTCTCCCTGTTGATCATTCAATGTCTCGCGCATTGTGGCGAAGACACCGCGAATGTAGTCGGAATGAGTAGGGACATAGGTTTCCGTATAAGCGGCCACCTTGAAATCCTCTTCGCCCTCGTTGAACGTGCGGACGTTGAATTTGAAGGGACGTTTGATCGACGCGAGGCGGGTTACCGAACGAGGTTTCGCCTATTCACGAGCGGAGCGGATTACCTGCTTCATGCGTTCGACTGCCTCGGCGACGGGAACTTGAGCAATGTTGTGCGTGGAACCCGAAGCTCCTTCGAGGAAGGCAACTGTTGTTCCACCCAGTTCCGTTTCGAGTTCCTGGGCTGCGAGTCCGTAAAAACTCGGGGAGCGCACATTACCGCTGCGCGTGCCGATCGTGTGTGTCGAGTGGTTGTAGATGAGCGCCCGACTCTCGCCCGTCGCGGTCCGGAAATCGAGAACGGGGAGTTGCGGATCGAAAGGACCCGTCGGCACGACATTCTCCCCCGCCTCTTTCAGGGGGTTAATCCAGGTGATCTTGCCATCGGGCAGTTTCAGGCGACTGTTGCCACCGACGGTCTTTTCTTCACCGAGATGGAAATAGAAGTCACAATCTTCCTCGGACAGATTCTGATACGCTTCAATCAGCGATTGCGCGATCGCCTGCTTGAGGATCTCACAGAACTCCGGTGATGCCCCTGATCCGTGTATCGGCGCGGCACTGGGGGCGTGGTGCGTGTGCGTCGCATTCACAAGGACATTCCCCGGTTTGATTCCGGTCTTGGCTTCCACTTCCGCGAGCGCGGGGTCGATGATGCTCTTTGGTATGCAGAGAACATCACATGCGACGATCCCCACCGGCGGTTGATCGGGCAGACGGAGCACGATCGCCACCGATCGCAATTCTCCCTCCTGATCTTTCACGTAGCGAGGTTCAATCGAACCTGAGATCACCATGGTCTCATCGCACTGGAGATTCACCGCCGCGGCACCGACCTGCAAGCCCCCCTCCGCCATCAGGACAGACGCAGAGCTCAGCCAACTCCCCACCGTCAGAATACTGAAACAGAGCATACTTTGGTGGTATGGTAGTAGCGGTATCGAGATACCCATAAGACGCCTCAACGATGAATGGAGGAATGAACTCACTTCAGCAGCAAGCGGGAAGATGTCTCTTAAAGTAATATCACACCATGATCTCGCCTCTTTGAGAAGCGCCGCCTTCTGGAAATCCCCTTTTTCAATTTCATCCGGCGCTCGCAGTGTACACTTCAGGAGCGAGCATGGGCTGAAGCGTTGTTGACGCTTCCCCAATCCGGTCTTAAACTACGGTAGAGACTTAATTACAGGAAATACAGGTTTCCATGCATACTCGCCGCTTCTTAATCCTCTTTCTGGCAGCACTTACGCTGTTCTGCCCGTACCTTCCCTGCCGGGATTGCTGCGCAGATTGTCGGCCGTCGGTTTCGACTGAAACGGTACAAGAAGTGGAAGCGTCAAATTGCTGCGAACACTGCGTGCCCGAAGTTTTCGTGAGTTCAACAGTCACTCATGATTCAAAAAACAGTGCGCCGCTGACGAACGACTGTCCTTCGCCGAAGAAGGTATTATCCTGCTTTTGCGGAGGCGCGGTGGTCGCCAACGGTGTCGACGGCCCTGACCCCGCCGAATTCTATCTGACAGAGTTTCTGCCGCTGTCAATGTTGGTATGGGGAGGCCAGTTCGCTCAGCGCGATGACTCTCCCTTTGACTTCGATTCCGGTGGCCAATTCCCGCCGACCGCCTCCGGGCGCGATATCTGCGCGCTCGCTGGCTGCTTTCTGCTCTAAACCACTCACGGCATCGCGACCGCAGCACCATGGACGTTGACCCTTCTTGGGAATAATCCGTCCTCTGCCTCTTTCGGTTTTCCTCGCTTGCGTGCCTTTTCTGCTCTCGGCCTGTCTTTCGTAGGGCCGTACTTCTCACTCTCGCGCAGATTTTATGAGTGGTTACCATGAGTCAAATCATCGCAAACAATTCATCGACAGCATCCGACACGGCGACTTCCGCACATCCCGCTGATTCAAAGAAGCGAGGTCTCGTTCGACGCCTCGCCGGCTGGCTGTGGGGAACATTGCCGACCTTGATCGTCATCGCAATACTGGCGGGCGTTGGAGCGTACGGCCACTTCAACCACTGGAAGCTGCCGGGCTATGCCGAGCTGACCGGGACCGCTGTCGAGCCCCGGAATGACTGGTGCGAAGAACATGGCGTTCCAGAAGCACAATGCGTCAATTGCAACCCCGAGTTGATGCCCCCCGGCCCGGACCATGGCTGGTGCGGCGAGCACGGCGTACACAATTGCGTCCTGCATCATCCGGATGTCGCGCAACTCAAAGAACCGCCGGAAGTGAACGACGCGGATCTGAATCGCGCGGCCGAGGCTCTCGCGCTTCGGGAACGTCCCCACAACAATGCTGCCTGCAAATCGTATCAGCAGCGAATTCAGTTCGCGTCGATTGATGCCGTGCAGCAGGCGGGGGTGGATGTGGAACTCGTCGACCGGCAACCCATCACCGAGTCCGTCAGCGGCAACGGCGAAATCCGTTATGACGCCACCCGTTTCGCCAACATCTCTTCACGCGTTCCGGGGACCGTCTGGAAAGTCTACAAGAACATCGGCGACCCGGTTCGCAAGGGAGAAGTTCTGGCAATCGTCGACGCGATGGAAGTCGGGCGTCTGAAAGGGGGCTTGCTCAAAGCCCTCGTCGATGAGGACCTCGCCCATAAGAACGCCGATCGACTCAACAAGCTGGTTGAAGGGGCGGTCGCCGGCAAGGAGATTCTCATAGCGGAAGCGGAATTGGAGCGAGCCGAGGCAGATGTATTGAGCGCCGAACAGGCGCTCGCGAACCTCGGGCTGCAAATCGATGCGGCAGAGCTTTCGCAGATGGATCGCTCGAAGATGATTGAAGCGCTCCGCTTCGCTGGGTTCTCGCAGGAGATGGCCTATCAACTCGGATCGGAAACAGCCACCGCCAATCTGATTCCTGTGCGCAGCCCGATGGATGGCGTCGTCGTCGAACGCAACATGGTCGCCGGAGAAGTCGTCGATACCACCCGAACATTGCTGGAGGTCGCCGACCCCTCCCAGATGTGGCTGATCCTCAATATCCCGCTCGAAGAAGCATCCGTACTGAAGGTCGGGCAACAGGTTCACTTCCAGCCCAACGGAAGTCCGCGGGAAGTCACCGGTAAATTGAGCTGGATCAGTACGTCCGCCGACAAACAGACACGGATGGTGCAGGTCCGGGCGGAACTTCCCAACGAGGAGGGTCAGCTTCGCGACGAAACCTTCGGTGAAGGCCGAATCGTACTGCGGAAGGAACCCGCGGCCATCGTCGTTCCCAAACAAGCCGTCCACTGGGAAGGCTGTTGCCAGATCGTCTTTGTCCGCGATCGACATTTCTTCAGCAGCCCCGAGAGCCCCAAGGTCTTTCACCTCCGTTCCGTGCGAACGGGCGTAACTGAGGGAGAGATGACCGAAATCATCGCCGGCGTGTTGCCGGGTGAAGTGATCGTCACGGAAGGAAGCGATGTCCTGCGGGCTCAGCTCCTCAAGAACAGCCTGGGTGCCGGCTGTTGCGCCGAGTAGAAAGGAATCGAACGACCGTGCTTAACTGGCTCATTGATTTTTCACTGCGACACCGCGCCCTCGTCATTCTGGGGACGCTGGTGTTCGCCTGCGTCGGCGGGTTATCCCTGCGGCAGCTGGATATCGATGCTTTTCCCGATACGACGCCCGTGTTGATTCAGATCAACACCGTCGCACCCGCGCTCTCACCGGAAGAGGTGGAGCGCCAGATCACGTTCCCCGTCGAACAGGCCATCAGCGGACTGCCCGGACTGGATGCACTGCGCTCCATCTCCAAATTCGGACTGTCGCAAGTCGTTGTCATCTTCGAAGATGACATGGATATCTATTTTGCGCGGCAACTCATCAATGAACGCCTCACCACCGTCGAACTTCCGCAGGGAATCAATCGCCCCCAGATGGGACCGGTTTCCACCGGGCTCGGCGAAGTATTTCACTACGTGCTGACATACGAGGGGGTCGACTTTTCACGACTGCCGGACGAAGAACGCGTCGCGCGGTTGACGGAATTGCGTACGTTACACGACTGGGTCGTTAAACCGCAGTTGCGATCCGTACCCGGCGTCGCCGAAGTCAACAGCTGGGGAGGCTATGAAAAACAGTACCAGGTTCGCCTCGACCCCAACCGGCTGATCAAACACGATCTGACCTTCGACGATATCACTGTCGCTCTCCAGAAGAATAATCAGAACGTCGGTGGTGGCACGATTACGGATCGCAGCCAGATGCTGCTGGTCCACGGCGTCGGGCGCACAGTGAATGTCGAACAGATCGGGGATATCGTGATCACCGCGCGCGACGGAGTCCCGATTCGCGTCCGCGATGTCGCCGATGTCCAGATTGGTCACGAAATCCGCCGGGGAACGGTGACGGCGAATGGGCAAGGAGAAGCAGTTCTCGGCCTCGGCTTTATGTTGATGGGTGAGAACAGCCACGAGGTAACATGGGCTCTCAAGAACAAGCTGGAAGAAATTAAAACAACGCTGCCCGCCGGGGTCGCGATCGAGACTGTCTACGACCGAACCGAACTGGTCGATCACGTCATCGATACAGTACAGCGGAACCTGTTCGAAGGGGGGCTGCTGGTCATCGCAGTCCTCTTCATTTTTCTCGGCAACTTACGGGCCGGACTGATCGTCGCGCTGGCCATTCCCCTGTCGATGCTCTTCGCCTTCTCTGGCATGCTCCGGTTTGGAATTGCGGCCAGTCTGCTCAGTCTCGGGGCGATTGACTTCGGTCTCGTCGTCGACAGTTCGGTCGTGATGATCGAAAACTGTGTCCGTCATCTCGCGCACGGGAAGGACGGAAGGAGCCGACTGGAAATCATTCGCGACGCGGCGGTTGAAGTGCGCAAACCGACGATGTTCGGCGAACTGATCATCATGATCGTCTACCTGCCGATCCTGACCCTCGAAGGAGTCGAAGGCAAACTTTTCCGACCGATGGCGCTCACCGTCATCATGGCACTCGCCGGATCAATGTTCCTCTCGTTGACGTTGATGCCTGTTCTCGCGAGTCTCCTGCTGCCGAAGAAACTGGAAGAACGGGAACCGGTGCTGATTCGCGTTCTCAAGTGGTTGTACGCTCCCGTTCTGCGTTTCACCATGCGACACAAAACGGCCGTCATCGGCTTCGCACTTTCAGTGCTGCTCGTCGCGTTCGGGATGATTGCACCCAATCTGGGTACGGAGTTCGTACCGAAGCTCTCGGAAGGGGCGATTGTCATCAACGTCGTCCGACTGGCGGGAACGGACCTGGAAGAGACGATTCGCTACAACACACAGATGGAGAAGGTGCTGCTCGAGAAGTTCCCCGACGAGATCGTGCATGTCTGGAGCCGTGTCGGCATGGCAGAAGTCGCCACCGACCCGATGGGAACAGAGCTGACCGACTTGTTTGTTACGTTGCGCCCGCGTGACGAATGGACGCGCGCGGAAACGCAGGAAGAATTGACGATCCGGATTCAGGAGGAGCTGCGCGATCTTCCCGGCCCGCGGCTCGCCATGACACAACCGATCGAAATGCGGATGAATGAAATGATCTCCGGCGTGCGGTCGGATGTAGCCGCGATTCTGTATGGAGATGATCTTGACCTGATGGTCACCAAGGCCGCCGAAATCGAACAGATTCTCAAATCCATCGATGGCGCCGCGGACGTCAAAGTGGAACAGGTGACCGGACAACCGGTCCTGCAGATTCACATCAAGCAGAATGAAATCGCCCGATACGGCATCCCGGCGAGCGAAGTCCTTGAACTGGTCGAGTCGCTCGGCAGTAAACATGTCGGCGAAGTCTACGAGGGACAACTGAGGTTCCCGCTCATCATCCGACTGCCGGAAAAAGCGCGCGCGAATCCCGAAGCCATACGTTCGATTCTCGTTTCCACACCCGCCGGGGAACGCATTCCCCTGTCGCGTCTGGCGAATGTCGACCTGGTCGAAGGTCCGAACACGATTCATCGCGAATGGTATCAGCGACGGATTACGATCGAAGCGAATGTCCGCGGACGCGACATGGGGAGTTTCGTCGCCGAAGCGCAGCAGAAGGTTGACGAACAGATCATCCTCCCGCAGGGGCGCTATCATGTCGAATGGGGGGGACAATTCGAGAACCTGCAACGGGCGCAAGCCCGGTTGATGATCGTCGTCCCCGTCGCCCTGCTGCTGATCTTCTCGCTGCTATACATGACCTACCGCAACATGATCGATTCCATTCGCGTCTTCACCGGCATCCCCTTCGCATGGATTGGTGGGATCGTCGCCCTCTGGATTCGTGACATGCCTTTTTCCATTTCCGCCGCTGTCGGATTCATCGCCCTCTCCGGTGTCGCGGTGCTGGATGACATGTTGCTCGTTTCGACGATCCGGCGACTTCGTCGACAGGGACACTCACTTGATGAGGCCGTTGAAGAGGCGGCGATGACGCGACTCCGACCGATCCTGATGACCACGCTCGTCGCCAGTCTGGGCTTTGTGCCGATGGCCTTCAGTACCGGCATGGGAGCGGAAGTGCAACGACCACTCGCCACCGTCGTCATCGGCGGTGTCTGCAGCGCGACGATCATGAGCCTGCTCGTGCTGCGGGTGCTCTACGTCGTTTTCAACCTGCCCACCCGTCGCCGGGATGGCGGTGACGATGATCATCCCAAACCACCTCAACTCAAACCGACTGACCCGGACTCCCGACAACCGTTGTCGGAACCAGCGTCAGTTTCGTCTTAGTAACTGGGTATGTACCCTTCAGGGAGATTTTTTAATGCGTTTGAAATTATGGACAAGCCTGTTTGTGATCCCACTTTTTGCCTGCGGGCTGATGCTTCAATCCGGATGCAGTGAGACCAGCACCGATGCATCCACGGAAACCGCCGAAAATGAACACGAGCACGAGCATGGCGAAGGAGAACATGGTCTGCATGGTTACTGGTGCGTGGCACATGGTGTCCCCGAAGAAGTATGCGCGCTGTGTAACTCCAAGGTGGCCGCTGAGTTTCAAGCGAAGGGGGACTGGTGCGAAGAACATGGTCGACCTGATTCGCAGTGCTTCATCCACCATCCGGAACTGGAAGAGAAATTCATTGCGCAGTACGAGGCCAAGTTCGGTGAAAAGCCCCCCGCTCGCCCCGAAGAATAACAAGCTCTTCTGCCCGTCCGGCAGAACGATTCGTGACGCAAACCGGGCGACCCGCGTCTTCCGCGCGGGATTGCCCGGGCGCGTCCTCATCCTTCTCGCAGCGTCGGTCGCGATGGCTGCGGGTTGTCAGCCGGAAATGGATCCCGGTTCGAGCGAATATATCGTTGACGTGACGACCGACAACTTTCAGGTCGAAGTACTCGAAGCAACACAACCGGTGCTTGTCGAGTTCTGGGCACCCTGGTGCCGACCGTGCATTGAGATGGCGCCGGCCATGGAACAGGTCGCTCAAGATACTGAGGGAACCGCGAAGGTCGCGCGCATTCGTATCGATAGCGATCCAGACCTGGCGGAGCGGTACGAGATTGCCGCGCCGCCGGTCCTTCTTCTGTTTGACGACGGGGAAGTTGTTAAGCGACGCTACGGGAAACAGACGGAAGATCAACTGATGGAGCTGATCTCCAGTGCGAACTAACGTTTCGCCGTGGCGTTTTCGACGAAGTGCTTGAAGCGGGCCAGCGTCTGCGGGCTGACATGGTGTTCGATCCCCTCCGCGTCGATAGCGGCCGTTTCCCGGTCGACCCCGATTGCAACGAGAAATTCATACACCATCTCGTGTCGCTGGCGGCTTTTGCGGGCGAGCTTTTCTCCGGCGTCCGTCAGTTCGAGCGGCCTGTACGGTTCTGTCTGCACCAGCCCTTCTGAATGCAACCGCTCAATGATGCGGTGGACCGTCACATTACTGACGGAAAACTTTTGCGCCAGATCGGTGATGCGGCAAATGGACTTCTCCGCCAGGATCTCCGCGATGGCTTCCACGTAGTCTTCGGCTGTCTCAGTCTGGTGATCCGCCCGGGTACGGCGATGCGGGGCGGACGTGGAGCGGCTTTTGGGGGGCATCGGAAGCCTTTCAGCGAGCGGGAACAGGAGTGCCATAATATCGCTTGACCGATCTCATCGCAAGAACTATCATCCTCTCCGGTTTAGCATATGCTAAACTCTGTCGTGGTTACCTCGCGCCCGGCAAATCCTCTTATTCTAGACCTATCAGAGGGTTTCCGGATCACTTATAGAATCACCAAGTCACACGGGAGAAGTTCATGAGGTTGTTCAGTCTGCTGGCCTTTGCGTTGCTGTTATGCGCGGGATGTACGTCTCAACCAGCGTCTGATTCCTCGGCAGGAGCCGATCGTGAAGTCTCGCCGGAGAAACCGATTCAAGTCGTGGCGACCGTCGGCATGGTCGCGGATCTCGTGCGTGCCGTGGGTGGGGACCTGGTGGAACTCGATGTTCTCTGCGGCCCCGGCGTCGATCCACATCTACACCAGCCGTCGCGGGATGATTCTCTGGCGCTGACTTCCGCCGAAATGGTTTTTTATTGTGGCCTGATGCTCGAAGGCAAAATGTCGGACATACTCATCAATCAGGCGCGTTCGCGGCCCGTTATCGCCGTCACCGAAGCACTCGAACAATCCCAGCTTCTGGAACCGGAAGCGTTCGGAGGACATTTTGACCCGCACGTCTGGATGGATGTCTCCGCCTGGGAGAAATGTCTCGAACCAGTCGTCACCGGCCTGTCTGAATTTGATCCCGCGCACGCCGAGTTTTACCAGGAGAATGCGGCCAGGTATCGCGAAGAAATGCAGGCATTGCACGCGTACGGCAAGAAGGTGATCAGCAGCATTCCCGAGACGAGCCGCGTACTCATCACTTCGCACGACGCCTTTAACTACCTCGGACGCGCCTATGGTCTGGACGTACAGGGAATCCAGGGAATCAGCACCGAATCCGAAGCGGGTCTGCAGCGGGTGAACGAACTGGTCGACCTGCTTGTGGAGAAGAACGTCAAATCGGTCTTCATTGAAAGCAGTGTTCCCCCGAAGAGTGTGTATTCCCTCATCGAAGGGGCGCGTGCCCGAGGACATGAAGTTACCGTCGGAGGAGAACTGTACTCGGACGCGATGGGAAGCGAAGGAACTTACGAGGGAACGTACATCGGCATGCTCGACCACAATCTCACCCTCATCGCCCGGGCGCTCGGTGGCGAAGCCCCGGAAAAGGGGTTGAACGGAAAGCTCACGGCTCCAGAATAAGAGTACAGGCACCCTTCCAAACCCCCTACGACATCACTCGAATGAGCACGCCATGAATGAAAACGAGACAGGTCAAGCGATCACTGCGGAGTTGCCACTATCCGTATTTGACCTGACCGTCGCTTACGACCGTAAACCGGTGATCTGGGATGTCGGGTTTGACGTCCCTTCCGGGAAGCTGGTGGCAGTCGTCGGGCCGAACGGCGCCGGTAAAAGTACGCTGCTCAAAGCGGTGATGGATCTGATTCCCCGGGCTTCCGGACGCGTTGAGGTCTTCGGTGGCAGTTTCAAGAATAATCGCAACCGGGTCGGTTATGTGCCGCAGCGCGAAAGTGTTGATTGGGATTTCCCCGTCGATGCGCTCGATGTCGTCACCATGGGGCTGTATCGCGAAATCGGCTGGTGCATGCCCGTTCGGAAGAAGCATCGCTTGAAAGCCTTGGAGGCACTCGACCGGGTCGGTATCGCCGATCTGGCGAACCGGCAGATCAGCCAACTCTCGGGAGGTCAACAACAACGTACGTTCCTCGCGCGGGCCCTCGTGCAGGATGCCGATCTCTACCTGATGGACGAACCCTTTGCCGCCGTCGACGCAGCCACCGAACGGGCGATTGTCGAACTGCTGAACGACATGAAGCAGCACGGGAAAACAGCGGTCGTCATCCATCACGACCTGCAGACGGTCCCCGCTTATTTTGATTATGTCGTACTGCTCAACATGCGGGTCGTGGCCCACGGACCGGTCGAGGAAATCTTCACCTCGGAGAACCTGCAGAAAACATACGGGGGACGGCTGACTCTGCTCGAAGAAGTCACTGAAGCAATGCGGCGACGGGGGCAAGGTTTATGATGGGACGTCGCGTCCAGCGTTTTCTGCTCGGCCTTGTGGTGCTACCGGTGATCTTTCTGATCGCCAGTGCGGAGAGCGCCTGCGCCGCGGAACCATCTTCGGCCTGGACCAACATCGTCCGCATTCTCTCCCTGCGTGATTACAACGTACGTGTTGTTGTCTTCGGCACGACCTTACTGGGTTGCGCCGCCGGAATGGTGGGTAGTTTTACCCTGCTGCGTAAACGCGCGTTGATGGGTGATGCCCTCAGCCATGCGACGCTGCCCGGGATCTGTCTCGCCTTTATCATCACGGCGAACATGGGAGGAAGCGGCAAATCGCTTCTCGTGCTGCTGGCGGGCGCGACGGTCACCGGCCTGCTGGGTGTCGGGATGATTCTCACGATGAACCGGTTCACCAGGCTCAAGGAAGATACCGCCCTCGGCGCCGTGCTGAGTGTTTTCTTCGGCGGTGGCATCGCGCTCCTCGGGATCGTTCAGCAGATGAAGTCCGGACATGCGGCGGGGCTCGAGTCGTTCATCTATGGGAAAACGGCCTCGATGGGAATGGCCGATATTCAGCTGATTTCGATTGCCGCCCTTATCTGCATCATCTCCGCCCTCTTCTTATTCAAGGAATTGAAACTGCTCTGCTTCGACGACGACTTCGCCAGTTCGCGCGGTTTCCCGGTTTTGTTCCTCGACATCTGGCTGATGGTGCTGGTCGTGATCGTCACGATTGTCGGGCTGCAGGCGGTCGGGCTGATTCTGATGGTGGCACTTCTGATCATTCCCGCGGCCGCCGCCCGCTTCTGGACAGAGAAACTGGGACCGATGTTCTTCATCTCCGGTGGCATCGGTGCCTTGAGTGGCTGGCTCGGCGCCGCGACGAGCGCGATTTTCTCACGGCTTCCCTCGGGCGCGATGATCGTTTTGGTCTGTACCGCCATGTTTGGGATCAGCATGATCTTTGGAAGAAAACGAGGACTTGTTGTCCGGTTGAATAAAAGAGCAAAGCTGAACCGCTCGACACGCAGACAACATCTGCTCCGCGCGATGTTCGAACTCTCCGAACAATCAACCACGATCGATCAGGACAACGCACCGGAAACATGGCCCGCAGTCAACATCGATGATCTCGTGCGCAAGCGAAGCTGGTCGCGCAATCGGCTCTGGAAGGAGATTCGATACGCTCAGATGGATGGTCTCGTCACCTGGGTTGGAGACCAGGTGCGGCTCAATAAACGGGGAGCGCTCGAAGCGGCTCG
>PABD01000178.1 GCA_002702685.1 Planctomyces sp.
CTCGTATTCCGCTTCCATTGCGAGGATCGACGCGTCAAGTTCTTCCTTCTGCGAACTCTGCCGACTCTCGGTGTCGAGCTTACTACGCTCCACTTCCGCTTCGAGAACACGGTTCCGTGATGTCTGGGAATTCAGCTTGAGCTCGGTCTGTTGCAATTTCGTCTGCAGATCATGAATCTGCTGCCGCGCTTCATCGAGGTGCGCCGCGTAGACTTCCCGTTCCGAATGAAATTCCTCCTTGAGCGCCCGCTGACGTTCTTCGAGGAGCAGCTGATTTCTTTCCGTGAGCGCATCGAATTCGACCTGCTGAGACGCGCGGAGTTCTTCCAGCTGAGCCTGCGCGCGGCGCGTCGCTTCGGCCGTCAGTTCGCGTTCCCGTTCAATTTCCGCGTAGTCGGCCGCTTTCTGCTCTTCCCAGTTTCGCCTTTCGGTTTCGAGTTCGGCTTCCAGCTCTGCGCGAACAGCGGCGACTTCCGCCTCCACCGCCTTACGCAGTTGCGCTTCGCTGAATTGAGGGTCAGCCGGAACCGGTGCCGCATTGCTGGCGACAATGGGCGTTCCCTTCGCGCCATCCGCCGAACGGGAATCGACACGTCCGCCGAGTACATTCCAGTTATGCAGCAGTTCCCTTTTGAGCTCTTCGCGGTAGCTTTTTCGCTGCTGCTCAAGGGCTTCGAGCTGCGCATCCAGATCGGCCTGTTTTTCATCAAGGTCGGCCACGAGCTGTTCGCATTTTCGCAGTCGCTGTTCGACTTCGATCTCTTTCGAGCGGAGGCTCGCTTCGCGATCGAGCAATTCATTCTCGAGCTGCTGCAGATGGAGACGCGCAGCGCGCTGTTCCTGATCGAGGGACGACATCTGCTCGTTCAGATTCTTTTCGCGACGATCCAGTTCCGCGAACTGGGAACGCAGGTGTTGCGAAATTTGCCGGGCCTGCAACTGCAACTCGCGCTCAGACGCAGCAATCGACTTCTGACTACCGGCAGGCGCTGCGCTCGAAACGAAATGTCCCCCTGGGGATTGAAAATGGGGGCCGGCTACGTGAGATCCACTGTGCGCGGCATCGACTCGATAGCCATCGAGTGGCGCACCTTGGGGTTGTTGCCCAGTAGACGCCGCGGGGCTGGATGCCGTCTGATTGAGGGCGGTCTTCTTCGAATTTGCAGCGGATCGTTCGCTCATGAGGGAGTCCTTTCCCGAGAGCTTTCTTATCTGAATGAGAAATTCGGATTTCAGTGGAGCACCCTGTGGATGCCCCAGCCTGATGAATTCCGGGCGAATCATGCCTGCCCGAAGTCGTCAGGGGCGTGGTCCGCTCGAATCCATGAGCGGAACACGCAATGACATCATGGTCCTACAGGTGCGAATTGATTTTTTCCGCGAACTTTTCTTTCGGGGTGACACCCACGAAACGTTCTACGACCTGGCCACCTTTGAACAGAATCACGGTCGGGATCGCACTGATACCGAACTGAGTCGCGGTGACATGGTTTTCATCGGTGTTCATTTTTCCGACGTGCACGCGACCAGCGAATTCGTTGGCGACTTCGTCGATGGTCGGGGCCAGCATCTTACAGGGACCACACCAGGGGGCCCAGAAATCGACTAATACAGGTTCTGCGGCTTCGAGGACTTCCGACTGAAATTTGTCATCGGAAAATTCGAGAACATTCCCGGCCATGCTATGATCTCCAATCGCTTCTGTTTAACGTAATTTGTATAGAAACATGAGCGCTCTGGTAGCGAGACGCCACCCGGTGCGTAGGCTGGAAACCGATAAAACGCACAATTCCGGTCATGTCAGTAACTTGTATCCGTCAGGACCGAATTATAGGAAAACCGGTTCGGGTGTCAATGTGGGCCGTTTCGGGAGAAAAGCCCCTTCCGGGCACCGCGGCGGAAAACTCCGCCCAGGCCGCTTGATCCCTCTTTGCACTCAAAGCCCCGTTAGACCTCTGAAAGTGGTTCACGATGCTTAAATACTGTGATCATCACAGTTTCGACCTCTCCGCCGACCGACCCCGCGTCTCCCTTCGCAGAAGTCGCCTGTCTATAACGCTACTGGCCATCGTTACTGCGATCCTTTGCGGCGGGAGCGCGACAGTCTCGGCTCAGCAGACGGAGGCCGACCCGCGGACGGAATTCGACCCGGCGATTCTGGAGCCCATTCAGGACAAGACGCTGGGAATTCGCCCCGAAGAGAGTGCGGCATACTATCAACTCCTGTACACCATCGCCCATGAGGACGCGCAAGTCGCCATCGACCGGGCGCGGCAGTTCTGGGAGGAGCGGAAGGCAGCTCATCCGGAATTCGCGAACGCAGAGCATCCGCACTTTGCGGATCTCTTCAAGAATCCCGCCGAATACCGGGGGGAGGTCATCACCCAGACGGGCTATGTGCGGCGGATTGTCTCCTACGCGGCGGGTGATAATGACTTCGGTATCGAAAAGCTCTACGAAGCCTGGGTCTACCCGGAAACAGGGCAGTCGAACCCGATCGTCGTCGTCTTTACCGTCCCCCCCAGTGGCGCGATGCAGGAGGGGGAAGATCTCAACTATCACGTCGGGCTGACCGGCTACTTCTTCAAACTGTATGGCTATCAGGCGCAGGATACGACGCGACTCGCCCCCCTCATCCTGGCAGGGGCAATCGAACCTCTACCAACGCGTATTGATCCCGACTTCATCCAGAAGCGGATCCTGTTTTTCCTCGCGACCTTTGTCGTGGTGCTGTGCATCATGGGATACATTCTCTATACCGGTCTCAAAAAGAAAGACCGGACGGTGGCGAAGGCGACGCTCCCGAAAGAACTCCCCGAGTTTGAAGACACATCCGAAAAGCCGGATGATTCAGCGAAATAAACCTCACCCACCTGCTCGCATTTTATCCCTCTTTTTCCGTATTCAGAAGCTGTTGATATGTCGGCGATATTCCCTCTGGAACAACCTCTCGATCGTCCGCTGCGTGTCGGAGTTTTGATCTCGGGCGGAGGAACGACGCTGCTCAACTTCCTCGAGAAACGGGCTGCGGGAACATTGGATATCGAAGTTCCGCTGGTGATCGCCAGTCGCGCCGGCATCAAGGGGATCGACCGCGCGGAACAGGCGGGGATCCGCTGTGAGGTGATCTGTCGGAAGGATTACGAAAGTACCACAGCCTTCAGCACGGCCGTTTTTGATGAACTGCGCGCAGCGCAGGTCGATCTCGTCACTCTGGCGGGTTATCTCTCGCTTCTCGAAGTTCCCGACGATTTTTCCTACCGGGTCATGAATATCCACCCGGCGCTCATCCCCGCCTTTTGCGGAAAAGGATTCTTCGGGCATCATGTACACGAAGCAGTCGTGACCCGGGGAGTCAAGGTCAGCGGTTGCACCGTTCACTTCGCCGACAACGCTTACGACCACGGACCGATTATCGTCCAGCGGACGGTTCCCGTTTTCGCGAGCGACAGCGCGGATGACGTTGCTGCGCGGGTTTTTGAAGCCGAATGCGAAGCTTACCCGGAAGCGATTCGCCTGTTTGCCTCTGGAAAACTGCGGGTCGAAGGACGCCAGGTGCATATCGCAGAATGATACGCGATTGAAAGCGGGTGGCCCCCAGCAGGGGGCTCAGAAAATCGCGCCAGCGTTGTCTGGGTTGCGCAGCAACACAAAGCGATGAACCGTATTCAGGGTGAGGTATCGTTCGACTCTCTCGTCGAAAAAGCAGGACACCTTTGTGTGCCTTCGGCACCCAGACAACACTTCGTGATTGTTTGGGCCACCCATCCAGAAGCCTGCGCGAAGCGCGAGTGCCTACTTCTTATCGTCGTTTTTCTTCTTCCGGGGACGGAAGTATTTCATCGAGCTCTGCACGACGGTCCGGCGGGTGGCGATGCGTGACGCGAGTGTCAGGATGTAGTTACGGATACCCGGGACATAGTACTGGCGTCGCTTATCCAGCGCCTTGAGAGCCACGCGGACCACATACTCCGGTGTATGCGAGCGATGTTTTTTGAGCCAGCCACCGACGCCGGCAATCTCGAAGAAGTTCGTTGAGGTCACACCGGGACAGAGCGCCATCACCGTCACTTTGCGCGAGCGGGCCTCGGCCCAGAGGGCTTCGCTGAAATGCAGGATATAAGCCTTCGACGCCGAATAGGCAGGCATATACGCCACCGGTTGAAAGGCCGAAATCGAGGAGACATTCAAGACAGCGCCGCTGCGACGTTCGAGCATTTCCGGGAGCACGAGATACGTCAGGTTCGTGAGCGCGACCATGTTGACCTGCAGCATGTCGAGAACACGTTTTCGGTCAGTGTTTTCGATCGTGTCCGCCATACCGAAACCGGCGTTGTTGACGAGCAGTTCGATCGTGATCTTCTGCCGGCGGGTCTCCGCGATCAATTGTTCGGGAAACTCAGGCAGGTTGAGATCACCCGGGATGATCAGGCAACGGGTCCCGTGCCGGGTATGGAGTTCTTCCGCCAGGACTTCGAGTTCCTCCCGGCGGCGGGCTGTCAGCACAAGGTGCATGCCGCGCGCAGCGAGCCCTCTCGCGAACTCCGTTCCGATTCCGGACGAAGCTCCCGTCACGAGTGCCCAATGATCGGCATACTGTTTTAACACTCTGTTATCTCTCCGAAGTTGTATCGGTGCGACGATGGGACGTCGTCCGTCCAGTCGGCGGCAGTGGAGAGGATTGGTACGTGTGATTCAAGAGATTGAATTCAGGGTGAGGCAGGTTTCCGCTGGCAATTTTTCGAGTTGTAACGCGACGATACAGTCTTTTTCCGCGCGAAAACCTTATTTTCCCTTGAAATCCTATCAGATAGATAATTGCGCACAAACGAGGATTCCCCCATGCGGCAACTTCTCAGTGGTTTGTTCCTTGCCACACCGCGTTCCTGCTGCAATCGCGCGGATGATTTCAACAGGCCTATCTCCTACAATCGATACAGTCTTGCCTCTCGACTGCTCTCTGGTCCTGCAATCGTTGTAACCGTCACCACGATACCCACCGCATGAAAGGCCCGCCTCATGACTTCTGAACTTTATCTCTCCCGCAAAGAAGTCCGTGCCGTCGATCAGGCCGCCATGGAGCAGTATCATCTTCCCGGAATTGTGCTGATGGAAAACGCCGGGCTGAATGCTGTCCGGTATATCGAAAAGCTGGGCGACTTTCAGAAGATCGTCGTCTGCGCGGGAAAGGGGAACAACGGTGGTGACGGCTTTGTCATCGCGCGGCATCTGCAATTCCTGGGGCGGGAGGTGCATATCCTGCTGTTCGCCGATCCGGAAAAACTCAGCGGCGATGCCCGCACGAATTATGAGATCTGCCGAGCGGGCGAATTACCCCTGACGATTCACGCGACCGCTGATCCAGAGGAACTCGATCTGAAATCGATTACGACCGAACTCACCTCGGCCGACCTGGTCATCGATGCCTTACTCGGAACGGGAACCCGGGGAGAAGTTCGTGAACCATACGCGACGCTCATCGCCGCGATCAACGACGCCGCGCGACCTGTCGTGGCGATTGATCTCCCGTCGGGTCTCGACTGCGACAGCGGCGAACCGCTGGGACCGACAATCAAAGCATGGGAAACCGTCACGATGGTAGCGCACAAGAAGGGCTTCGCCAACGCGGAGAGTAAACCATACACGGGCAAAGTCACCGTCGTGCCGATCGGCATCTGTCGCAAGCAGCAGGAAGAGTTGCTCGGGTCGTGACCAGAAGGCGTTGTCGCCCGGTAATCTACCCCTACTTGGGACGCGGTGCTTCGTCCGCCATGCGTAACGTTTCCTTGATCAGGATTTCGCCCGTCTGTTCGCCCAGTGATGTCTGGGAGATGTAGTCATAGCGGGGAAAGCTGGCAAAATCGACTTCGGTCATGATGTATCCGAAGGCATCGTTCGTCAAACCGAAGAGGATGTTGTGTTCTCCGTGCATTTTCCGCTTCAGGTAGAATCCGATGTTTGGCAAAGCTTCTCCCGGAATGGTAACGATCTGGATGTTCCCAAGATTCACGAGGTTGATCTGCGTCGTGATGGTCTGGTCGTCGTTGTACGGGTAATTGAGTGGTGAAGCTTTGATGATCGCCCACATCAGGGGGGACTCTACCGGAAACGTAACCTGCTCCGCCTTACAGTAAAGTTGAGGATCCTTCTGGGTTCGCGCCGCTTTATTGATCCGCAGCGCTTCGTCCGCCATCAGATGGCCGATGCGCAGACATTCCTCCCACGTGCGGCTGCCATTCCAGTATCCGCGGCCGTCTCCTTTGGGTTCATTGAGATTCCGGTTGTCGGCGGTGACCATTCCTCCCTGAGCCCCGTTCATGAACATCGCCATGCCACCCGCTTCGGTTTCGATCTGGTCGCACATCGGACCGATGCAGTCGGGAGAGACAATCCCTGGTCCCGTACCCAGCACTTCCGGATGGAGTGCGTAGTTGACGAGAGTCACAATCGGCTTCTGCTTACTGTCGATCGCCTGGATCACCGACATGCGGCGGTCGTAAAGATCGGGGGCGTAGTAGTTGTAAGCGATTCGACTTGCAGCTTCGGCGGTGTTGACGCGGATGGACGCGGGTTGCAGATTCTTAATGGCGTCGTTGATCGCGACCACAATCTGATCGCAGACGAAGTCCATGTATTCCAAATCGCCCGTATGACCACCGCGCGGATCCGGGAAGGCATAGCAGTCCGGAGCCGAGTGCGTATGCGAAGCACCGATCATGATGTTCTCGCCCGGGATATCGGAGATCTGCTTTCGCACCCGGTTGGAAAGGACGCTCGGGAAACCGAGAAGATCGAGCCCGACGATGGCGATGCGGGTCTCTCCCTGTTCGACAACCATCGCCCGTGCGGTCAGCTCACCTTTCTTGGAAGTCGATTCGCGGCCGGGGCCTACGCCGCCGGAGATCGGAAGCAATGGATCCGGTGTGATGATCGTCTTTGCCGCCCCGACTTTAAGCTCCGCCTGCGCGGGCATCGTAAAGAGCAGGGTGCCGGAAAATACCACCAATGAGAAAAGCAAGCGAGACATGAGCGGTGTACCTCGAAGTTTAGGCCCAGAGTGGAGAGGTTGACTGGAAAATGTTCCCTCCCATGCTAATCGAGAGCGCATGCCGAGCCAATTCAGAAATGAGGGACCGACTGGATTTCCGTCCGATAAACCACGTCGCCCGTACCTAAGCCTGGGCTTCCAATTCTTCCCAGCGGGCGTATTTCGTCTCCAGGCTCTCGCTCAATTCCTGCAGTCGATCCGTTGCGGCGGCGATCGCGGGACCATCCTGTTTGAAAAAGTCGGGAGCGGCCATCGCTGTGTGCAGCTCGGATTGCTCCTCCTCGAGCTGACCAATCTCCTCGGTCAGTTGTTCGAGTTCGCGCTGCTCCTTGAAACTCAGCTTCGCCGGTTTCGCAGAGCCAGGCTTTTTCGCGGCCGGTTTGGATTCCACGACCTCGGAAGCGGGTTCTACTTTTTTGGCCGTTTGTGCGGCGGCCTGCTGGACCAGGTAATCGTCGTACCCTCCCGCATATTCCTTGATGACACCATTCCCTTCGAACACCAGTGTGCTGGTGACCACATTATTCAGAAATGCCCGGTCGTGACTGACCAACAGCAGCGTACCCGGATAGTCACTGACAAGTTCTTCGAGCAACTCTAAGGTCTCGGCGTCGAGGTCGTTCGTCGGTTCGTCGAGGACCATTACATTGGACGGGTTCTTGAACAGCTTGGCAAGCAGCAGCCGGTTCCGCTCCCCCCCGGAAAGAAATCGCGCCGGGCGACGCGCACGCTCGGGGGTGAAGAGGAAGTCCTGCAGGTACCCATAGATATGCTGCCGTCGTCCGTTGATCAACAGCATGTCTGTTCCATCGCCGACATTTTCGACAACGGTTTTCTCTTCCTGGATCTGCTCGCGCAGCTGATCGAAATAGAGGATCTCGAGTCGGGTCCCTTCGCGGATGGTACCGCTGTCGGGTTTGAGTTTGCCGAGCAGCAATTTGAGCAGCGTCGATTTCCCCGCGCCGTTCGGACCGATGATACCGACCTTATCCCCCCGACTGAGCAACAGGGAAAAGTCGTTGATGATCGGTTCGCCATCGTAGCTGAAGGAGACATTCTTCACTTCGATCACCAGTCGCCCCGACTTCTCCGATTCCGCGACTTCCATGCGGACATTGCCGACCCGTTCGCGGCGTTCCTGCCGTTCCTTGCGCAGGTCCTTCAGCGCGCGAACGCGGCCTTCGTTCCGAGTCCGCCGGGCTTTGATTCCCTGTCGAATCCAGACTTCTTCCTCGGCCAGCTTCTTGTCGAAAAGTTCGTTCTGCTTTTCCTCAACGGCGAGTGCTTCTTCTTTTCGCTGAAGAAACGTCTGGTAATCGCAGGTCCAGTCGAACAAGCGGCCGCGATCGAGTTCGATGATGCGTGTCGCCAGCGCCTGCAGGAACTGGCGGTCGTGCGTGACGAAGATCAACGTACCCGCGTAGTTCGATAGAAATTGTTCCAGCCAGGTGATCGACTCGATATCGAGATGGTTCGTCGGTTCGTCGAGCAACAGCACATCGGGCTCACGTACGAGCGCTTGCGCCAGCAGCACGCGGCGTTTCTTGCCGGACGACAGGTTTTCGAACAGTACATTTCCATCCAGCTGCATGCGAGACAGGACCGTATCGATGGCGACATCCTTCTCCCACTCTTCAGGAGCCGTCTCCGAGTGCTGGCCTGATTGCGATTCGATATCGAAACCGCGGGCGACAAGATCACGCACAAGACCTGTTTTTCCGGTCGGCACTTCCTGCATCAGTCGCGAGACCACGACGTTGTCGTCGCTGAGGACTTCGCCATTGTCCGGTTGAATCTCGCCGGTCAGCATTTTCATCAGTGTTGATTTGCCGGCGCCATTGCGACCGACGAGGCCAATCCGCTCACCGCGCTCGATCACGAGGTTGACGTCATCGAGGAGGAGGGGACCACCCCAGGCAAAAGAAACCTGATTCAAACTGACGAGCGACATACAGATGTCTGCTTTCCGGAGAATTTAGTGCACAAAGCGATGAACAAAGGCGGGGGGGAGGAATAAAAGTGGTGACGCGAGGGGATTATAACAGCTGCTTCCAGATGTCCAAGAGGCCACTGGTGGATCGTTCCACGGTAAATCGCTGAAGAATCCGGAGCCGCGCTTCGCGTCCCAGCTCCTGACGACGCTGGGCGTCGGGGATCAGGTCTCGCAGGGCGAATTCAACCAGATCAGCATCGCCCGGCGGGAGCAGAATGCCGGAGAGATTGTGTTCGAGAATCTCGCTCGTGCCGCCAGCTGTCGTGGCGATGATCGGACATTCGGAAGCGGCCCCTTCCAGGAGCACACGGCCCAACGGTTCCTGATGCGCGGTATGCAGCAGGAGGTCGACCTCATTCAGGATGAATTCAATGTCGGAACGATATCCGAGGAAATGGACATGGTCTTCGCGCCCCGCATTCGCGAAGATCTCACGCAGGTTTTCTTCGTAGGCGATGCTCTCCGCCTTCTGCGAGTGACGCTCTCCGACGAAGGCGAGGTGAAGCTCGGGATACGAATCGATCAGGCGACAGACGGCTTCGGCGGCGACATCCTGCCCCTTCCGTAAACAAATCTGTCCGATGTTCGCAATGAGAAAGGCTTCCGGTCCCAGCCCGAGTTCTTTTTTTAATTGATACGTCGGCGTGCGCGGCTGAAACCAGTCGGAGTCGACCCCGTTGTGGAGCACGGTCAATTTACCGGCCGAAAGGCCTCGTTCCTGGTGGTATTTGGCGGTCGCTCCCGAAACGGCGATCAGACGATCCAGCTGGTTCAAGTCTTCGATCGCCTTGTCGCTCAAGCGAATGATGTCCCGGATGTGGGTCGTGATCGGAGCAGCGACGTCCCCGGCGATCCGTCCGAGCAATCGCCCCATCGCCAGGCTGTTGGCATGCACCAGATCGGGTTGGACGTCCTCGATCAGCTTGATGAGGTAGCTGTTAATTTCTTCTTTGCTCAGTTTGTGTCCCGACTGATCGCGAAGATTCAACGGGAGCGTGGGGATCTTGAGTTCGCTCAGTTTTTCGAGCAGCGGTCCCGTGGAAGGTGCGGCGGCGATGAAATCAAGTTTGGACTGAGTCAGTTGCCGCACGGCCGCCAGCAGTGAATGTTCTCCCCCGTTCAGCGTGGCATATTCCAGACAGAGCAAAATCCGGGGACGGGGAGGAGTCATACGATCGAGATTATTCTGCGAGGCATTCTGAACGGGAGCAAGCTGACGAACCGCCGAGTGTAATGAATAGAAACGCCGTTGAATATCCTGCGAGACCCGGTCTTTTCCCGCCCCACCACGCGTTCCGTGCTGTCGCCTACCGAGGGGTGAAGTTAGAATAAGGCCCCGTTTCTGATCGTTATTCCGCTTCTGCTGAAAGAGTTTCCCGTGAATGCTTCCGACCTGGGTGTACACGTCAACCTTGGCCCCCGCAGCTACGACATTACGATCGGTTCCGGTCGGCTGGATCAATTCGCCGCCGCCGTCGCCGACTGGATTCCCGCCCCCAAGGCGGGCGTAAAAAAAGTCGCCGTCGTCACGGACTCTCACCTCGCGAAACTGCATCTGCCGACCGTCGTCAACAGCTTGAAAGCAGATGACTGGCAGGTCGGCGAGATTGTGCTCGACGCGGGCGAATCGTCCAAGTCGTTCGCGGTCATGCAGAAGATCTACGATCAACTCGTCGACTTCAAAGCGGACCGGGGAACACTGCTCATTGCGCTGGGGGGCGGCGTGGTTGGTGATGCCGGCGGATTTGCCGCGGCGAGCTACACGCGCGGGATTCCGTTCATTCAGGTTCCCACTTCATTGCTGGCGCAAGTGGACAGTTCTGTCGGCGGCAAAGTCGGAATCAATCACCCGCGGGCGAAGAACCTGATCGGGGCGTTCTATCAACCCAAGGGCGTATTCATCGACACCGCGACGCTCGAAACGCTGCCCGAACGAGACTACCGCAGCGGACTGGCGGAGGTCGTCAAGTACGGGGTGATCCTGGACGCCGAATTCTTTGAATACCTTGAGCAACATGTGACAGAATTGAATGAGCGTGATCCCGAGGTCCTGCGGTATGTCATCTCCCGCAGTTGCCGATTGAAAGCCGATGTCGTCGAAGAAGACGAAGAGGAGCGAACCGGGCTTCGAGCGGTACTCAACTACGGTCACACGTTCGCCCACGCGTTTGAAGCGCTCTGTGGGTATGGCGTGCTCATGCACGGCGAAGCGGTGAGCATCGGAATGGTGAAGGCGAGCCTGTTGGCGGAACGATTGAACCGTGTCGACGCCGCATTGACTCGTCGGCAGATTGAGTTGTTAACTGGGCTGGGACTACCGGTCGAACTCCCTGAAGGCGAAGACCTCAGCACCGACGCCATCATCGACCGGATGATGCTCGACAA
>PABD01000179.1 GCA_002702685.1 Planctomyces sp.
CAGCCCAACGCACAGACGATTTCCGTCGCGGCGGGAAGAAGAGAAACGATACGTTTCATTGCGCGACTCCATTTCACAATAACAAGGCAGTGAAACACAAAAAGCTCTCTGAATCATAGCGACTCAGAGAGCTTTTCTGTTTCATTCTCAGCAGATTTTCAAATCCAGTTGCGGTTATTCACGCCGCCGCAGTGCACGCCCTTGAGGCTATAACCGCACTAGTTTTGAAAATCAACTATAGTGAGTGGACAGAGGGGGAATCGAACCCCCGACACCAGGATTTTCAGTCCTGTGCTCTACCAACTGAGCTATCTGTCCGACAGTCGTTTCGCCCGGCCCTTATCGTTCGACCCATGTGGGTCTCAAGTTATTGTTTTCAAACAACTTGCAGAACTCCTCGCTGAACGGGCGAAGACGCAATATACGCAATCACCTGATCTGCTGCAAGCGACCGGGACGCGTCAATTCGCTTGTGCGGAAATTCGCAGTGCAGGAGATGTCGATTTTAGGGATTTGGTCACGATCAGGGTCAATTCCCCTGATTTCCGGGACTTATCGTCTACTCAAGATGACCGTCCGTCCGCTCGAGCCAGTCGACGAGGTCGGAGAAAATGGTTTCCCGGTTCGGTTCGAATTCCAACGTGTGGGCGGCCTGGAGGTAGACCCGCAGTTCATTCCGCGGGTTTGGAAAGGTGCGGAACAGTTCCTGTGTCTCTCCGTTGTCGATGATCCGATCCTGTCCCGCGAGCATCAGGATGCTGGGCATGGTCAGCTTACTGGCAAATCCCGGAGCATGGGTAGAGAGGTCGAGGTGCCGGTTCGCGATCATAAATCCCGAGGTGGCCTCCTCCAGCAGAAAGGGATCCTGCCGGATGAAGACCCGGGCATCGGGCTCGTTCGTGAACAGGGCGGGCTCGCTCAAGGGGATCGGGACCTTCTTCTTAGTTACCTCAAGCCATTCGGCGAGCCGCAGCTGACACCTCTGCCACCAGTTCGCCCGCACAAATGCCCGCAAACCGGGGTAAAGCAGGATGAGCCTGTTAAACAATGATGAATACCGACTCGCAGTGACAGCGGCGAGTTTCCCTCCCCAGCTCAACCCAAGTAGAGTCAGCGGCAGTTCCGGGTGTTGATAACGGAGTTCTCGGGCAAAGTCGACGACATCGTTCACCAACCGGTCCTGATGCCGGGCGTCCCCCCGACTGCGAAAGTTCTGCCCCGACCCGCGCCGGTCCAGAAAGTAAACATGATAACCCGCCGCAGCCAGTCGCTGGCTCGAGTATCCGTACCAGCCCGAATGGCTCTGAATTCCATGCAGGGCCAGGATGACACCCCGAGGCGTTCCGGCCGCCGGCCAGTGCCGGTAGAAATGGCGATAGCCGTCGGAAGTCGTAAAGCGATCCGTCCGGCAATCGCGCAGATAATCGTCGGGAGACTGCATGAGATTAGCTATTTCCAAGCGTGCACGGCGAGGACGGGAAGGAGTGGTGGGTACAGAAATCCTACCTCAAAAGCCCTAGGATTGTTTTTGAAATTAGTCTAAAACCGAACCTGATGCAATAACCATCGTCAGCCGAACAACTTCGATCCAGCCCACCGGCCGGTTCCAGGGAAAGCAGCAAGATGAATTTGACTGAAAACGACCTCGTCTTCGTCACCGGCGCCACGGGCCTCGTCGGCAGCCATGTTGTTGAAGAATGCCGAAAGCGAAATGTCCCCGTTCGCGTCCTCGCCCGCGCGGGCTCCTCCTCCGACTTTTTGAAAGAGTGGGGAGTCGAGATGGTGACCGGCGATCTGACCGATGCCGAGTCGCTCAAAAAGGGGGTCGCCGGAGCCACCGTCGTCGTCCACTGCGCCGCGAAAGTCGGCGATTGGGGACCGGTGGAAGATTATCGCAAGGTAAATGTCGACAGCCTCGAAACATTCCTACAGGCGACAGAGAATAGCGGCACGCTCAAAAAGTTCATTCACATCAGTTCGCTGGGTGTCTACCAGGCGCGCGACCATCATGGGACCGACGAATCCGAGCCGCCGAACCAGGAAGGGATCGATGGTTATACCCTGACCAAGGTCGAATCAGAACTGAAAGTCCTCGACCATGTAAAAGAGAAACAGCTCCCGGCCGTCGTCATTCGTCCCGGTTTTGTCTACGGCCCACGAGATCGGACGGTATTGCCGCGCATTTTCGAGAAGCTGAAGTCGAAACAGTTCGCGTTTCTCGGTTCGGGAGAGAAGCTGATGAATAACGTGTTCGTCGGCAACCTCGTGCAGGCAATCTTCAAAGCGATTGAAAACGACGATGTCATCGGCGAGAAGTTCAATGTGACCGATGGCCGGCTGGTCTCCAAGAAAGAGTTCATCAACAAGATTGCCGAACTGGGGGGCTATCCCCCCCCGAAGAAACACGTTCCGCTGCCGGTCGCCAAGTTTCTCGCGAACGTTCTGGAGAAGCTCTACCGAGCACTGGGGAAAACCGAGGCGCCGATCCTGTCGAACGCCCGCATCAAATTTCTCGGATTGAACCTCGACTACAGCACGGCGAAAGCCAAACGCGAACTCGGCTACGATCCACAGATCGACTTCCAGGAAGGAATGAAACAGACGATGGACTGGTTCAAAGCACAGGGACTGACATAACCTGCGACAACCCCATCTCCGGGTTTAACCGCGTCTCTATCACCTTTTCACTTAACGTCTCCCCTTGGTGCGCTCCGTGCCTCAGCGACCCACAAAACTCCTTCACCATGCGTATCCACAAACTCACCGCTTACGAGGTCCGCATCCCGCTGAAGAAAGAGATTCGGCACGCCTCCTATGCGCGGAAGTTCAACGATACGATTCTCGTCCGCTGCGAACTCGAAGATGGAACCGTCGGTTGGGGAGAAGGTCTTCCGCGGCATTATGTCACCGGCGAAACCATTGAAACTGTCTGGCAACAGTGGCGATGCAGTTCGCTGAAGGATCAACTTCGTCACGAGTGGGCGCACTGGAAAAGCTTGATTGTTCTCCTGCAGGGTTTTCAGTTATCGCGGCCGGATATCATCGAATCACCCGCCACGGCCGACCGCGATTGCTTCGGAAACTCGTTGCGCTGCGCGATCGAGATCGCGGTACTGGACGCCGCCTGTCGCCACTGGGACGTTCCCCTCTCGCAGGTGACAGCAGAGTTCGAGCTGGCACAGTCCATTCGTCTCGTACGCAAAGAAGTTCAGTATGGGGTCGCCATTACCTCGATGTCGAAATGGAAACAGATCCTGAATTCGATTCTCTACCGCCTCTTCGGGTTTCGACATGTGAAAGTGAAAGTTGGGGCAACAGGAATCGACGATGAACAGTTGCTCGCCCGAGTCCGCCGCTGGATGGGGCGGGGGATCGATCTTCGTATCGACGCCAACGAAGCGTGGAATCGGGATGACCTCACTCGCCAGACGGAAGAGCTCGCCCGCTTCCAGATCAGCTCGGTCGAACAACCGCTGCCGCACCAGCTGACGATCGATTCCCCCGGACTTCAGGCTGAATGCAATCTGCCGATCATGCTGGATGAATCCTTATGCAGTCCCTCTGACGCCCGCCGGGCTGTCCGCGAGCATCTCTGCCAGCTCTTCAACATTCGCCTGTCTAAATGCGGCGGTTTCCTGAACTGCCTGGAAATCGCCGCGATCGCACACGACGCCGGGTTGGGATATCAACTCGGGTGCATGGTCGGCGAGACGGGAATTCTTTCCGCTGCCGGACGGCACTTCGCCTGCTCCGTCGCGGGGATCAAACATCTGGAAGGAAGTTACGACCGCTTTCTTGTTCAGGAAAACCTGCTGACACGGGATATCACCTTCGGCCTCGGCGGCCGGGCTCCGGCGCTGAGCGGTCCGGGGCTGGGAGTCGAAATCGACACCGCCTCCGTCGCGCGACTTAAGCAGCGAGAAGAGGATTGGACTTGAGCGCGTCCCGCTTTTTAACTCAAATCGGCAAACCAATACTTCTGCTTTCGCCGGGAATAAAATCGTGAAACAGATCTCAATCTGCGATGTGACACTCTGGGGAATCGCGCGATCCCAGAAAAATGAATTGCCCTCCGACTCTCTCCGCGAAATTGTTGCGGCGATTGATGGGTTGAACGTCGATGAAATTCTGATTCCCGATAGTCTGCTTTCGGATCGCGATACGGCAAACTCGATTTGCTCTGCCATCAGTTCGGCTGAGATCATTATCGCTGTGACTGAGTTGGAAACGCTGCACGAGCGAATAGCTCACTCAGGACGTACCGAGTACTCCTGCCGCATGACGAAAGCAGGAAACAACCCTGTCGAATCAGAACTTGATAAACTTAAGAAGTCAGGATGTCAGCGAGTTGAATGGGAGGTCGATACGCACTCCGGATACTCGCAGAGACTGATCGACGACTATCAAGGACGAGGCATCGACCGGCTCATTCTGTCCGATCATTCGGGAAGAGTGTTACCCCATCAGGTCGGACCGTTGCTGAAACCGATGATGGAATGGAACAAAGGGCCGATGGAACTCGGTTGCCGGTTCCGCCACGACATGGGTGTCTCTGTTGCGAACGCACTGACGGCCATTGAATGCGGGATCACGCACCTCGATTGTTCCTTGCTGGGTGTCGGCCCCTACGCCGGATACACGCCGCTCGAAGAACTCGCTACGACATTACGCATTCATTCAAAGCAATATGGCGGCGATACGCGCATCAAAACAGAGAAACTGATTGAAGCCAATCAACTCGTCTCGCGTCTTCTAAACCTGCCGATCTGCCCGAACAAACCCGTCTCTGGTGAAAACATCTTCGCCACCGAGGCGGGTATTCATCAGGATGGGTTGCTCAAGAACCCGGACACCTATCTGCCTTATCGCCCCGAACTCGTCGGCGCCGCGGGCATTCAACTGGTGATTGGTCGCCATAGCGGAAAACGGGCCGTCGCTCATCGCCTCGAAGAACTCGGACATACAGCGAATGACGCACAGGTCATGGAGGTACTGCAGTTGATCAAGACGCTTCCCAAAGGAGAAAAAGTCACGAACGATAAACTGACCGAACTCTTCTCGCGCACGATCTAAACCGGCAACGGAATGACGACAAAAGAAAAAAACCACGTCAGCTGGCTGACGCGGTTTTTTCGTGTATCGAAACCTGATTTGAAACGCCTATTGAATAACCGGTCGCCAGGGGAAGCTGTCGAGCAATGTCAGCGGAGCCTGAATGTTGGCGGCGTTCTGGTTGTTGTTGAACTGCAGCATGTAGGCGTTCACGCGACCGGTCGTCAGCTCGGCGATGTAGACGACCCCGTTTGCGTTCTGACCCCGTCCACGGTTCGGAATGCTCGAGTGAGCGGTCGTCATCGTGAAGTGAGGTTCGCCACCGGCGAGATTGAAGTCCCCCGCGATGTTATACGAGTAAAAGTTGGTAAAGCGGCCATTCCGCGGGTTGAGCCACGCGCCCCGCAGTTGCCCGGACAGCAGGTCGAGCACGAATACAGCTTCGGAATCTCCATCCACGGGGCAGGTCGCCATGATGAATTTTTCTTCGCGGTCCACGGTGGACGCTTTCGTCGTCGGGGTCGGCAGAAAGTAGCTCGACGCGAGGCCGGCAATCATGCCGATCAACAGTCCGGTCACTAATGTCGTTTTTGCTTTCATCTTCTTTATCCCTTTTTGGTTTATGACATAACCGCCTTGGATTTCGAGCCTGACAGGCGGCGACCCGTTCGATTTACCTGGCAAGTAAGGTGTGTTTATTATATGGGTGGCGGGAGTTTCTTCCTAGCCTGATATGGTGATGGAATACCAGTGCTCAAGCCGTCCGAAAACGCTGAAGACGGAGGAAGTCAATCGGCAGATCCGTCTCTCCCTTCTCGGCAAAGTCTGCCAGAATCTCCCCGATTACCGAAGTAAACTTGAATCCGTGTCCCGAGAATCCCGCACCGAAATACAAACCGGTTGTCGCGGGAAATTCATCGACGATGAAATGATGATCGGGCGACATCGTATACATGCAGACCGCCTGCGACGCGGCGCGATCGGTGAGTTCGGGCATGCAGTCACGGATAAAACGACGAACGGCGTCGCCATCTCCATCGAGTTCCGTACGGATCAACTCCTGTGGCGAGCCGATATCTTTTCCGCCACTGTGCTCGGCCAGTTTAACCGTCTGATGGTCGATCGAGGGAAATCCGTAAAACGCAGCATACGGCATTTCAAAGAAGAAACAGGGAGCGCCCGCTGCCACGTCATAAACATTCGAACGCACCGGATGCCAGCAGAGAACCTTTCGCCGCACCTGCAGTGGCACATCCAATGACGCCAGTAAATCCCGCGTCCATGCGCCCGCCGCGACGATCAACTTCCTCGCGATGAACTCAGCCTTGTCGGTGGTGATCACGAATTCGTCACTCTGTTTTCGCCACGATATTACGCGCGAATCAAAGACCAATGTCGCTCCCGCTTTTTCGGCCTGCTCCAAGTGAGTGCGTACCGTTTCTTCCACGTGTAGAAATCCGGCCACCGGCTCGTACACGACTTCGAACCCGTCCGGAATACGGTATCCGGGAAATCGCTCCCGGTAGTGAGAGGCGTCGACCGTCTCCAGAGGAATGCCATGTTGCGCCTTCGCCAGGTGCGCTCCCTGGATCGTTTCTCCGCCTGGCATTCCGGAGAGAAACAATCCACTTCGTTCAAACAGCCTTTTCCCCGATACCTGTTCGAGTTCATCGAACAGTTCATACCCGCGCAGGAGTAACGGTACGTAATCGGGGTGCTCGAAATAAGCTTGCCGGATGATGCGGGTCTCGCCGTGCGAGCTTCCGAATTGATGCGCGGGGGTAAACTGTTCGATGCCCAGAACCGAAATTCCCCGGCGGGCTACATGATACGCTGCCGAGCTACCGAAGCCTCCCAGTCCCAACACGGCGCAGTCATACGTTTTCCGCGGCATCCGTCACTCTCCCGCATCGACATCAATGAAAAGGGACCACAAAAAAAGAACCGGCTGCAATGAATCGCAGCCGGTTCCTGTTATAGTCGATGTTGGTAGTGTCGTTCCACTTCAGCTGGAGCGGATCAAGTTTACTTGACCGCGTGGACCTGCATCATGTTCTGGCCCGGTTCCGTCCACTGGGTGGAGCCCAGCACGATCACCCGGTCACCCGACTTCAGCAGGTTATGCTCGGTTGACCATTCCAGCACGTATTGCAGCAGTCGCTCGGGAGTTTTACCGACGACTTGGGTGTAAATCGGAATCACGCCCCAGTAGAGGCACATTTTCTGTGCGGTGTGATAGTTGTCCGTCAGCGCGACGATCGGAACCTGGCTCCGCTGTTTGGATAACGCCATCGCCGTCCGGCCGGAGTGCGTCGCCACCGCGATCATGTTGGCATTCAGCTTTTCCGCCGCCATGAAAGCCCCCAGCGTCACCGCTTCGGTAATTGCGGTCGCCCGGGTCGAGGAGGGATGCGAAACTTCATCGGCGCTGTGTGATTTGATGAACTGTTCGGCTTCATGGCAGATACGACTCATCGTCGAGACCGCTTTACGCGGGTTCTGACCAATCGCGCTTTCACCGGAGAGCATCACCGCATCGGTTCCATCGAGCACGGCATTGGCCACGTCGCTCGCTTCGGCACGGGTCGGCAGTTCGCTGGTGTGCATGCTGTCCAACATCTGTGTCGCGGTAATGACCGGGATACGTCGCTGATTACAACGACGAATAATATCTTTCTGCAGCAGCGGGACAGTTGCGATATCCGCTTCGACACCGAGATCGCCACGGGCGACCATCACGGCATCGGTCCGATCGAGAATGCCTTCGAGATCGGCAATCGCTTCGGTCTTTTCAATCTTCGCGACGATAGAAGGTCGGTATTCTGGATTGTGTGCATCAATGGCTTCATTGAGCAGATCGATGTCGCTGGCCGAGCGAACGAAGCTGAGGCCGATGAAATCGAGTCTGTTCGTGAGCGCCCACGCGAGATCCTCGCGGTCTTTATCGGTGAGGCAGGGGGTGCTGAGTTTCGCACCGGGGAGGTTGATTCCCTGGCGGCTGCGGATACAGCCCGCCTGTTCGACGATGCAGACGACTTTATCTTCCCCTTCTGGTTTTTCGACCACGCGCATATGCACGGTGCCGTCCGCTAGAATCACGGGGTCACCCGGTTGCAGGTCATCGATCAGAGAGCCATAGGTGCAGGTCAGCCGAGTCGGATCGCCCGGGTCGGGATGACGAATGAACTCAAACCGTCCGCCCGCCTGACAGCAGAAGCCCTCTTCGGGCAATTCGCCGAGACGAATTTTTGGACCGCTCAAGTCGCCGAGGACCGCAATCGACCGACCAAGTTCTTTAGATACCTGGCGGATGTTTTTGAGAATCCCCTCCAACCAGCGATGGTCGCCGTGAGCGAAGTTGAGCCGGAACAGGTCGGCTCCCGCTTCCACCAGTTCCCGAATCTGTTCGGCGGATTCCGAGGCGGGTCCCACGGTGGCAATGATTTTTGTCTTGGCAAGTACGGACTCGTGATACTGAGTACGCTCGGACATGTGAGAACCTGTCTGGGGACTGGGGGAATGGACGAGGGTTGCTTCCATCTTTGTGATTCCAGAATTGAGTGGAAAGGGAACAGTTCCCGAGCGCAACATGAAATGAATGAAACAGGGACGCGAAAGGAAAAATCATTCCCCGTCGAAGCTCGCTCGAATTTGTCTCTTTGAAGACATTCGGCAGGTTCTGCGTTCGGATCTGCGGAGCAATGCTGCTCCACAGCCAGTCCGAGCGGGAACTTCCACTTCTGACAGAGGGTTCGCGTGGCAGAGTTCAAAGCGGAAGGAGGGCGCGCTTTCCGTGTCACTCGTGATCTGGCTAATCACAAGGCTAGCTTTTTTTCTGAAGACAAGTCGGACTATTTCAAAAATTGTGACAATCCGGACTTGCCCGCACAGTATCGCATAAGTTGTTCAAAGTCAACAAGTTAGAAAAAAACAGCCTATTTGAAGAGCTCTTCGTTCTTTTTCTTGACGTCGTTGATGGACGCGGCAACAGGAATCTTGCCTTCAATGGTGGCTTTATCCGGCCGCTCGCAGAACTTCTCGGTGCAGGCCTGGTAGTTGACCGTCAGCTGCAGTTTATCCACGGACTGGGCCGCCGAAGCGGGCACTTCCAGCGTGCCGTAGATGCGGATTTTGCCTTCATAGACGTTGACCGTTCCGACACCTTCCATGTTGATCAGCTCATGCTTGGGGTATTTGATATCGGTCAGTTTGACGCCCTGTTCCGACTTCACGGTGAAGGTCGTCGGGATGAGATCCTCGATGCCGGGTTTGTTCGCATTGATGTGCCAGCTCTCTTCGATCTGAATCTCCATCATCACGCGGCATTTTCCGCCCGCGGGAAGCTTGTCGTATTCCAGGAAGACCTGCGGTTTGACTCGCTTGGATTCCTTCTCCGCCGCAACAGTCGGATCGGCAACAAAGCAGGTAAGAGCGGCGAACAAGGTGACAGCGACAAGCGTGGCAGTCCGAATCATAAATTTTTCCTTTGTGTTACTGGTCCGAGTTGGCGGCAGGAAGCAATCCTTGCGCCGTCCTCAAAATCCTGGTTGCAACTCAGCAGACAGCGGGGCGTGACCGCGGTTCATGTGAAATTTTCACACGACATTCTGGAATCAGAGACATCATACGTCCATTCATTGCGTGAGTGCCTGGAAATGTCCGAATGAATGTCCACAACACTCGAACGCCTTTCGACCAGCCAGAAAGGTTTCGCGCGCCAGGCGGAAACTAGCCGTTTGGATATCGACTCCCGCTCTGAGGGAGCGATTTTAATTCATCAGCACGACCCGGTCCAGCCTGTTCAAATACAGATCAACAGTCATGCGATCGGAAACCGCAATTTCAGGAAGGAGCGGCGGTGCTTTCCAGAATCTGGCGAATAATTTCCTTCGCCTTATCCCGTTGTCCTTCTCTGACGAAGCCCCGGCACACAATGCGATGGGCCAGCACGGGAATCGCCAGCTGCTTTACGTCGTCGGGGATGACGTAATCTCGACCGTGGATAAACGCGAGACTCTGGGCGGCGCGATGAAAGGTCAACGCAGCGCGTGTACTCACGCCAATACGAAGCTGTTCGTGACTGCGGGTCGCATGCACGATGTCGAGCAGATAATCGTAGATGGACTCCTCAACACTAACTTCGCGGACCTGTTTCTGCATTTCGAGCAGTGACTCTGTGCTTACCGACTGCAGATCGTTGTCGAGCAATCTGCCCAGACGATGTGACTTCAGCACCTCTTTTTCGACATCTCGCTGCGGGTAACCGATCTCCGTGCAGATGATAAACCGGTCCAACTGGTTTTCGGGCAGGGGATAGGTCCCCTCCGATTCAAACGGGTTCTGCGTGGCAATCACGAAAAACGGACGTTTAAGCGGATAGGTCTCGCCTTCCACGCTGACCTGGTTCTCTTCCATCGCTTCAAGCAGCGCACTCTGTGTACGCGGTGTGGTCCGGTTGATTTCATCGGCGAGTAGCACGTTCGTGAAGATCGGCCCCTTACGGAACTCGAACTCGGCCGTATTCGACAGGTAAACGCTCGATCCGAGAATATCGCTCGGCAGCATGTCGGGGGTGAACTGCAGGCGTTTGAAATCGCAGTCAAAGATTTTGGCTACCGCCTTCGCCAGCGATGTCTTTCCGACGCCGGGAACGTCTTCAAGAAGGACATGCCCTTCCGAAAGCATTGCCACGAGTACCAGTCGAATCGGCTCCGGTTTACCGAGAAGTACTTTGCCGAGTTCGGTCCCCAGAGTTTCCAGCGTGTTTTGAATCGTGGACGACACGTCGCCTGCCTTCTAATCCGGAATCGGAATTAGTGAAAGGAAGAATAGAGAGATGTGTGAGCGCGGAAGCAGGGTATTACTGTATGTTAGTACGATCGAATGATTTCGACCGCCTGAAAAATCCTGAAATATCCCCCGCAATGATATGAACAGATGTAAACAAATTGCTTCAGGAGACTTCTGCTCCCTCAATGAGACTATTCTCGACTCTCGAATTCAACCTTAATCATCTGACCTGATCGGTTTATCTGACTTTAGCCACACCATCCGAATAGCAAGAAAATATGAAATTGCTCAAGTCGAAAGGAGTCGGTTCCCTCTCCGTTGAGAGTTAACGTACACGTACACCATCCGTCAGGTCGATATTACACAGGATGAAATCAGATTCACCCCGGGGATTCTGTGCACCTGCTTACAATCCTGAATGTATTCAGGATTTTCGGCAGATTCCATCGCGCCACTCGGCGTCTTTCTCCAGGTATCGCAATAAGACCCGCTTTAAGCGATCAAACATGCTCCATTCCACTTACAAAATAGAACGTCGGCGTTTTCAACGCGTCCCGCTGCTATTATGCGTAATGTGGTTGACCGCATTGGGGGTTCTCTCCTCATCATCGATCCTGGCAGCCGAACCCGCTCCAGAGGAAATCGAAGTCGATCCCGTCGGGAAGGTCTACATCTGGAGCCAGCCTTCGGAATTCTCGCGAATTACATCGGCGGAGAACTCCTTCTCCGCTGACGCAACCATCGAAGAACTCCCCCTCACTCCGTTCGATGACGTGCTCTCGACTTCGATCGTCGGAGAGAACGAAACACCGGTCGTCTTTCTTCTGCCACCAGAAGAACTGGTCGCCGTTGAGGAACCGGTTGCCTCAATCGAGTCTCCGATCCTCACTTCGACGCCGGAGGCGGCTTTCGTCCCGGGCCCCTATTCTCCGACGAGATATGAAGAGAATCATGTACGCAGTCCAGAGCAGGTCTTCCGCAGAATGTCCGCTCCCAACTGCTGCCCGCGGCTGGAACTTTCCTTTCGAGACGACGTTCACGATTTTTTCCCCATGCTGTGGGATGATGCCAAGTCGGTCGTGACCCGCGAGAACCTGGTGATCCTCGGCGTCGCACTCGGAGGCGCGATTGCTCTCAGACAGGACGTGGATGGTGAAGTGCGGGATTACACGCGCGACCATCCACGACGGTGGGGAAGCGGTTCTGAGTTTTTGGGCAAAATGGCGGAACCGCAGTATCAGGTTCCTGTGCTGCTCGGTGTGTATGGCTGGAGCCTTTACCACCAGGATCACGAACTGCACGATTTCAGCACGGCGCTCATCAGCGCGTACACGGTCACCAGCCTGACGACGCTGGCCGTAAAGGGGATCGCGAACACAGACCGCCCGAGCGACACGTGGAATGATGGCGAATACGGTTTCCCGAGTTACCACACTTCGAGCAGCTTTGCGATGGCGGCCGTGGTCGAAGAGTACTACGGCTGGAAAGCGGGAGCCCCCGCGTATGCTGTGGCCGGTTTGATTGGCTGGAGCCGCATCGATGAGCGCGATCACGACCTTTCCGACGTGGTGTTCGGTGCCGCGCTCGGTTGTGTCATCGGCAAGACCATCGCCGCGAAACATCTCGACGAATACGAGAACTTCACCTGCTATCCCTACGTCGATCCGGTTCAGGGCTCGACCGGCATGATGTTCGATTGCCGCTTTTAGATCCTGTCCAGGATAAGTGTGGCGGCTATCGTACCCGAAAATTCCTTGAAAATAGCAGGCTACGCCGCCAGAACACGCTACGGTTATCTGTAATTTGCTATAGATTCGGCTCGAGGCGTTCGTCACAGCACTGGATTCACGACTTTGTTGTCTCTGCCGCTCCATCAACGAAGTACTTTCGCACCCAGAGCAGGTAACCCACCATCAGGATAACGCTCACTCCGACTGTAACCGGCATGAACTTGCTCTCGGCGACCCCGTACTTCTCCAGCATCTCCAACTGCGCTGCAGGGAATTCCATTTCCCGATAGAGATCCATCATGCTGATTCGTGAAAACGTGATGACGGTGGAAATACCGAATAACACGTACATCACAAGGGTTGCCCACCACCCCCACATCTTCAATTTGAATGTCGCCCACGACAGCCCGGCGCAAAGTAACGAGATCAGGAGAACCACCAGGGCGCCAGGAACACCTTTGAGAATTACTCCAAAGAACGGTACGACGAAGCCGTAACTCGCCGAAAAGACCATCGAGAACGCTCCGGATGCCAGCAACAGGGTCAGCGGCAAAACGGGCAGGGGGCATTTATCGGTCCAGCGAATGTGCGGGTCGTAATAATCACACGTCGCCTTCACATGTCTGCTTTGATAGAACAGGATGTAAATCCCCGGTAAGATCACGTAGATGCAACCCATTGTGCCGAACAGGATCACTTGGAACATCATCATCTGGGGCGGAGCCTGACCATTGCCGGCGACGTTGAAGGGGCCTGGCCCCATGACAAACATCATGAGCAAACTCACGAGACCGACTGCGAACCACATCCATGCCAGCACGAGAGTTAACGCTCTGGCCCAGCGCCTCGCAAGAATAGATCCAAACCCCAGCCAGACCAATACCACCGCCAGGGCACCGTAGATCCCCATTGCGGGAATCATCGTCCGCACGTCCAGCGGCGCAGGACCGCGAGCGAGCCCTCCGGCAGACATGGCAGCCATGAACAGCAGCATCATGGCGAAAAAGCCCCCCATGGCGACCTGCAGCACCCCGAGGAGGATCAGGCCGGTTTTTCGATCCTCGAAAGGCGGGACCCCATCCTCTTGTTCGTCGACAGGCGACGACGGAACAGATCGCGCGGGAGGGTCACCACCGGTATGCTCCGGTTCCAGCGATTCGTCTGCGGGCGAAGCGTCGTTGTTGTCGTTGTCATTCATGGCTCAACCTGAATTCAATTGCTCACGGGCAAAATCGACTTCTGCTGCGCGAAGGTCGTTTGAGAGGCAGGGGATGTTATTCCAACACTATAACATCACACCGCCATCATTCATGTTGATTATTCTGCACAGAAAAAAGGATTAAACAGGTATCCTTTCTCAAAGCGAGTCCAAAGCCGCTCCTCAATACGAAACTGGGCGGCATCGATTGAGAGGCAATTCCACCGTAACAAAACAAAAACGGCCTGCTTTCCATTCGAAAAGCAGGCCGTTCTGTTTATCTGCAGGTTACCGAAGCAACCGTGATTGCAGTCTGATCAGAATACTATTCTGATTTCTCTTCGCCCGACTCGGTGTCGCTGCTGCCCATCGAGAAGAGCGGGCCGGCGGAACCACCGGTTCCCCCTTTGAGCTCTTCGGTACGTTTGCGTTCGCCCGCTTCGGAAGAACCTTCTTCCGCACCTTCGGCTTCGCCCGGTTCGGCGTCGAGCTTGCGGCTCAGGCCGATCTTACGCTCGTCCTCATCCACACGCAGGACGCGAACTTCGATCTGCTCGCCGACGTTGACGACATCTTCCGGTTTCTCGACTTTCTCGGAGGAGAGTTCGGAGACGTGCAGCAGACCTTCGAGTTCCGGCTCCAGTTGAACGAAGACACCGAAGTTGGTGATCTTCGTAACGGTACCGGTGACGATCGTGCCCACACCGTACTTGCTGGGAATTTCGTTGGCCCAGGGATCGTTGTCGAGCTGCTTGAGCCCGAGGGCGATACGACGGCGTTCTTCATCGACAGAGATGACCAGACACTCGATTTCGTCTCCCTTTTTCAGCATTTCGCTGGCGTGAGAGATTTTGCGGGTCCAGGACATGTCGCTGACGTGCAAGAGACCATCGACACCTTCCTCGAGTTCGATGAACGCACCGTAGTTCGTGAGGTTGCGAACGGTACCTTTGACGCGGCCCCCTTCGGGGTATTTGCTGGTGACATCGTCCCAGGGATTCGGCTGAGTCTGTTTCATACCCAGCGAAATTTCCTGTTTCTCTTCGTTGATACCGAGGACCACCACTTCGACTTTGTCGCCGATATTGACGAGTTCGTTCGGGTGATTGATACGCTTGGTCCAAGACATCTCGCTGATGTGCACCAGACCTTCGATACCATCTTCAAGTTTCACGAAGGCACCGTAAGTCATCACGTTGACAACTTCGCCCTCGACCTTGCCACCCACCGGGTATTTCTCGGTGATGTTTTCCCAGGGGCTCGGAGTTTTCTGTTTGAGACCCAGGGCAATCTTTTCTTTCTCGCGGTCGATGTTCAGGATCATCACTTCGATTTCCTGATCGATCTGCACCATGCGAGACGGGTGATCGATACGTCCCCAGCTCATGTCGGTAATGTGCAGCAGACCGTCGATGCCGCCAAGGTCGACGAACGCACCAAAGTCGGCGATGTTCTTGACCACACCTTTGCGGATCTGACCTTCCTTGAGATCGGCAAGGATATCCGATTTGAGGCGTTCGCGTTTGTCTTCGATGAGCTTACGACGGGAGACGACGATGTTACGACGGTTCTCATCGATTTTCAGGATCACACATTCGATTTCCTGACCGATGAAGTCGGCGATATCGGAGGGACGTCGGATGTCGACCTGGCTGGCCGGCAGGAAGACGTTCACGCCGATATTGATGAGCAGACCACCTTTAATTTTGCGAACGACGGTACCGCGAACGATATCGCCTTCCTCATGGCTGTCGATGATTTTTTCCCACTCGCGGATGCGGTCGGCTTTACGTTTCGACAGCAGGATGAAGCCGAGATGATCTTCGATCTCATCGAGCAGCACCTGGATTTTCTGGCCCGGCTCGGGAGCTTCTTCTTCTTCGCTCCATTCGTCGCGAAAGACAACGCCTTCGCTCTTGTATCCAATATCGACGAGAACTTCGTCACCATCGACTCGCAGGATGGTACCTTCGATGATCTGGTTGACATCAACATTGGAGGCGAGCTCGTTGTAGAGCTCGTCCAAGGCAGATTCACCCGCCGCGATTTCCGCGTTCAGAGTGTCCTCGCCCATGATGTTTTCAATTTCTTCATCCTCAACAGCGAAGTCTCGTAGCAAGGAACGATCGACCATATTAAGTGATTCCAGTCTGTCATTTCATGACAACCTGATAGTTTACTCGGAACTGACAAGTTACTCGGGGGAACTTTCAGCGGGGGGGGATGAAAAAGGCTCGACGGAAGAGCGAAGTGGCAATCTTCAACGCATGGATAAAGTCATGCAGTGAAGTACGCTGCCTTTCGCTGATACTCCGGAGCGTTCTTCCCGGACTTCTACTCACGGCCTTTGGAGTCTTGGCCGCCCGGCGAAGCATTGACTGCTTTCAGGCGCCACTCACCGGCTTTTCTCACAAAGCGAAGGACCTGCTGAGAGGTCGAGAAAGGGCGATAGAAGAAGTGAAGAGGAGTAGAATCAGGCGTTAAGGGTTCATGACCAGCCACCCGTACGAAACAGATCGTACAATCCCGGCACCGGTCCGAGGCCGAAATATAACAGAAAGGGGTTTTCTGATGCCAGCGATAGACGTCCAAAAACAGCCTCTTGGACGATTTTACCCCTTTATTTTGAGGGATTTCCGTCCGCGACACTTTCCCCTCGGTTTCTTCCCGATGCTTACGACAAATTGACTCTTAATGCCAGTACCAGACCGTCACCACGCCATCGTCATGATCTTCAGAATGAGAAATCGAGATGATCTTTTCCGCCCCCTGGCGCGTTGCGAATTCAGAGGCCTCCTGGAACAATGCACTCCAACTCGTCAGAGTGCCCCGGAACACTTTGAAATCGACTTGCCGGCCCTTACTGGAGAAATCCAAAACCTCACCACAATGGGGACAATCCATTCCTCAATTCCTCCTGACTGAGCACCTGTGAATAAAACCACAGACCTCAGTCTAACGGCTTCTTCCGCCGATACCAACAAAAAAGGGACTCTCGCGAGTCCCTGATCTGTTTTGATTGTCTTAATTGCCAGCTTAAGCGGCATCCTTGAATTCGCTGATGCGATTGCGAACCCCTTCGAACGGCAGCCATTCCGGCGCGTCCATCAGTTGATACCGCATCAGGTAAGCGTCCTCGTCGGTGTCATGGTAGTGACCACGCATGACATTGACGGCTTTGAACCCCTGATTCTGGAAGAAAAGCTGTGCGGCGAGGTTGGTTTCGCGGACGGTGAGATCGATCTCGCTGCGGCGCTGCTGAGAGAGCTTGTCCACCAGTTTCTGGATCATCTGCACGCCGATGCCGTGACGACGATAGGCCGGGGCGACAGCAAAATTGAGGATACGCAAGCTGATCTTGTGCAGTTCATAGATCATGAAACCAATGATCTGATCGTTCAGTTCGACCACCATTCCGATGCAGTGGCGTTGGCGCAGGGAGGAGAGGAAATCTTCCTCGGTCCAGGAATGATCGAAACTGGCCTGTTCGATCTCAAGAACTTCTGGCATGTCTCGACGGATCAGCCAACGAATCTGGACATCTAAACGCTCTGAGATTTTACCCGCACTCACTTTTGGCCTCCTTGCCAACCAGGAACGGAGATTCGCAATTTCCTGAACGGAACATCGCGTATTGAGAGAGATGATGCTTTATCGAATACAGCCCAAGTTCCCGAAAGAACCGTTCATCAGAACCTGCAGATGCGGAGACAACGGTCAGACGGATAAACCTGGGTGACTTAAAGACAGGCTTATGGACCAACAACAGAGAGGCAATTCGTTCACCTCGCTGGAGCCGATTCTAGCAAAGCTTCTCTAATCTACAAATATGAAAAGCCCGTTCAGTTAAGAAATCGACAAATCCGTTAAAGTCGCTACAGGTTAAAGCGCGAGATTTCTGCCTTCGTCTCTAATTAGGTAAAAAAACCTGCCATTCGAGCTGTTTTCTGTTCAAAAACAGGACCGGAACTACCCCGCCACCCCGATCGTATTCACGACCAGAAGCCATGTCCCCATGACGCCGAGCGCGGCGGCGAGGCCCACACGGAGGTTGTCGGTCAGCTTGGTGTCAATCGATTCCGCGAAGGCGGAGAGCACGGTTGCCGTCCCGGCGCAAGCAGCTGCAACCGGCAGGGAGACCGATGGGTTATCCGCGACTTTGTAGAAGAGATAGGTCGATACCGGTCCCGCGACAAGCATGAAAGAGAAGAAGCCAGCCCACGATTTCTGCGGATTCCAGGGGAGCTTTCGCTTCCCAAAGGTCTTACCGCCGATAAACGCGCTCCCGTCCCCGAACGCGAGGATGACGACGACCACGCAGGCGAACTCGATATTTCCGGGAAACAGCCACAGACTCCCCACCACGATAATCGGGTAACTGAGCGTGGTCAGCAGGAAGTCCGATTCGTTATTTCGCCGCACGACACGTTGAGCGACGATGAATATCAGCGTGAGAACCACGGCGATGATAGTTACGAAGACCAGGGAATGCCGGGCCAGGGGATCTTCCTTGGGTAAGGTGATCAGCCAGAACGGGAGGAAACCGGGCAACATATGCAGAAATTTGCGCCAGAACTCACTGTTCTTCCGCTCAGGCTTTGCTTCGGCTGTCGATTCGACGTCGTTAATGGTCGCGTCCTTAAGTTGACTCACGGTAGGTCCGTTTCTGCAGGTTCGGGCAATAAATAATCAGATATTCGAGGGCGAAGGACAGATAAGCAGCGACGGAGCAAAGGCAACCCATTCACCGCAAACCACGCATTCCACCAGTACGAACATTATTCGTCCGCCAGTCACTGATATTGGAGGGAACTGCGGATTTCTCTATCCTGAATCTAAGGCCCAATTTGAGGCAACCCGACCTCTGACCGCCCAAACGGCGATTCCCGGCAGAAACGAGAGTATGTTGTGTCTTATTTGCGGATTATGACGTTTGCAGAGCTCGAAAGCGAGTGGCAGCGGCACGGCCTCCCGCCGGTGGAAGAGCTGATTTCCCCCGCCGAAGCCGCCGAACTCGCATTCATTCGGGCGGAATCCCGACGGGAAAGTTGCCGCCCGGGGAGTTTCTCTGCTTCGGTGCGGTTCAATAATCGGCGCATATCGTGGCGCGATTCTGATA
>PABD01000180.1 GCA_002702685.1 Planctomyces sp.
TGGTTGATGATGGCGTCGAGAGCAATCGTGGTTTTACCGGTTTTACGGTCACCAATGATGAGTTCTCGCTGACCGCGCCCGATCGGGGTCATGGCGTCGATCGCCTTGATACCGGTCTGCAGCGGTTCTTTCACCGGCTGGCGCTCGGCGACGCCGGGGGCGGGTGTTTCCACCGGCCGACGTTCACTCGTGACAATCGGTCCCTGGCCGTCGAGCGGGTTCCCCAGCGGGTCGACCACGCGACCGACCATGGCCTGTCCGACAGGTACGGAGAGCAACTCGCCGGTCGTTTTGACTTCGTCCCCTTCGGCAATCTGCAGGTAGTCACCCATAATGATGACACCGACAGAATTTTCCTCGAGGTTGAAGACCACGCCAGTCGTGCCGCCCGCAAATTCGACCATCTCTCCCGCCATGGCGGAGGTCAGGCCGTAACAACGGGCAATACCATCACCGACTTCAAGTACGTGACCGACCTCAGAGGTTTCGATCTTGCCTTCGAAGTGCTCAATTTCCTTCTGTATGACAGAAGCGATCTCGTCCGATTTGAATTTCATGAAGACCTCTCTCGCGTAATTGACCACGCAAAGTTTTCAGGCGCGTCCGCAAGGAACCATCGTAAACTGTATTTCCTACCCGAATGGTGAGACCACCAATCAGGTCTGTATTAACATCCGTTTCCAACACCGGTTGGAACGGCAAGACTTCACTTAGCTTTGCCCCCAGGTGACTCAACTGTTGATCGTTGAGGGGGCGGGCGGAGGTGATAAAGACACGTCCTTTCCCCTGCCGCGAAATAAGTAATTCGACCGCTTCGGCATAAATGCCGCGAACAAGTTCGAGCCGGTCTTTCTGTGCCAGGACTTTCAGGAAGCGACCGAAGACGGTGCTGCCATGTTCGCCCAGGAGACGTCCGACGAGTCCCCTTTTTTCCTCGCGGCTCAGCGCCTGCGTGGTGAGAAGTTGCTCGAAGGTCGCGTTCTGGTTGAGGACTTCCGTCAGGAATGACTCGTATTCGGCCAGGGCTTCTTCTTCGTTACCGCTCGCCGCTCCCAGGAAAGCATCGGCATAGACACGGGCAACTGCCTGCGCGCTGGGATCAGCCAGAACGGAGGACACTTTGCTTTTCACAGTTTTTTGACTGGCCATGTTATCGATCACTCGAGGGATGGACGGGAATACTTAACGGAACGAATGGAATTCTGGTTCGAAAGGGATCGCGTTCGGAATCAGCCTTTGGCCGGCAGTTGCGCCAGGGCTTCGTTGATCAGGCGATCCTGATCTTCGCGCTGGAGCGCCCGTCCGAGAACGTGTTCGGTTGTCAGCACGACCTGGTCGGTCATGGTGTCGAACAGTTCTTTGATGGCCTGTTGTTTGGCCCGTTCGAGATCGTCGAGAGTTCGCTGTTTCAGACCTTCGACCTCGCGCTGGGCGGCGGCCATCAGTTTCTGTCGAACTTCGTCAGCATCACGATGAGCTTCGGCAATAATCGCTTTGACCTGATCCTGAGTCGATGCCAGCTGAACCTTATGATCCGCGAGCATCTTTTCCGCTTCCAGTCGAGCCGTTTCCGCCGCGGCGATATTCTCACGAATACCACGCTCACGCGCCTTCAGGTTCTCGTTCAAAGGACCCCAGGCGAATTTGCCGAGGACGAACAGGAACAGCAGGAAGGTGATGAACGACCACAGGACGAGGTCCGGTTCTTCTTCGAGCGGGGGGCCCGCGTGATCGCCATGAGCCCCTTCTTCACCGTGGCCTTCCTCACCTGAAGGATCTTCATGGGCGAGGTCCTCTTCGACTTCTGCTGTAACGGGGTTTTCCTCTTCGTCCTGCGCGAGGACGGAGCTGGGCCGCATGTCAGGACTGGCCAGGCCGGTCATGATGACGAACACCGAGAGGACAACAACGATCGTACTGAGGTATTTCGACACTGAACTTCCTCGTTGCCGGGGAGAGAACTCAAACAGGAAAAAAGATAACGGGGATGATGCTCTGTGCCGGTTTCCGAGTTCGGCACGGCCCCGCGTATCACGAGTGCCGCGCCCCTCCCAACCGGCGTCCAATTAACCAGCCAACCAGGCGAAGATAATGGCGAAGAACGTCGCACCTTCGATCAGAGCCGCGGCAATAATCATAGCGGTCTGAATGTTGGCGGAGTTTTCCGGCTGACGGGCCATGGCTTCCACAGCGGAGCCACCGATTTTTCCGATGCCCAGTCCGGCACCGAGGATGATGATACCGATACCGATACCGGCGAAGGATGAGAATGCGACGACTTCGCCATCCTGTGCCATGGCGGGGACAGTCATGATCATCAGAGCGCCCAAAGTCGTCAGGCAGATACGAAGAAACTGGGTCACTGGTTTTCTCCTGTGTGGTCAAGAATTACGTGAACGGAGGTTGTAAACAGTAATCAGCCGTTGTCGAAATCGACTGTGGCTGAACTAAACTGGTGAAATTTGTAAGATATAGAGAGCTTAGTGAGGGTTAACGGAGGCGGAAATGAACAGGGTCGCGAGCATCGCAAACACGTATGCCTGAATGAACGCGACGAGCAGTTCGAGTAAGCCGATTCCCACCTGGCCTAGCACGCTTGCAGGCGTGACAACCCAGAAGAGTACCGCTCCCTGATGCGCCGCCATGCCGATGAACATCAGCATGACGCCGAGTACCGTATGACCTCCCATGATGTTCGCGAACAATCGAATGGCCAGTACGGCATGCTTAATAAAGAACCCGAGCACCTCGATCAACAAGATCATCGGCACCAGGAACAATTTCATTCCGGGAGAAAGATCCATCGTCGGGCAAAGCGAGGCGACGAACCCCGTGGCCCCCGACGTCTGCACGCCAGCGTAAATCGTCATGAAGAACGCGAATACGGCGAGGACGGCGGTGACGTTAATATTTCCTGTGGCGGAGCCCAGCGAGGGGACCGCACCGAACAGGTTTAAGATCAGAATGTAGAAGAAGCAGGACCAGATGAAGGGGAGATACTTGTCGGCCGGATGGTCGATGTCGTCCTCTTCAGGATGATACTCTCCGGGGTGAGGGTCATGCACTCCACCACGGTCATGTTCATCGTGCTCTCCGTGGGGGTGAGCATGCGGATGACCGATGGTCGGCCTCACAATATTGTCTCTTACATACAATGCCATGGCTTCCCATGCGTTCCACCACCAGCCGGTAGCGGGGCGCCCCCCCTTGATCTTGCGGGACAGTCCCCAGAAGATGAAGAAGCAGAAGAGGAATGCGAGGGACTGCAGCACCATGAACTTGGTGACGTGGAAATCGCCCCAGAATGGTAATTCGAAATGCGGCAGATCGATCTTTCCTCCGAATGGGAGCTCGAAATAGCGGAAGTCCCGAACGTGATGGAATGTGTCCTCGCTGGCCATTGTCTCAGTCTTGCAATTGCAGTTGAGTTAACGGATTGGTCAGTAACAGTTAGTGCTGATTGTAGTTTTGGGTGTCGCCTGATTCGCTATCGCGGAGGAACCGGATCGCTTCACGTGCTTCGAGAAGCAGTGTGAACAGAAAAATCAGTAAGAGCCAGACGACAAATTGGGATGGGGAGGAATAGCGTTCCGTCAATTCCACATACAGGAAGCCGGCCAGGGCACACGCCATCCGAAAGCCGGAACCTATCAGAAAGGCGATGGCGACTTTTGAGGAGTCACCATACCTTTTGTAAATCAAAAAGACTAGCCAACCGGGGGCCAGGCAGAGAAAAGCAGATAAAGTCAGCCCTTCTAATCCCGATCTTCCTGTGAAGTAGTAGGCCGGGATCGCCAGCAGTAAGGTGAACGCGACGGTTGCCAACGTCAGCCGGACGATGGAGAAGCCATGGCGATGTTGCTGCTGCGGGTGAGAGTTCACTTGCCTTTGCCGTTGGGATTAGGGGGAGAATCTTTTGGTCGACCCAGGCGTTTCGCCAGCTCGAACAGCAGTTTCATTCCCACGAGAAACCCCAGGACAGCTCCTGCGATAACCAACCAGGGGGAAGTTTCGAACTTTTTATCGAGCCAGTATCCGGCCAGCGGAGGCAGGGCGAAGGATAACCCGATTGTCGATACTTGGTTCGCTACTTGCATTGCGACCACCATCGGCGGCTTTTTATCCTTTGGCTCTGTCATGACGAACCTCGATGGTTGGCGATGGGAATTCGCTGCAGAGAATTTCAGTTCCTCTGCAACTTCTTTCTCATCCAGTCGCCGAGTCTACGCAGGCCGGGCGGGGAAGTCAAAGTTGCAGGCGCACCGAATATTGTATATTTCCGGATTCTCGAATGTGGGACTCCGATTCTCAAATTCTGTCTTCAATCGAGCTTCTTTCCACGCTCTGGACGAGCCCCGCGCCTCCGCTTCGAATCACGATAGCGGCTGGCTGGTCGAGTCGCCGGTTGCGAGCGGACGGCTGGAAAAGCGGCAGTGCCTCGGCCGCGCCGACAGGCGGGATTGAAATGCGCGGGTGGGCAGGGTACAAATGTAGTTCGAGCCAATCACTCCATCTCTCGCTCCAATCGACCCTCCGTGTTACGGGATTCCGTTTCCTGAATAGCCAACCCAGGATTTTTCACCTGCGGATGGTCCCTGTCCCATCTCACACTCGGCATTCAGCCACAACTTCAAGTTAAAACGCGTTCCTGCGATCCTCTCATATAACGCTTTTATTCTCGCATTCACTCATTTATTCCCGTCTCTTCAGGCCGCTGGCCTCGCATCGCACGCTCCCCGTTTCCTTCAGAGGCGTTGCCTCTCTTCTGTTTTCATTCTGAACCCGGAATCAATCTCTCTCAAGTTCCTGATTTCAGGCGTGAGATAGTCGATATGCCCCGTCCGCATGAGGACTTACCCGTGCCGAGGAACCTCCGCCGGAAACAGCCTGTTTCCCGCATCGGCCTTGTCCGGGTTTTCCCTCGATGAAGCGGAGCCCCTTCGATGTCGACGTTGACATCTATCGACTTTCCACGGATCGATTCCAGGAGGGCCCTCATCATGATGCTGGAAGAACTTCGCGAGCATTCGCGGAAAGAACTTGCCCAATTGGCGAAATCGTATCGGATTCGTGGTTGGCATCTGCTCAAAAAAGAAGAGTTGATCAGCCGACTGGTGCACGCGGGGGCGGATGGAAGCCAGATTCCGCGACAGGAGAAGCCGGTCGCCTCCGCGCCGGAGCGAGAGGATGTCTCCCGTCGATTGATCCGAAAGGATCCCGGACGCAACGACTCCGATCGACCGGCCCGGCTGCACGCCGCCGAAAATCAGATCCTGGTCGCGCAGGCGGAGGAAGATCGACTCAAGCTCGACTTGCTCGAATCGCACTGGTTCCGCTTTTCCTGGCAACTGGCTTCCGCAACGCTCCGACGGGCGCAGGTTTCTCTTGGAATGGAATGGTCGACGGTCAAACCGGTCCTGCGGTTGTATCAGGTCGATCTCGAACCTGCCGGCACGCCGCAGGAGTATCTGGTCGACGAGATTCCGATTTCAAATCGGTTTCGGGAGTGGTACGTCCCTGTTCCCGAACAGGAAAAGCGATTTCGTGCCAAACTCGGATTGCTCGCCGCTTCGGGCCGGTTCTTCCTGCTCGCTTCTTCCGAAGGGGTCGACACGCCTGCCGAAGTCGCCCCTCGCGTTGACGAAGCTGCCAATGGCAGCCCCTGGATGGATGCGGACGCGCCGGACGCGGCTGCGGAGGATGGGCTTAGTGACCTCAAGGCGGTGTCGCAGTTGATTCTTGGTCGCGCGGCGCCGGAACCGGTGAAGTCCTCGGGCGGGCCGTTTCGCGTGCAGATTGACCTTACGCTGAAAGGAACCGCCGATCCCGGAGGTGTGCTGACGATTCTCGGAGAACAGATCGAACTCGACGGCGCGGGGGCATTTGAAGTTTCCATGCCTTTTGCGCCGGGGCGCGAAGTGATCCCCGTAGTGGAGACGACAGACGAAGGGCGGAAAAAACAGACGGTGGTTCTGACCGTCGAGCAGAACCGTCGCGAACTGGAACCCCAGGTGCTGGAAATGATGTCGGAGTTCGACGAAGACGAATGAGGAAGGAGTTACGGCGCTCGCGCGCTGTTGTTTCCCCGGGTAGACCGAATTCCATCAGGGATCTTCCGGGGCATGCGTCAAGAAAAATCGGAGACGGTTCTGCTTCCCGCTGTCAAAATTGCGAATCGTCACTTTCCTGCTTGTCGACCGGGGAGGACGTGGATACGATGAGGTTGTGATTCGCAGGAATCACATGGGGCAGCCTGTCAATTAACTTCACAGACTATGCAGACTGCTTCTTAGCCTCTACCTTGGCTAATACTGGTTCGAATGTAGACCCTACAAGCATCTATCCGAAGGGAACCCTTGTCTGTTAAGTCACGGATCACGCCGGGCATGTACCCGGATCATCCGGTCTTTTCGCGGGGTACCCACTTAAGCTGATTCGGGTCTAATGCAAGTCGTACACCAGTTGTCTCGGGTGGAGGTTTTTTTATGGACTTATTCAGCCAGCAGGAACAACGGCATCTCGACGCGGCCAAACCGCTGGCGGCGCGCATGCGACCGCGCACGCTTGATGAATACGTGGGTCAGCAGCATTTCCTCGGCGAAGGGAAACTGTTGCGTCGCATGCTGCAGGCCGACCGGATTTCGTCGGTCGTGTTTTATGGTCCTCCCGGCACAGGGAAGACATCGCTCGCCGAAGTCATTGCCAGCCATACAAAATCGCACTTCGCCCGCCTGAATGCCGCGGCCTCCAGTGTGAAGGAGCTTCGTGTCCAACTCGATCGAGCACGTCAGTTCTTGGAGACGCGCGGCGAACGGACTTTGCTCTTCATCGACGAATTGCATCGATTCAACAAAGCGCAGCAGGATGTGTTACTGCCGGATGTGGAAGCGGGGGTCATTCGCCTGATTGGCGCGACGACCGCGAATCCGTTCTTCTCGCTCGTTTCCCCCCTTGTCAGCCGAAGCCAGGTCTTCGAGTTCAAGTCCCTTGAGCACGCCGATATTCTGACGTTGCTGAACAGGGCGCTGACGGATCGCGAACGGGGGCTGGGCAAATACCAGGTGACGGCCGAGGAGGACGCGCTCGATTTTCTGGCGGAGATTTGCGATGGCGATGCACGCCGGGCACTCAATGCACTGGAGATCGGAGTGCTCTCGCTGCCTGACGATGGAGATCGCCGGTTGACGCTCGAGGCCGCGCAGGAGTCCATTCAGAAAAAGGCGATCCAGTATTCCGCCGATGGGGATGAACACTACGACGCCGCGAGCGCCTTCATCAAGAGCATGCGCGGCAGTGATCCTGATGCCGCCCTCTACTGGCTGGCCCGGATGATCGAAGCGGGGGAAGACCCCCGGTTTCTCGCCCGCCGCATTGTGATCGCTGCCTCGGAGGATGTCGGTAACGCGGATCCGCAGGCACTCGTCGTGGCGAATGCCGCCGCGCAGGCGACCGAGTTCGTTGGTCTGCCGGAAGCGCGGATTATTCTGTCGCAGGCCACGATTTACGTCGCCCTCGCCCCGAAGTCGAATGCCTCCTATGTGGCGATTGACGCCGCCCTGAAGGACGTCCGCGAGCAACGGGTGATCCCGGTTCCCGTCCATCTTCGTGACTCCGACTACCAGGGAGCCAAACGCCTTGGTCACGGGGAAGGCTATCAGTACGCCCATAGCGGCGAAGGAGGCTGGGTCGCGCAGGACTATCTGGGCGTGGAGAAGAATTACTACGACCCGGTCGAGCGGGGCTTCGAGGTCACCCTCCGTAAACGGCTGGATGAATATAAACGGAGAAAACGGGAGTCGGAGGAGTGAACGACGGGTCTCCCGCTCGCTTTTCATTCACCCTCGAACCGGGTAAGTTACACGTTTTGCCGGGTGAACCGGTCGTGGATTGTATTCAGATCGCTTGAAAATCGAGGTTACAACGTGGAAGCCAACATTGTTCTGTTGCCGGGAGACGGAATTGGTCCGGAGATTGTCGCTCAGGCGGAGCGCGTGATTAACGCCGTGGCGAAAAGGTTCGGACACACCTTTCATCTCGAAAGCCACGACATTGGCGGAATCGCGATCGACAAATATGGCGATCCGCTCCCCGAAGCCACGATTGCGGCCTGCAAAAAATCGCAGGGGATCCTGCTCGGCGCGGTCGGCGGACCCAAATGGGACGATCCCTCGGCCAAAACCCGACCGGAAAAGGGGCTGCTGGCCATCCGCAAGGAGTTGAACCTGTTTGCCAACCTGCGCCCCATCACCCCGAGCCGTCACCTGCTCGATTCGTCACCACTCAAACGGGAGATTGTCGAAGGGGTCGATATCCTCTTCTTCCGGGAACTGACCGGCGGCATCTACTTCGGTGATTCCGGCCGCCGCGAAAATGGCACCGTCGCTTATAACGAAATGGTCTACTCCGTTCCGGAAGTCGAACGTATTGTTCGCCTGGCGGGTGAAGCGGCCCGTATCCGCAAAGGGAAAGTCACCTCCGTCGATAAAGCGAACGTGCTGGAAGTCTCGCGCTTGTGGCGTCAGGTCGCGGAACGGATCATCAAAGAAGAATTCCCGGACGTGAAATACGAAGTCATGCTCGTCGATGCGATGGCGATGCACCTGATCTCGCGTCCCAAAGATTTCGACGTCGTCGTGACGGGGAACATGTTCGGCGACATTCTGACGGACGAAGCTTCGATGCTGCCCGGTTCGCTTGGTCTGCTTCCCTCGGCTTCGATCGGTTCCGATGGACCGGGACTGTATGAACCGATTCACGGTTCCGCCCCGGACATCGCGGGCAAAGGGATCGCGAATCCGTTGGCGACGATTCTCGCCACCGCGATGCTCTTCCGGCATTCACTCAAGCTCGAAGAAGAAGCCCGGGTCATTGAGCAGGCTGTTGATGTCGTTCTGGGTGCCGGCCACCGGACGGCGGACATTGCTTACGGCAAACCGAGTATCGGCACCGTCGAGATGGGTGATCAGGTCCTCGCTCACCTCAACTGAGAGAAGCCGGAAATTTCGCCAATTAAAGTCATAAACTGAGATCCGACTACAATGAAGTGATGTTCTCACAGAGAGAGCATCACTTTTTTTACGCGCAGCAGAAGTCGTGTCCCGCCCGGGGAACGCTGTTCCAAGCAAGTGTGTGCTAAAATATCAACCATTCGGTCGGCAGGAATTGACCCTTGTCAGCGTGGGCTTGATAATAAAAGGTGCGGGAGGTTCGCCCGAGAGTCTTGTTCTGAAATGACTTGCCGACGCAATGTCATCTGTTTCTGTTAAGGTTCCGTATGGTGGGTTGGCTCAAATCAGCGGTGGGATTACTAAGCGGCGCCCCCGGCGGCCGCACGGAAGTCTACCGCCGCAACTGCACCTGCGGCGAACCGTTGCAGCTGCAACGGACGAAGGAGACTCAGCGGCGCAGCTGTCCCCGGTGCGGCACCCGGTTTATCGTGCTTCCCGTCAGTCCCTTCCGCCGGCCCAAACCACCTAAAGGTTATGTTCCGAAAGATCCGCCGCCGGAAGACCTCAACCCGGACATCTCCGAACCCCCCGTCGATCAGTTCGAAGAGCGCGCGGGACGATCGGGAAGTAAGTTCGCCGCTACGGAGGGGCTCACCGAGCCGGTGGCGCTGACGTTGGAGGAACGCGTCCCCCTCGGACGGCGGATTCGTCGGCAGTTCACACGGGTGCGAATGACGATCGCGGCGGTGATATTGCTTATTGTTACCGCGGGTTATGTCTACTGGTGGCGAACGCGGATGGAATGGGCCCGCGAAAATTACACGGTGGCGGTCGTCGCCGCCTATGCCGCGCTCGGTGCCGAAAAGACTGAGGAAGCGGCGAAGCAATTCAGCATCGCCAGTCAATCCGCGGGCATACTGGATCTCGAAGACGCGCAGTCGCTGGAGGTCCGGCAGTACGACCGCGAACTCGGCGTCCTTGACGATCTGAGTCTCCAGTCCTTCCCGGACCTGATCGATTCACTGACGGGCATGATGGCGAAACCCGAAGCCGGGGAGTTCCCCGTCTACAGGCAGTACTCGGGCGGAGACTGGTTCGTGCTGGATGTCTACGGCAAGGTTACTCAGAAAGAGGGCAGCCCGTGGCTGGTGGTCACCGGCCCGGTCAAATTTGTAGACGAACCCTTTGAGATCCACATCCCCTTGCCGGAGTACGCGGTTACCGACCGACCGACGAACGCGCTCAATGAACAGCGATTTTTACTCGCCACTCGCAGTGATTACTTCGCCCCCAAAGGCAATGCCGCTCGGACCTGGATTCTGCATTGCGACTCGACATTTTTATGGGAACATGTTGACTCGCTTAAACTCGCCGGCCTGTTCGATGACGACCCTGATTTTCAGGATGAATTGCGGGAGTTGCTCCAACTGCAGACTACAAAAAAACTAGAAGCGGCACCCGCGGCCGAGTCAGGAAACCAGGCCAGGGCAGTGGGAGGAGAGAGCTGATGAATATCTCCCGAAGGTGCCGACTTCTGACTCGCTGCGTCAGCCTGCTGTTGATCACGCTGGCCTGTGGTTCGGTATTCGCCCAGGACGACATGTTCATCAAAGAGTTCCTGTTGAAGGAAGATCAGTGGCCCCGTTACGCACGGGAGCAACGATCGTTGACCATCGAAGGCCGCTCGCGCTCAATGACGCGACTGCGTCTGACGATGCAGCAGTGCGACCTGACATTCCGACCGACAGGGGGCGTCGAATTCAATCGGCAACAGGATGATTCCAACATCGTCCGCCTGCGGGGCAAACTGACGCACGAGGACGGGGAAGACGGCGACTTGTATTTCGCGGTCGATCGGTTTGAGCATCTCCCCTCGCTCGAAACGGAGCTTGAGAAACTTCGCGATCTCAAGAATGATGGAGCGGTGGAACCGCTGTATGAACTCGCGCGGCGTTTTGAACAGTACGGTCGTTTCTACGAAGATGATGCACTATTGAATCACGCAGAAGAGCTGTATGTCGAAGGGCTGCGGACCGAAAGTAAACGGCTGCACGAAGACGATCATGAGGGAATGCTGACGCTCGCCGACCGGGCCGCGGCGCGCGTCGGGGCGAATCGTTTTGAACTCGAACTGCGTCACCAGGCGTTCCGCACCTTATGGCGCAACATTCAACGGACGGGGTACCAGGAAGAACAGGTGGAACCGTTACTGGATCAGGTACTGGAGCAACTGCCGGCGGCCGGTTCACCCCTGGTCGATGAACCCGGGGAAGTCGCAACTCGATATACGGAAGCGCCGCTGGACGTCTATCAGCAGGCGGATGACTTTACGCGATTCACGCTCCATCGGCTCTTCTTTCTCGAAGTCGTCCGCGAGTATCTCGCCCGACGGGTGACTCCCAATGAGAGCAACGCGATGGAACTGGCCGAACGCATGGAAACGCTCGCCCCGGAAGAAACAGAAGCAATCAAATCGCTTCGGCTGCGGGGATTGAAATTCAAGCTGGAGCATATTGCCCAATTGACTCGCAGCGAGATGCTCGATGTTTGCGATTACTACGTCGAATACGGGGAAGAGGAGAAGGCACAGACGGCCCTTAAAGAGTGGCTGACAAATCGGGAAGGCCGCGCGGTTGAAGAAGGGCCAGCCAATATTCCCTCGCTCGCTCGCGATCGCGCGGAATTGTTGGGAGACGAGAAGGGAGCCATCGAGCTGTTGTTGCGCACAGTTCGAACCCATCCGGACGCCGAGGAAGTCAAACGGGAACTGAATGACAGAGGCTATGCGTTCATCGAAGGAAGCTGGCGCAATGAAAAGGAGTGGCAAGCGCAAAACCCCGAACAGGCCGAGGAGAAAGCGCCGGTTGACGGGATGGTCGCAGAGGGGATGACGTTCGAGCAGGTCGAACGGACCCTGGGCTACCCGGTCTCGCGCACCCGCAGTGTTTCCGCGCTGACGGTCTCGGAAATATGGAATTATCCCCAATCCCAGACAACGAAAATCCTCGTTTATTTTCGCTGGCCGCGCGGGGAGACTCGCTCGATGGCGACGGTCGAAAAAGTGGTGCTGCCGAAGTAAGTCGCTCTTCACGCAAGGGACTTGAGCTGATCTGTGCAAGTTGAACAGATCCGGCAACCTGCTTTGTCTCCTTCGCTCAAAAATGCGCGGTCGAGGGTCGCGTTTGCTGTTTCCTGTACACTAGAATGGGAACGCTGCCAGACGGTAAGCGAGCGCGCGGGAACGGACCGAGGCATTCTATCTCTGCATACTGATACACTGCATACGAATACAAACGGTAACCGTTCCGATTGAGAATCGAGACAATTGAAGGGAACGCATGGAAACGGCACAGGTTGCGGAGAAGATCTCGGCGAAGTTCAATGCTGCTGTGGATGAAGTAGAGAAGGTCATTGTCGGACAGACCGAACTGATCGAAGCAGTGCTGGTCGCGCTGTTCGCGGAGGGGAACGTACTGATCGAAGGGGTGCCCGGCCTCGGCAAGACACTACTGGTAACGACCCTCAGTCGCGTCCTATCCTGCAAGTCGACCCGTATCCAGTTCACACCGGACCTGATGCCGTCCGATGTCAGCGGCACGTCGGTGTACGACATGCGATCCCAGGAGTTCGTCTTCAACGCCGGCCCGATTTTCACCAACCTGCTGCTGGCCGACGAAATCAACCGCGCTCCGGCAAAGACGCAGTCGGCGTTGCTCGAAGCGATGCAGGAACGGCAGGTCTCCGTGGATGGCCAGACGCAGAAGCTTTCGCAGCCCTTCATCACCATCGCCACACAGAACCCGATCGAACAGGAGGGAACCTACCCGCTGCCGGAAGCGCAGCTTGACCGGTTCATGTTCAAGTTGTTGATCGACTATCCCCCCGCGAGTGAGGAGATCAACATCCTGAAAATGTACGCCTCCGGTAAGGACAACCGGCGCCCCGAGCAGTTCGATGTCAAGGCGATCCTCTCCGAGGAAGAGATCGTCAAGATTCAGAATGTGTTGCCGAAAATGATCGTCGAGGATTCGGTTCTTGAGTACATCCACAAGATCATCAGCGCGACGCGCAACTGGCCCTCGATTGAAGTCGGTGCGAGTCCCCGCGCGGGAGTGAACCTGCTGCTGGCTTCGCGCGCCCTGGCGGCGTGTCGGGGACGGGATTTCGTGGTACCCGATGACGTGAAAATGCTGGCTCCGTGGGTACTGCGTCATCGTCTGCGGTTGAATCCGGATGCGGAAATCGAA
>PABD01000181.1 GCA_002702685.1 Planctomyces sp.
AAACACGTGTGCGTCAACAAGGGATCATACGCTGGTTCCTTCGAACAGGGACATTTGTTGCGAACACAACGTCGTCCCGGACGAATTGAAACTACGGTTTACTGAGGGATGTGGCTGGCTGCAAGGTGTTCTGTAAAAAGATTTTAGGTGCGATCCGGCCTTCTCAGACGGTAACCGAGTTCTGCTTGTCAAGAGCGCTTTGCTGTCCCATTCCGGGGCAACCATCTCACGGAGAATTCCGATCAATTCTCGGCAGGCGACAAAATCGTTATTAACTCTGTAAGACGATTGCGAATTACTGTAGGCGCCTTTCGGCACAGTCGATACAAATACTAGTGTTCCGCTCAATCCGCTTCTCCATGAACGAGCCCATTGACCCCATGTTTCGCTGCATTTTGACACTTCTGACGACGACTGTGGTAGCACTGCACGCCATCCTCGGATGTTGCGCGCATAGTCCACTCGTGCAGTGTCCTCATGAGTTGGCAACGCTGGAAACAATGGATTTCGTGGACGTTTCCTGCTGCGGCGACGTCGGATCTAGAACGGGAAATGATCGGTCGATTCCGCTTTCGCCGTTCGATCATGGTCCGGGTGGCTGTGACAATGAGAAATGTAATTTCGGCTCGATCTTACGAGGCAGTCAAGGTGAAAAAGAATTGTCGCACTCGGGTTGGGGCAATTCCCTGGGGCTCATCTTTGAAGCTATTCAGGTTTGGGAAAATCAGCTGCAGCCCCAAAGAAACCTTACCAGCTTAAATGAATTTTGCACAATTGCAAACTGCGGTTCCTGCTATACTCAAGTCTGGCGGCTTTAGGAGCCAGATAGCATAACACTCCTCTCATAGCGGCAACTGATTGCGGACGCTCTTCGGTTCGTTGTCCGCACTTCCAAATTCCGCGCTTCGTCCAGTTCATAACGTGATTTCCCGCGTCGAACCAGATGTTGTTCAGTCTGCTGTTCACGACGATTTAAAACCTCTGCGCGACATGAGATGGTCCCTGTTCGCGTGTTTCATTCGTCGATGGCAAGCCACTTGCCTAACGCCTTTCCGTTCCTCTCTCTCGCAGGCGGGATGATCAACGCCTCCGCGTCATTCGAGGATAGAGATGCGTATAAGCAGTTTCAAAGCCCGCTGATGGGTTACCTTTACTCTTCTGTTAAGGAGTCTAGGACAACCACGCCGGAAGTTAGCATAGCATCTAGGTAATCAAAGTGGCACGTCCCAGGAACAGTTTTTGCGGAGAAGCAATATGCGTTCGTTATTTATAATACGGACGTGCGACATTGATTCTCTGGCGTGCCCCGAATTCTCCCCGTTTTATAAGTTCAAGGCAATCTTCAATGGTGCTCAATCATTATTTGCGAGAACGCAGTCGTTCCATCAGCCTACATCTGATATTCAGCGTTAATCTCGTTATGGGAATACTGTTGTTAGGCCTGTTGGCTCTGCAATACGAGCGCGATATGCGACACAGTGTGAAAGAGAAGCAAAGCAGTCTCCGAGATGAAGCTGTGGCCATTCATGCCGCTATTGCGCATCTCGCAGATGAGCATAACCTGGAGGCGGTTCAAGATTACATTGATTCCGTAACACATGAGATGCGCGGTGCCTGGTCTCCACACCATCACATTATGATTAATTTGAAGGATGTAACACTTACGAGAACATGCGACAATTGTGAAAAATGCATGTGCAGCGTTCCGATTGATTCCGGCATTTCCGACACAATGCCGGAAAATGATGAGGACACTGTTTGGGGAAATTATGCTGAAAACGGCATCTCCGTAACGGTCACGGAAACGCGACACAACATTCAGCAAGCGGTTCGAAACGAAATTATTATTCGCATGCTCGTGCTTGCAGGCCTGGGTCTGGTTGCCGCCGTTCTCGTGAATGTGGTTCTACTGAAGATTGTCGGACGCCCACTCAGCCGCCTGTTGCAGACGGTCAAACAGATTGGTGAGGGAAACCTCGGCGCCGAGGTCCACGTATCTGAATCATACGAGATGCAGCAACTGGCAGGCGGAATTAATGCTATGAGCCGGACGCTAGCCGAAAATGCTCGGCGACAAAAGTTGCAGATGACTCACGCTCGCCAGATTCAGATGCATCTGCTTCCCGATGGGGCCGAAATTCCGAATCTCGATACAGCCTGCGTATTTGAGCCGGCCGAAGATGTCGCCGGGGATTATTATGATTTCTTGCCTCTGTCGAGTGGGGAGTGGCTCATCTGTCTGGCTGACGTAATGGGACACGGCGTTCCTGCCGCCATGGGAGCCGCCCTCCTGAAGGCGTTACTCCTGGCGGAATCCGAAAGGGAATATTTTGACCTTTCGGATTCGATGTCGCGAATCAATCGCCGATTCGAAAGCTCGATTCTGCCGGGAAACTTTGCGTCAATGTTTTTGTGCATTTGGAATCCCACTACCGGAACCCTGGCTTATGCAAATGCGGGGCACGAACCGGCACTCGTACAGCGTGCGACTGGACGTGTCGAGTTGCTTGAAAGCACGGGGATGCTGCTGGGAATCGATGACTACATGACATGGAAAGCTCATCAAATACGACTTGACCCAAAAGACCGGCTGCTGATCTATAGCGACGGTGCTAAAGAAGTACGCGATGCGGCGGGAGACATCTTCGGGATGGAACGCCTCTCACAGTTGCTCACTGACAACCAGGAGTCCACTGCCACGGAGGTGATGGAAAGATTACTGATGGAAATCAATTCCCATGGTGGCGCTGATATGCGTCACGATGATCTCACGCTTGTATTGTTGACGTGCACCCTCCCCCCAGATTCGGTTCCGCACAAGCGGAAGCAAGAAGCAGCCATGGAATAACAACTTGCTGGCTCATCCTATTCTTGCGAGCCGGAGGCGTAACATGTCAGTTATTGTTACCGGCCTGCACCCGCAGACCATTGAAATCTTCACCAAACTGAAAATCGATATTACTTTTGAAGGAGTCCTATTATGACACGGATTGTTACTTCCAGAACCGCCATTATCGGAATCATGGCCATCGCTGTTTTGTCCGCAAGGTCGGTCGAGGCAGCCAGCCCCGGCGAGCAAGCTATAGCTGAGGCCGCACAGAACAACAAGTTTACCTACATTATGTTTTATAAATCGAACGACGCCGCTTCAAAACAAATGCACGGCACGTTAATGAATGCACTTTCCCAGCGTACGGACGCGACGATTGTCTCAATCGATACCGGCAATCGACAGGAAGAAGGGCTGATCCGCCAATTTGACGCAAGTCGGCTTCCCATGCCTGCGGTGGCCGTCCTTGCTCCTAATGGTGCCGTCTGCAGCGTTATTCCGCGTCAGATCAACGAACAGCAGGTTCTCGCGTGTATCATATCTCCGGTACAGGCCACTTGTCTCAAATCATTGCAGGAAAACAAACTGGTCGCCTTGTGCGTGCTCCCCAATCCGCAGGCAAAGATTCCGCAGGGTGTCGCCAATTTCAAGGGAGACAAACACTACGCGGAGCGAACCCGAGTGATTCCTGTGCTGGCTGGCGATCAGAAGGAGGCGAAATTTCTCAAACAATTGCAAATCCCCACTGATAAATCGACCCCGGTCGTAGCGTTTATCGCTCCTCCCGGAGTTATGGTGGGTATGTTTGATGAACACGTCACCGCGATAGAACTTGCAGAAAACCTCGCAGCCTCGGGCAAATGTTGTGAGGACGAAAACTGTAAGCACAATCAAACTGCCGGAAGTGGTGCACCGAAAAGACGCTGAATCTGTAGATCTCGTGAGGGCCAAGTTGGAGAGAGCTGTGAATCAAGCTCATTGTCAAGCTACCTCGTCCTTATACCTTTGACAGGAATGGAATCCATGAAATTACGAAACCTGATTTTCAAAGAAGTCTGGCAGCGGCCAACATCAATGCTGACAAGCTTGATCGCTGTGACTCTCGGTGTCATGGCCCTGGTGGCCATTCAGAATATCACGATCTTCTCGGAAGAGAAAATCAACAGCGATATGGAGTCGCTCGGAGCGAATGTCCTGGTGATGCCGCCCGATGTCACTCTCCAGGACTATTACGCCTCCGACCTGCATGGTCGTACCATGCCCGAAGAATATGTGACCCGTCTGGCGCTGGCGCAATTGTCCGGCGTTCAGAACCTGGCTCCCAAACTCTGCGTTGCCACAACGGTCGATGGACACGAGATTACGCTCACGGGAATTCTCCCGAAGAATGAGTTCCAGAAAAAATCATCATGGCAGGGCCTCGACATGTTAACGAGTTCTGTGGGAACCGATCGTGGATGTTGTGCCACGCTCGCAAACACAGATACCGACAACTCGCCTGAGTCGCTCGCCCGTACTCGCACAATTCAGGAACTGGGTGAACGAGAGGTGATCCTTGGTAGTGATGTCGCTTCTAAACTGGGCGTCAGGCGGGGAGGTAAGTTAATTGTTTTCGAGGAGGAATTCGATGTGCTGGCGGTTCTACCAGCTACCGGCACGATTGACGATAGTCGAATGTTTGCGCACCTGCACTCAGTCCAGGCGCTCTCCGGGGCTGGCCCGGTCGTGAATGTGATCGAAATCATGGCCTGTTGCGATGATGCCGCCGGTGACCTGATTTCCGATCTCAGTGCTGAATTGCCCGAGGCACGCGTAATTACCATCGCGCAGGTCGTGGAAACACAAGTCGCCGTCAATGGCCTGATGTCTCGACTTTCGTGGGTTTTCTTTTCCATTCTGTTGCTGGTGGGGGCCGCCAGCATCGCGAGCGTAATGTACGCAAACGTCACGGAGCGTCGTAAGGAGATTGGAACGCTGATGGCACTGGGTGCCACACGCGGCTTTGTGACCAGTCTGTTTCTCGGCAAGGCTCTGTTGCTAGGGGTCACGGGAGGAATAGGCGGATTTATTGCCGGCACCATTCTGGCGATCATTCTGGGGCCGAATCTGCTCGGCATTCAAGTCGCGCCAGTTCCGCAACTCCTGTTGATCGGATTACTCTCGGCGACCGCAGTGGCGCTAGCGGCGAGTTATCTTCCAGCCCGCCGCGCGGCGGGACTCGATCCCTGTCTCGTCTTTAACGACGCCTGACCATTAAGTTCCGACATCGAATCTCTCCCGCCAAATCTTTCCGGCTTTTGTTAAGGGAAAAACATCAATGTATCAGCTCGAATCCGTATCACAGACTTATGAGCGGCGGGGCAACAAAATCCACGCGCTCGACAACTGCAGTCTCACGATCCCGGACAATGATTTTGTCGCAATCGTGGGTCCCAGTGGCAGCGGCAAGACCACTCTTCTATCGGTGCTCGGCGGCATGTTGTCTCCCACGTCAGGAGACATCACACTTGACGGCGTCGCTCTGTATGAATTATCCCTGCAGGAACGCGCCGCACTCCGCAACCAGAAGATCGGCTTCGTGTTCCAGACATTCAACCTCGTTCCCTGGCTCACGGCGTGCGAGAATGTTCAGATTCCGATGATGCTGAACGGTAGCGACAGCCGCGAACAACGAGAACGGGCACTCGCCCTGCTGGAACGCGTAGGACTGAGCGACCGCACCGACCATCGTCCTGCTGAACTGAGCCAGGGACAACAACAGCGAGTGGCTTTGGCACGCACGCTGGCGAATAATCCGCAAATCATTCTGGCCGATGAACCAACAGGTAATCTCGATCCGGAAACCCGCAAACATGCCATGAACTTTCTCACTGAATTCCATGAAGACGGACGGACCATCGTCATGGTGACCCATGACAAAGAGACCGCCAGCTATGCCCAACGATCAATTCAACTGGTCGATGGTGTTCCTCGGGAAGTTGGGCCCTTACAGGCCGCATAGTCCCCGAGATAGAATATGGAATTCAGGAAGAAAAGCACGATGTGCCTCTGGACAACTGAAGTCTCGTAAGACTGGCTGGACGGCGTCCTTCCATGAGAGGCAGGGGCCGCCTTGGTGTGGTTGGGTTGGCCGGTTTGACGACCATTCCTGTCCCAACTCACGGAGGCGGCGCTCAGGTGAAGCGCCGTTTGCCAGATTCTCACGCGGCGCTTGATACTGAGATATCGCGATAATGAGATGATGCCAATCCGGTCAAAATCAGGGAAACGCTGATCCAGAATCCCGGGAAACTTCCATGTCACGGAGCGGGGAATACCGGTTCGGACGCGGCAGCTCAAATGTTAGCTTTCCAGGTGTCCGAGGAAAGTATCGCCGGAGTTGAGCACGGTTAGTGGCGGCATCACGGCGGGCTAAAAGGAGAAATATCATGTATCAAATTCTTGCTGGATACTGGAGTGGTTGGCGGCGCGTAAGATTTCTGTCGCAGTCGTCGGGTATGGCGTTCAGTGGGTTTGGCCTTTAGTCACTGGTGCAGCGCAGAATCAACAAGAGTCGGAAAGCCCATCGGGATCATCCAAACCAAATTTCAGAATAATCCGCCCAATGCTGGCGGGGCTCAAAGACCTGAAATTGCATGCCGACAGTCCGACGCTGTTAATAGTTCGAACGGCGTACTTGAACTGGATGACGAACAGGTGAAACGACTCTGAGAGATTCCCACCTCGGCCCCTGGAACACGCGCGGACAATTTTGACCGAAGAGCAGCGGAAAGCTCTGGACAAACTCTCAGAGGGAGCGCTCCTGGCGATGCAGGTCGCGAAGGCGTAGATGCAAGGCAAAATTAAAGACAAAGATTCGAAAAAGATGTGCCTGAAAATGATGAAGACAAATAGCAGGAATCGGATCACGGAACCGGTCGTTAAACAATGTTTCCGCTTCCAGCCGTCGTAAGTCACCACATTGACATGTCGCATTTCATGTGGGCGAGAAGGTGCCGACGGCGGAAGCAGGGCCCTTCTTACGAATTGGATATCCAGGCAGCCTGGAGTAGTTAATAGACATGGATTTTGAGATTCTTCAGGTGATCGGCCTCGCCTTGATGCCTGCCGCTGGTAATTTCGGCGGCGGTCTGCTTGCGGAATGGCTGCGGCCATCACAGCAAACACTCAACCGCGCATTGCATGCGGCCGCCGGAATTATCCTGGCGGTGATTTCAGTGGAAGTGATGCCCCAGGCCTTGCAAGGAGCCGCCGCCTGGATACTCGCCGTGACCTTCATGCTCGGCGGAGGTGCCTATGTGCTCGTTGATTCAGGGATTCAGAGATGGCAGAAGAGCCAATCAGAGGGAGCGGGCAAGGGAGCTTGGATGGTGTATGTCGCGGTGGCCACAGACTTGATTGGAGATGGCTTGTTAATCGGCACTGGGTCAGCAGTGTCGAGCCAAATGGCTTTGGTGCTGGCCATCGGACAGGTCCTTGCGGACGTTCCGGAGGGTTTTGCCGTTTTAGCAAATTTCCGTGACAAGGGCATGCGCCGAACTCGCCGTATATTAATCTCCGCCTCTTTCGCAGTGCCCGTCATTGCGTCTGCATTGATGGCGTTTTTCGCCCTCCGAGGGCAGGGGGAGACAGTGAAGATGGCGACCCTGGTATTCGTCGCCGGCCTGTATACGCTGGCCGCAGTTGAGGATATGCTTCGAGAAGCTCACGAGAGTGCTGAAGACAGTCGCTGGTCGGCAGTCAGTTTTCTATTCGGCTTTGCCCTGTTTCTTCTCATATCGGGAGGGCTCGGTTAACAGACCGTCGTTGACTTCACCCAAGACGGATTGGTCACGCAGAAACGTCAAGTACCGGATAATCTCGTCATGGAGCTTCTGATACTCTGGTTTTTCGCTCGTAAACAGCAGGAACGGATCGATGAATAATGGAAAGTAATTGATGAGCGAGATGTTGAACGCACCATACTCATCAAGGACTTCCGGTTCCACGTCGAACCAATCGGAGAAATAAACTTTCACGGTTTACTTACCCTTCTTGCCACCTTTCTGTGACAGCGCGCTTCCGGCGGCTGATTTGGAAGACTTGCTCGTGCGACCGTCGCGGAGTGTTTTGGAGGCGGCGGTGGCGGCTTTTGAGCTGGTTTGCTTGGATGGGGTTTTTGCCTGCGAAAGCGCACTTCCGGCAGCGGACTTGGAGGTCTTCGACGTGGAGGGAGACCTCAGCGTCTTCGACGCTTTACCTGCCGCTGGTTGACTGGTCACTCTTGAGTTCTTCTTTGCCATTACACATCTCCTTAAGTTGAATGCAGTTAAAGTTGATTGATCGACAGAATCACGTCCGCTGATACCACTCTGGGATCATGTCCAGGTGGTCGAGGAGCATTTCACCGAGCCGTGTGATCTCAGGGCCGCGTATCTCCCACGGCTTGATGGCTAGCTCCTCCCTTTCCGATTTCGAAAACTCGTGAAACTGTTTCGGAGTAGAACGTGATTTGATGAGCTGCAGATCTCGCAAATGTTGGTAATAACTCGAAATCAATGCTTCTTTGTCATACTCTTCCGGCGGCGTGTCTTCCTTGAGGTGTCTTCCTCGTAGAAGCTCATCGTTTTTCTCGCGAAAATCGCTATCTGCCTCATCGTCGGCTGCATTCTTGGCCAGGCTACTTCGCAGAATGACAATCTCCTCGTCGCTCAGTTGGCCGAGGAGCCAGAGGAGGCGTTTGGTTTGGGCGTAGTCGAGTTGGTCGGTAGTGAACCCGTGGGCGAGGAGGTTGGCCAGGTGCTCGGTTCGTTCCTCGGTCAGGGTTCGGGCGGCCTGGAAGAAAGCGTCTTCCAGCAGGTCGACTCCTTCCGAGCTGGTCAGGCGGGCTCGCAGGGTCTCCTCTTCGATTTCCTTCAGTCGCTTGCTGAGTTCTTCGAGGAACCGCGCGATGCGGTCCACTCGCTGATTCGGAATCTTATTCCCGACGATCTCAGAGAGTAGCACTCCCGCTACGGGGACCATTCCGGTGATAACTTTGGCTACACTGGCAAGATGGTCAGTTGAGTTGCTATTCAGCTCGATTGAGGACTCGTCAGCCATTCGTGTACTCCTTTAAGTATACGCGCAAGGATGCCAACACTTTTCCAATAGAGGGAAACGTGGATTAGCCGCCGGTATCACAATCAATCGCGCTAACCCAGAATCAACTCTAGATAATGCAGTAACATTTTCCCCAACGGCGTGACCGTTGATCCGGATCTCTACTTTTCCGGTACACCTATCAAATTCTCGAAAAACGCGTACGGTGACGGTCTTGAGAGTCATAGTTCTTCAAGATATCAGCAATTGCAGGCAGATTGGCAGGCCATAGTTAAACTCAAAACTTTAGGTGATCACATATTGCGATAATGTGTCTGATGTCGATGGAAAGTCTGCCGGCGGCGGCGTCATCGCCATTCTCCGTATGCGCCTTTGGCCCATTCGGGGGCATGTTGAACGATATCCGCGAAATAGTGGGTTGAGTGGCCGTGACGACGGACTGCGTCGATCAGATTCTTCCGCTGAGCCTCCGACTTTTTGTCCTTATCGGAGTCTTCGCAAACGTATTTGTCGAGTCTGAGCCACTCCTCAACGTCATTGCCTTCGATGAAGTCCATTGGAGCATACTGACGAACACATTCGCGGCAGACTCCGTGATATGCGTGTGGATGCATGCCGATACAGTGAATTCTGACCGTATGATTAAAGTGTTGATATGGGTCTTTGCAGATCGCACAAAGACCATGATCTCCATCCCCGGCTTTCACCGTCTCGTATCGCCATCCAGTTGTGGAATTGATTGAATGAGCGCGAAGGTTTCTCAAAATCGGTGGCAACAGTTCATTAACGATGTTCTGTGCATCCAGCAGGTTTTCGTAATCGCCTTCGCGATAGGTACCAACCGAATCATGATCAATAAGTTCAGCAGAACGAATCGCTTCAGCGAATCGCAGGATTTGCCTGCTCGGTA
>PABD01000182.1 GCA_002702685.1 Planctomyces sp.
CTTCGAGTACGTCGAGGTCGCGGTCGCGCGGCAGACGAACGACACCCCCTCCGAGCAGACCACCCGTGTAAAACACATCGTAGTCGCGGTGCTCGATAAAGACATGATCCCCATCTTCAAGAATGATGTCATCTTCCTTGATGTCGACTTTTTCACCCGGTTTGATGCGGATCGGAATCCGGATGACATGCGGGGCCTCCAGGCTCGCGCGATTATCAAGCAGCGCCAGGTCGCAGTGACCCCACGGTTGCCCGGTCTGGAATGAATGCCCGAAGTCAGAATGATAGGCGTGGTTTTTGGTTGGGATCGCGTTCGTATCGGCGCAGTCACATTTGCGACTCCGCTTGACGACGTAAACGATGTTTTCGGCGTCCTCGCCCGGAGGTCCACCTGTTTCCGCGAGCGCAGTCAGCACATCATTGCTGCCCGCGGGAAGAAGAATTGTCCGCCCCATTCCCCGCTTGTTGCTGAGCACGCCGTTGATCCCCGACTGGTTGAACGAACTCGTCAAACCGGTCGAGTTGAAATCGTTATTGCGTTCCTGGCGAAAGACCGTGATGCGGTATTGCCGCTTTTTGAACAGCGAGACGAGGATGACAGCGGGTCCATCCGCTTTGATGATGGAATTGTCACCCGTGGTATAGGCTTTGCGAACGGCTTCTTCGGCTTCGCCCTCAGTCAGGCCGCGGACGTAAATTTTCTGATTCTGCGGCAGGGAGATCGTTCCATCCGCCCGCACCTTGATCGGGTAACCGATGGCGGGAAACTGCTCATCATCCTGGGGATAATGAACCGGCATTCCTTCTTTGGGCGAATCGAGAATACTTTCAATGTAGACGCTGAGGATATCGTTCGTATCAAGACGGTAGGGACTGGGAGGCGTGCGTCCCAGATGGGTCATGTCGATCGTTTTCAGATTCGCGCGGGAGACGGGTTGAAGATCTTCCGGCAGGTAGCGGGCGGGCACGCCGTCCATCGGACGAAACGCGGCGCATCCGGACAATCCCCACGCGAGTAGCAGACAGAGAATCATCGCGGGATAGCGAGCATCCCATTGGACACCGGAAGTCGCGTTCACGTTGAATCTGGGGAACATGAAAAAGGATCCACCCAACGAAGCTTCCGCGCAGGCCTGGAGAACCGAACCTGCGTAAGTGCGCAAGTGGCCCGAGGCAACACCGAAGTCGAGAATAAGCTGAAACGAGGGAGCGGAGAGAAGGCGATCGGAAAACGCGGCCCAGCGGAGACTGGTTCGGCGACATCCTGATCAAAGAGAGATCCACCGGCGAACGTGAGTTGGAGAGAAGATGTCCACCAGTAATCGGCGCGAAGGTTACAGAATGCGTTAAATCGGAGCAAGCTCAATTTTTGCCGTAGAAATGAGCCCCAATGCGCGGGCATCAGGGATGCACCTGAACACGAAGGCGCTGGCCAGAGGATAGACCCTGCCCGCCTCTTTTACCTATAATACGGAGGAATCGCCCTCCTCTTTACCCGTTCGCCCGGACCGGTTAAATAACCTTTTCCGGGAATGTCCCCGCCGAAGTCACCCTTCCGGAGGTGTGCGTTTCCGCTTTTTCCGAGCTGGCTTTTCCATGTTGTGGCCTGGTTCACAGTCACCACCACTGGAATTGTCGATAATCAGTCTGAAGTCCGATAAGTCCCGTCGGACCGCTGTTTCTTCCGTCGCTCCCGAGCCATGGAGCGTACATTAGAAAGAGGCCCACCCAACGGACTTCTGTTATTCAGGTTAACGTAACTTAGATTACCCCCAGCCCAGATGAGTCCTATGTCACGCCTGACTTGCGTTCGATTAAGCTGTTGCCTCGCCCTGCTGCTCGCCGGTTTCACGACCACGGTATTCGCTCAAAATACGGACTTTGGCAAGCTCTTTCTGCTGACGGAGGAGTCGGATACGAGCGAACCGGAAATCACAATCACGTTGAATCCCGAGACGGCTCAGGTCGGCGATGAGGTAACGCTGTCGATCACGGCAAGCATCCCCAAGGGAAGTTTTACCTACTCGCTCGAAAATAAAGGGGGCGCTAAACCCAACTTCCGCGTGACCGATGCGTCGGGGCTTGAACCGGTCGATGAAGAATTTCAAACGGATCAGGAGGCGGAGTCATCCTACGATGCCCTCGCGGAAAAAACATCGCTCAAATATTTCGAGAAGGTGACCTGGACTCGCCGGTACAAAGTGACCGGCCCCCAGGTGCTGCTCGCCGGCAAAGCATCGATGCCGATCTGTGACGCCGTCTCCTGCCAGATGTTTCATGAACCCTTCCAATTCGAATTTGAAGCGGGAGAGAGCGGAACTGCGGATGACGGAGCCTTTGGGTCGCTCGTCACCGATGAGGAAGATGGCGCCTTCGGCAGCCTGGTCGCTGAGGATGGCGCGTTTGGTGCTGAAGTCGACGCTTCGGAGGATTGGGGGTTGAGTGAGCCCAACCGATCCGGTTCAGGTTCCATGTCGATCAAGACCTTCCCCTTCAACTGGTCGCAGGAAGTCACTGTCGACGGAAAGTTCATCGCGAAAGTCAGCGCGACATTGAAACCGGACGAATCGGGGCAGACTCCCCGCGTGCAATTCACGGCGGAGATGGCTGATGGCTGGCACACGTATTCGCTCGACGAAAAATACTCACAGAAAACCAGTTTTGAATTCACCGACCTGCACGGTTTGAAGGCTGACGTGAGTGAATGGAAAAGCGACAAACCGCCGGAAACCTATACTGCGGAACTGGGCAAAGAAACAATCGAACAGTCCGTGCACTACAAAGTCGTGACCTGGACGAAAAACCTGGAACGACTTCCGGAGGCCGAAAATGTCGGCGTGGAATTGAAGGTGGCGCTGCAGTTCTGTTCGGAACTCGCCTGCCTGCCGCAAACGTTCAAGTTCCGACTCGGCACGCTGCCTGTCGCGGGCGAGCAAGTGGCCGCAGACTTCCCTGCGAGCTTCGAGGATCTTCCGCCGGAAGTGCGACAGTTCATTGACGAGATTCGCCTGAATGAAAATGAAAGCATCCGCTCCATCAGCTTCGGCATGTATATGATCTACGCCTTCCTCGGCGGAATCATTTTGAACGTCATGCCGTGCGTGCTGCCGGTGCTGGCGATCAAGGTGCTTTCTTTCGTCAAACAGGCCGGCGAGAGCCGTTCGCGGATTGTCGCGTTGAACATTGCCTACTCGGCCGGGGTCATTTCTATTTTCATGATCCTCGCCACGCTCATCAGCCTCGCATCGCTCGCCTGGGGTGGATTGTTCCAGAGCACCACTTTCAACATGGTGATGGTCTCGATCATCTTTGCCATGGCGCTCAGCCTACTGGGTGTTTATGAACTGCCAATTCCCGGTCTCGTCGGTTCTGCTCACGGCCAGCAGAAGGACGGTTTGACCGGCGCCTTCCTTACGGGTGTGTTCGCGACGGTACTCGCAACTCCCTGCAGCGGACCTTTTCTCGGAACGACGCTCGCATGGGCCGCGCAGCAACCGATCATGGTGACCTACCTCACCTTCTTCATGCTGGGACTTGGTATGGCCTCCCCGTACCTGATCCTGGGTGCATTCCCCCAGGCAATCAAATTCCTGCCGAAGCCCGGAACCTGGATGGTCCGTGTCAAAGAAATCTCCGGATTTATTCTACTGGCGACCGTCATCTTCATCCTGACGTACGTCGAAGAGAAGTTCCGCGTCCCGCTGATGTTCGTACTGCTGGTGCTCGGCTTCTCACTCTGGATGATCGGTCAGGCGCCCGCGACATTGGTGTCGAAGAAGACCTACTGGATGAACCGCGTCGCGGCGATCTCGCTTACGGTGGCTGTCGCCTTCTATTCTTACCGGTCCGCAACCCATGTTCACGAGTCGGAGCTCCCCTGGCGTCCTTTCAACACGTTCACATTGATGGAAGCGAGTAGTGAAGGCAAAACGGTACTGATTGACTTCACCGCCGACTGGTGCATCAACTGTAAAGTCGTGGAGAATACTGCGCTGAACACCCCCGCGACTTACAAGCTGGTCGAAGAGCACGACATCGTCCCGCTCGTCGCTGATTATACGGACGGCGATGAGGAGATCGCGTTCTGGCTTGATAAGTTCGAGAGCAAGAGCATTCCGCTGACGGTCATTTTCCCGGCGAATCGGCCTCAGAACCCGATCCTGATCCGCGACCTCTACCTGCAGGATGCTCTTCTGGAGAAGCTGAATCTAGCCGTTTCACTGCCGCCGGAGCAGACGGCGGCTAAAGCCGATGCGAACGCCCAATAACGGACCGTCCCTCGCGCCGGTAATTGCAAAACGCCCTCGCGAACACTAAAGTAACGGCGTTGAAACGGGAGACGGCAGATGGTCGTCGTCTCCCCGCCTCGACTCTGTCTTTTCTGGAAATTCGCGATTCATGCATATTCCCGACGGGTTACTGGAACCGGAAGTCTGCCTTGTAACGGGAGCCGCCGCGGCGACCGCTGTCGGTTACAGTCTTCATAAAGTCAAACAGCAGCGGAACGACCGGCTCATTCCGTTAACCGGCGTCACTGCCGCGCTGATTTTTGCAGGCCAGATGGTCAACTTTCCGCTCGCGGTCTTTTCGCTGCCCGTCTCTGGGCACCTCATGGGGGGCGTTCTCGCCGGTGTCCTGCTCGGCCCCTGGGCGGGTTGTCTCGCAATGACTCTCGTCCTGCTCGTTCAGGCCCTGTTGTTTTCTGACGGCGGCATCCTGGCGCTCGGCGCGAATGTGCTGCATATGGGTGTGGTCGGCGCCTGGGGAGGATACGCCTGCTCGGTCGCGATCAAAAACGGGTTTCAGGACAACTGGAAAGGAACGGCCGCCGGAGCCATCACCGCTTCCTGGCTGACGGTCATGTTCGCCGCGCTGCTGCTGTGCGTCGAGCTCTACTTCTCCGTAAGCCCGAGTGAGTTCTCCTTCGGCCGGTTCGCGGCGCTCATGCTGTCGCTGCACGCCGTGATCGGAATCGGGGAAGCCTTCATTACATTATTTGTATTAAAAGCCGTTTCGCAGCAACGTCCCGATTTGCTCGCGTTGCCCGCGGCAGCCCCCACGGCCATCCCCTCACGCCGCTTTGCCCTGACAACACTCGGCTGTGCGCTGGCCGTCACCTTTCTGCTCGCCCCCTGGGCATCCGCTTCGCCCGATGGACTCGAAGCGGCCGTGGAACAGCAGGGACTTGCGGAACGTCAATCCATCTCGCTCTTTGGCCTGCTCAGTGACTACGAAATCCCCTGGGTCTCTGCTCACTGGGAAGCCCTTTCGGTCGGTCTCGCGGGGGCCGCGGGCGTGATTGCCGTCTGGATGCTGGCCCTGTTGCTGGGGCGGCTGATCCCGCTGCAACCCGCTTTGTCCGGGGCGGACGGTGAATGAACCGCGACCCGGTCGCGGCACCTACCCTGCCAGAGCACTGCGCGCGTCGTCGTTGAAACTTGGCGCGGCGCTGCTACTCATTCTGCTGGCCGTCACAATCCCGCTCGCCTGGTGGCCGTTGTGGAGCGGTGTGCTGGCCGTCGAACTGCTGCTCCTGATTCGGAATCCCCCGCTCCTCCGATTCTGGTGGACGCGACTGCCACTGTTCCTGTTGTTCCTCGGTTCCGTCGCCCTCACTTTTCCGCTGTCCCACCATTTTGAACAAGGATGGTGGCGCGCGGCGATCATCTTCGAACGGGGAACGCTCGCCTTCCTTGCCACAGTCTGGCTGACGACCGTCCTTGCACCGCTGGAACTGGTGCGCGTGCTGCGTGCCTGGAAGCTCCCTGTCTTTCTGGTGGAATCACTCGCCTTCATGCTTCGTTACCTGTCCCTGTTGTCAACGGAGCGACAAACGTTACAGCAAGCGCGTGCCGCGCGGACTTTCACGCGTCCCTCGCTCATCACGGCGTGGCGAACATCGGCCTACATCATCGCCACCGTTCTGATTCGCGCCTTCGATCGCGCGGAGCGGATCTACCAGGCGATGAAAGCCCGGGGCTGGAGAGGTCACTCTTCATGAACAGCGACCTCCCCTCCACTCCCCTGCTGCGTGTCCAGGGTTTGAACTATCGCTACCCCTCGGGGCTCGAAGCGCTGCGGGAAGTGACGTTCACCATGGGCAAAGGCGAACGGGTCGGTCTCGTTGGTCCGTCCGGCGCCGGGAAATCGACGTTGCTGCTGCACTTGAACGGGCTGCTGCCGGAGCGTTTACCGAGATTGCGTGACGCCTCCGTCTACCTGAACGACGAACCTGTCACCGCCGCGACGGTTGACTCGATCCGACGACTGGTCGGCCTGCTGTTTCAGAATCCGGAAGATCAACTCTTCTGTCCTACCGTCGAGGAGGATGTCGCCTTCGGTCCCGAACAACTCGGACTGAGCGCTCTGCAGATTCAGGAACGGGTGGATCGGGCGCTGGAGACGGCAAACGTAACTGCGTTGCGTTCCCGTCCGGTCAGTCAGCTTTCGTATGGACAGAAGAAACGGGCCTGTCTCGCCGGGCTCTTTGCGTGTGAGCCGTTAATGCTTGCGCTGGACGAACCGTTTACCGGCCTCGATCCACGATCACGCAATCAACTTGTTGATCTATTGCTGCGAGAAAACCGCACGTTACTCGTGGCGACGCATGATCTGGATATCGTCGTACGCATGTGCGACCGGGTCCTGTTGATCGATAACGGAAAACTCGTCGCCGACGGGGCCACCGCGGAACTGCTCGGCAATACCGAGTTGATGGACCAGCATGGACTCGAAGTGCCGCTGCAATTGAAATTGCAGGACTGAGCGGCGAGCTCACGGGGAACGCGCAAATAAAAAACGCCGACACAAGTGCCGGCGTTTTTCAGAGGGTAGCATCTTATCTTTTCACTCAGTGATTCAGTTTCGGCCATTCGAAGGGTAAACGAAAAACGGCTCAATCTGCCTCACCTTATCGCTCGGTTGGTAGCGAGGCAATTCCGGAATCCCTCGCATTGATTTATGCTCGGGTCTTGTGAGTTCGTCGAGATGCTTCTGATCGAAGGTGACTCGATCGTCGCGGATCGAATGCATTCGGCCACCCGACGGAGCACTTACATGTCCCGTGTTGTTCGTCGGCGTCGACTGTTCGGGACTCATTACCATGAAGAGTAACGTACAGGCTACAACCACGGTCGCAGCTGGTGCCCAGTTGTGGAGGATCCGGTGACGTCGTTGAATCTGTGCCGGCGTCGGTAAGGACTTCTGGACCCGCGCTCGCAGATCGACTTTCGGAGACGCACTCGTCTCCAAGGCGTACTCGCTCAGGGCGTTTTGAGACTTCCTCAGTTTCTGCAAGTGCGCGCGACACTCAGGACAGGTAGAAAGATGCCGATAAACTTCGACGGCTTCCGCTTCGGACAGATCGTCTCCCACAAGGAGAGCGAGTTCGGTTTGATAATGTTTTGTCATGTTCATGGGTGAACCCTGCCAGATGGAGCAAGAATTCTATTCGGAAAAGGGGTTCATTAAGGGCTGATCATCACCTTCGGCCATCCGCTTGTTCCAGATCACCTGAAACTGATTACGGGCCTCAGCCAGTCGCCAGCGAATTGTCGCTTCTTTTCGATCAAGGATTGCTGCGATCTCGGACGTCGAGAAATTCTCGAGGTCACGCAGGACAAGTACGGTCCGATACTTCTCTGGAATCTCTTCCAGAATTGCGCGGACTTCCTGACTGAGATCATGATGTTCCCGCGGGTCTTCGATGGAGGGATCGGGAGCCTGATCGGCAGGACTTTCGGAGAACAGCATCCAGCGACCACGTCGCTTGAGCTTTCGCAGATAGTCCATCGTCAGGTTGACCGCGATCCGGAATAACCACGGACCGAAACGACGCGAAGGATCGAACTGATCAAGCTTTTCGTACGCCCGGATGAAAGCTTCCTGAGCGAGATCCTGGGCAAGGTCGTAATCGGAGATGAAGCGTTGGATTACCCGCAGCAATCGCTGCTGGTAACGTTCAACCAGTTCTCCATACGCTTCCGAATTTCCGCGACGTACTTCTTCCACCAGGCGCGCATCGTTCATGCCCCCTTCGAGTGGTTTCGGATGATCGATTTTGGAATTCAGGTCAGCCACAGTTCGCATAAATCAGAGTTCCTTAATTCACTCTTACTTACGAGCGGCCGGTTCACCCCGTTGGAGAAAATTAAGCGATTTTCGCCGCCGCGCCGTGAGTCCTGTGAGTGAGGAAACTCTGCCCCTGTTCTTACGTGGAACGATGTAAGTTTTGTAAACAAAGCACCTTAGATTATATCACGTCCCGCCGCGAAGCCCAAATCCGCGCGGTTTTTCGAGAGCATTGTGGCGCTCGATGGACGGCGTGGCCCGCTCACCCGCTCATTTTCTGTATGTTGTAAGTGGTTTCCTTAGCTAAGGTTGCGAAGTTCACTCGGGATGATAAGCTGGTAATCAGGTTTTTTCGCGACCTCCTCTGAGCGGGGTCCCCCTGAACCTGTCGTGCTTTTGCACTGATCGGTAAAAAACCTGGCCGCCTGATGGAACCCCCTGATTCACCAGTCTGAAGGAGACCGGACGTGACGTTGCTCAATTCGAACAAACCATGGCTGCTGATGATTGTTGTGCTGCTGCTGGCGGGGTGTCCCGGTCCGGAACAGGAAGAGGATCTTCCGTCCGCATCCCCGGCGACGACAAATGAAACTACTGAAACGGAAACACCCGAGGATAGCTTCGACATGTCACTGCAACGGGATCCGGTAGACGACGAAATCGTCCGGTACATGCTCTCGAATGACAATGGCATGGTGGTGGAGTTGATTAATCTCGGCGCAACAGTAACCCGCGTGCTCCTGCCGACACCTGACGGAGAACCGGTGAACGTGACACTCAACTTCGAAGACCCGACGAAATACAAACAGAACCCGCCTTACTTCGGCAGCATTTGCGGTCGATATTCGAACCGGATTGCAGGGGGGAAGTTCTCACTCGACGGTCAGGAATACACGCTCGCCACGAATAACGATCCCAACCACCTGCATGGTGGGGACGAAGGCTTCAACAAGAAGTTGTGGATGGCGAAAGAGATTCAGGAAGACGATCATGTCGGCATCGAATTCACCTACAACAGCCCCGACGGCGAAGAAGGTTATCCCGGCAGTTTGACGGTCACCGTTGCATACACCCTCAATAACGAGAATGAGCTGAAACTCGAATACACCGCGACCTCTGACAAGAAGACGGTGCTCAACCTGACGAACCACTGCTACTGGAATCTTGCCGGTGCGGGTTCGGGCCCCATCCTCGATCATGAACTGCAGCTGAACTGCGATCGCTACATCCCTGTCGATGCGACCGGGATTCCCACGGGAGAACTGGCCCCCGTTGCCGGCACCCCGATGGATTTCACGAGCTTTCACACTTTGGGCGAACAGATCGAACAGGTCGAAGGA
>PABD01000183.1 GCA_002702685.1 Planctomyces sp.
ACGCCCCCCAGTTGAGAATCAAAGGTTGGCCATGCCGCTTCACAAAATCGAAATCAAGGGGCCGCACGCGGGCCCGCGTCTGCTGATCGTTGGAGGAGTTCACGGGGATGAATTCGAACCGATGGTGGCGGCACAGCGCGTGGCGCAATATCTTCAATCGCATTCCGATGAGCTCCATGGTCAGGTCACCCTCATTCCGATTGTGAATGAAGCGGCATTCGCACGAGGGAACCGCGTCGCCGAGGACGAAAAAGATCTGGCGCGAACCTGCCCCGGTTCCCCAAATGGCACGGTCACCGAGCAGATCGCCGCCCAGTTGAGCGAAGAAATCAACCACACGGATTACTTCATTGATCTTCATACCGGCGGAACACGCATTGCTGTTTATCCACTTGCGGGATACATGCTGCACCCCGATTCCGCTGTTCTCGAGGACTCGCGGCGGATGGCGCGCGCTTTTGGCCTGCCGATTATCTGGGGAACCACTTCCCGTCTCGAAGGACGTTCGCTTTCTGTCGCACGCGATGCACTCGTGCCAGCGATTTATGCGGAATACCTTGGAGGCGGCACCTGTTCTCCTCGCGGGGTGCGCGCTTATGTGCAGGGATGCCTGAACGTGCTGCACGAATTAGGAATGCTGCGCGGTGAACCTCCCCGGTTCGATCCGGGCACAGCATCAGAGTTTGTCACGTTGACGATCGAAGATGATCGCGAGAATGCGGGACATATGCAGGTTCAACACCCCGCCCCCATGAGTGGCCTGTGGATTCCTGAGGTGGAACTCGGCGCATTTGTGAAAACGGGGGACCGAATCGGGACCATTAGCTCCCCGGCCGCAGATGTGCAACGGGAGATTGTTTCCTCACAAACCGGACTCGTCCTGTGTCTCCGCACGTTCTGTCGAGTCGATGAAGGCGAATTTCTTGCGGTGATTCTGGAACCGCGTTCAGAAAGTGATGTTGCGGTGATGCAGCAGATTTCAACGCAGCAGCCCCTGTTTATGCATTCCGTCTCCCTCCGGCAGCTGATAAACTCAATTTAAGTATTCCTGCCACCCCCACAGTCTCCCCTCCCCCGCCCCCACCGAGGAAATCATGCTTCGACTGTTGTCACGCACCCTGTTCTGCATGTTATTCGTCATCGTTTGCGGTCCACTTTTCGCGGCCGACTGGCAGGCCGGTTTCTCCAAAACGGTCATCACTCCGAAAAAACCGGTCTGGCTGTCAGGGTATGGTCATCGCGATCATCCTGCGGAAGGGAAAGTCCACGACCTGTACGCCAAAGCTGCCGCGTTTCAATCCCCTGACGGGACGCGATTTGTCCTGGTCACCACCGACCTCGGTTCGATGTCGCCCGAAATCTACAACCACGTGCTCGAGCAGGCGAAGGCTCAGTGGCAGCTTGGTCGCGAATCGCTCGTCATCAATGCGTCACATACACACTGCGCGCCGGAAATATGCGCGGAACGTAAAGTTTTCCACCGCTTACCCGATCAGGCCGAGGCCGACCTTGTTGACTACATCGACACTCAGCTGAAACCGAAACTGGTACAGATCGTCGGCGAAGCGCTCGGAGCGCTGCAACCGGCTCACCTGAGTGTGAGTCAATCGGCCGCGTACTTCGGTAAGAGCCGCCGCTTTCCGACCGAAGATGGCAATATCGTCAACGACCGCTACGACGCTGGCATCACCGACAACACCGTCCCCGTCTTACGGGTGACGGGGCCCAAAGGGAAACTGCGGGGGGTATTGTTCGGATATCCCTGCCACAACACCACGTTGGCGTTTTACCAGTTCTGTGGCGACTACGCCGGGTTCGCTCAATACGACATCGAAGAGCAACATCCGGACGCCGTTGCGATGTTCGTGATGGGATGTGGCGGCGATCAGAATCCTTATCCACGCCACGGGGCAAATGGACTCAACTATGCTAAACAACATGGTCGCGAACTTGCCGATGCGGTCCTGACTTCGCTCAAAGGCCCCCAACTCGCCATCACGGGCGATCTGAAAGTCGCCGCTACGGACGTGACGCTCGAGCTCGAACCGCTGCCGCCACTCGACGAGTTGCGGAAGCAGGCAGAGGGTGGAGAAGAGTCGATCTATTCCCGCAAGGCAAACTACCTGCTGAACCAGCTTAAAACCAACGGTAAGGTCGAACTCACCCAGAACTGTCCGCTGAACGTAGCGAAGTTCGGTAATGAGCTGTTGTTTATCTTCGTCAGTGGCGAGACGGTGCTCGATTACGCCCGACTCAGCCAGTTCCAGTTCGGCGGTCAGATGGTCTGGGTTGCCGGTTACAACAATGATGTCTTCGCCTACCTCCCGTCGCAGCGCATTCTGATCGAGGGAGGGTACGAAGGTCGAACAGGCATCGTGCATCAGCTTACCCCGACTCCTTTCCTGCCGAATGTGGAAGAGATCGTCATGGGAGGCATCCGTCAGCTGGTCGAACAAGTTTCTGCGCCGGCGAAAACGAGTCCCTGAGGCCACCGCTGATTCAACCGATTTTTATTTTGATACTTTTACAGCTTGAGTACTTTTCCATGATGCGTTCCCGTTTCCTTCGTCTGCTTGCTCCCTCTGTCGTGACACCTTTTCTCGCGATATTGATCGTGTGTGGAATCGCGCTGGGTCCTGCCAGTGCCGTCGCGGGCTGGAAAGCGGGTATCGCGACCGCCAAAGCGACCCCGGAAACACCCATGTGGATGGCGGGGTACGGTGGGCGTACCGCCCCCGCGGAAGGTACGCGTCAGGATCTGTTTGTAAAGGTCTTGGCGATCGAGGACGATCACGGACATCGGGCTGTAATCTACAGCACCGACCTCCTCGGTATCCCGCAGACCATTTACAACAATGTCTGCGCCGAACTCGAGTCCAGATTTCTACTGACTCGGGCCGACATCATGCTGAACAGCTCCCACACGCACAGTGGCCCCGTCTTACGCGGCGCGCTGCATGACATTTACCCCATTGCTGAAAACCCCGGTCAGTCGGAGTACATCGAAGAGTATTCACAGAAACTGGAAGCCACCCTGGTGCGAATTGCCGGTGAAGCACTCGATAACCTTGCCCCCGCCAGTCTGAAGGCAGGCAACGGAACGACCGACTTCGCCGTTAATCGGCGTGAGAATGTGGAATCGGAAGTCCCCAAAGTGCGGGAACGCGGCGAACAGCTCAATGGCCCCGTTGACCACGCGGTTCCGGTCCTTGCGATCTACGACACGGAAGATCAACTGACGGCCGTAGTCTTCGGTTATGCCTGCCATAACACGGTGATGGGGGACAATCTCTGGCATGGCGACTACGCCGGATACGCACAGGCTGCTTTCGAGGAAAAACACCCTGGTGTCGCTGCCCTCTTTTACATGGGCTGCGGCGGCGATCAGAACCCGATCCCGAGACGAGAAGAAGCGCTGCTCACGACATACGGAAACAAACTTGCCACCGCAGTTGATGAAGTCCTTGCCGACAGCGACGCGCTGACAACTCTTCCCGCCAAGCTGGAGACGAGTCACCACTTCGCGCAGCTGGAACTGGCCGATACCCCGTCACGGGAGGAGCTCGAAGAAATTGCCAACAACGAAAAACGGGCCTCATACCAGCGACGCTGGGCTCAGCGATTACTCGACGAAATGAACGCCGGGGATGCGTTCATCACCTCTTACCCATTGCCCCTGCAGGCGTGGGAACTGGGTGACAAGCAACTCTGGCTCACCATCGGCGGTGAGGTCACCGTCGACTATGCACTCGTTCTCAAGAAGATGTTTGGAAATGACATCTGGGTCGCCGGTTACTGCAATGATGTCCCCGCGTATATTCCATCGCTGCGAGTTCTCGATGAGGACAAGCACCGCCTGGGATATGAAGGGCACAGCTCGATGATGGTCTACGGGATGCCCGCCATGCGTTGGGCGGATTCCATCGAGAATGAAATCATCGATGGCATGTCGGAACTGGTGAAGCAGGTTCAGGGCGAGTAATCGACTGCCGCAGGACTCACTCGCGCCCAATTCAGAATTCGAACTTGGCCCAGTAGATCTGCTCGCGGTCGTAGCGGGTGCGGTAGTCGTGGAGAATCACTTCCACGTCCGGCTTGATGAACTCGCGCAGTTTCGTGCTCCCTTTGACTTTGAGAACGAGTTCCTGATCAAAGTCGTGGAGTCGCGGCGAGATATAAAACGTGTGCCCGGTGCCGAGAGACTTCGTCACCTGCAGCGTGGTGTTATCCCCTTTAAGACTGGTCAGCTTCGCCTCCAGCGGGATCGTTCTCAGGCGTGAGCTGAGCTTCGTCAGCCGTGCTTCAAGTCCACGACATTCAATCCAGTCGACTTTGATTTCATCCTGCGGGGCGAAGGCTTCATAGGAAACTTCAAGCTGATCGAGATTCCGCTTCTGCAGCTCCATCCAGTCGAAGAGTTGTTCGAGTTCTTCGCGATACCACTCGGATGCCCGATTCGGATACTGCGCGTAGATCAGGTTACTGTTCCCGAGAAACATCTTCTGCAGGATGGCGGGTTGACGCCCGTCGTATTCGCCACCCACCAGATACCAGGGGAGGCGCTTGCCGTTCTGCCAGTAGTGAATCGCGTCCGGGGCATGTTTTCCGCGAATGCCGATGACGCCGGCGTACAGGTCGGGGTGCAGAATGCCCGAATCGATCGCCGCATCCCCTCCGTCCGCGATGCCGGCGACAAAGACCCGGTCGGAATCGACCGAAAACTGCCGACGGACTTCCATCAACGTGTCATGGATCCGGTTAAGTTCAATCAGATTGTGGTTGTAAGCCAGCCCCTGAGTCAGGTGGTACTGCGGCACAACGAGCAGATACCCCCGCCGTAAGGTCTCCCCTGCATTCTGCTGATTCCCACTCCACCATTCCAGGAAGAGCTGCGGATCGCCGCCTGTAGGAGGGAGGGCGATCAGAACCGGGTATTTCCGGAAAGGCGAATACTCCAGCGGCGTCAGCACCGAATAGGACATCGCCTGCCCCTGGGCATCGATCAAGCGGAGATCATACTGCGTCGCACCGGTAATGGCGCTACTACCCGGGACGGGGGGGAGATTCTCGAGCAGACGGGTCAGGCGCGGGGCATCGATACTTTCGAGAGCATCGATCTGGCGTACGAGTTCCGTATCGTGTTCGGGAGCCCGCAGGTAATCGTAAATCAGGTAGCGGGCTTCCCAGAGATTGAGCGTCACCTGCAGATCGTCAATTGCGGCGTCAGAACCGAGTAACCAGCCGGAATAGGCGAGTGCCAGTTTCTGTTCCGGAAGCAGACTGGCGTCGGCCTGTAGCTCAAAGAACGAATTCAACCGCGCCAGCGACGCGAGCGAGAGTTCTTCCGAAACAATCCTGCGGATCAGATTGAGCGCGGCATCCTGCTCGCGCGTGGATAGTTTGCTTTGCAGATCGGCCAGAGTCAGAGGAAGGGAATCCATCCGTTCGTGATCGGTGGCGTACTGCTTCAGAAACTGGTCGATCTCAAACAACAATTCGGCCGGGATATCCTCACGGGGCATGACCTGCGCCGCCTGATACGCAAGTTCAAACTGCCCCAGCCGGCGGCGGTTCTGGATTTCCTTGAATATCTTCTGCGCCAGTTGTTCGCGAACCGATTTACGAACTTCTTCGTACTCTTTGGCACCCGCGGGATTCTGCTGATCGAGTTCGTCGAGAAATGCGTACGCCTCGTAAACGCGATCGGCGTCGAGGTAAAACCGCGCGATGGAACGCTGCACTTTCGGATCTTTAATGTCACCGGCCGAGATCAACAGGGCCTTCAGCACATCCGGCGGTATCGATTTGGTACTGAGGGTGACATTCCAATCGTAGTTGAGACCCTCGACCTTCACGTAGCGCGGATGCAGAAAAGTAATTCCCTGTATGACGGGAACCTCACCCTGCGTGGTGTGAATGATCATTTCCCGCTGGCCCCGTTCATCGAAGCCGGTGACCTTGCCGACGCCTCGGAATGAACTGAGGCGGATCGACTTTATCGCCGATTTGGGTTGCGGAATTTTGAAGATGTCGTAGGCCGAAAGAAGCTCTTTCTGCACTTTGATCCCGTCAGCAGCCACCATGTCATCGGAGATAAAGTACTTCCGGATATCGTCATTGATTTCGACGATCGGATTGTAACTCCACCCCCCGGCATCGTTCTGGTTAAGGTCGACGGGGTCATCCGCCTGCAACGGGCGAGCTGCCTGATTGTCGATTCCGCGCAGCAGTTTACTTTCGCCGCGGAGCAACATACCGTTTTCCAGCCGGATTTCATCCGCCAATACCAACGTCGGCAGCAGAAACCCAAACGAAAGCAGGTACGCGGTAAATTGCCGAAGTATCTGTTTCATGAATCTGAAAACAGCCCTGTCATTGGAGTCGAAGCACGGAGGAAGAGACATCCCCTGATTTTAGGCGAAGAGCGAATGACATGGGAGGGGAATTTTAAAGGACACCGTTTCCGCTGGAGGCAGCCTTGGAGATCTACGACGACAGATCCTTAATTTGGCGGAATTATCCACCAAACAAAGTCATGATTTCGTCTCTAAACAGGAAGGCAACCCAGAGTCCAGCGAAGAAGACGACGACCAACGCGAGGAAGATGATGAACTTGATCCCGCTGAACATCCCCTGGAAGAGGTTCTTCACCCATTTCCAGCGTTTCTGGCGGTCGTACTGTTTCGCCAGCTGCTCGTATTGCTGAGCGGTGTTGCGACCGCGTTGATTGGCGACATCCTGAGCGATTCGCTGATGCATGGGGGCCTGGAACTCGACAAACTGGGTGAGCGGAACGAACTGTCCCTTGTTCCCTTCCCGGGCACGGCTGTGTTTGTCAAACATGCCCGCCTTGATCCCCTTGAGGACCTGATCGGTCGAGAACTTATTCATCACCGATTTGCCCTGAGCGTCCGTAAATCGAACATACCACATTTTCCCGGCGGATGTTTCGAGTGTGCGGGAGAACTCTGCCTGCTGCGCGTCCTGAGCGGAGTTCGGCGGCGTGTACCCCGGAACGGTACCACCTCGAGTCTGAGCGGAGGCGGCCTGCCGCGGCAGGGTTCGTCCACCCGGAGCCTGAGTCGTGGCGGCACGGCTGGCGAGTCCCATGCTGCTGGGATGACCGATCCCCACATTTTCGACGGCGCCGTCCACGAAACTGAGTGAGGGCGAATGCAGGCCAAGGCTGACGAGGTCCTGCATCAGTTCAGCGCAGTTCGGGTAACGGTCTTTCGGGTCGCGGGCGAGCATCTTGTCGATCATGAGATCAAGTCGACTCGGGACCTCGGGATTGATCTGGCGGGCGCTTTTGAATTTGCCCTGTTCCTTGGCGAGGATCAATTCGAGCGTGTCTTTTCCTTTGAAGGGCAACTCGCCGGTCAAAAAGTAATACAGGGTACAACCGAGGGCATAGATATCCGTGCGGAGGTCGACGTGTTTCGCATTGCGGGCCTGTTCGGGCGCCATGTAAAGCGGTGTGCCGAGGCCGGTGCCACTCTGGGTCATCGACACATCTTCATCGACCGCCTTGGCGAGACCGAAGTCGGCGACTTTCACGATACCACGGGCCGTCACCAGCATATTATCCGGTTTGATATCCCGGTGAATCATGTTGAGATCATGAGCCTGCTTGAGCGCTTCCGCGGCGACAAGCACGATATGCAGCGAATCGGCCACGGAGAGCCGCTTCAGTTGGTCCATCCAGTTCTGCATGCTGCAGCCGTCGATGTATTCGATGGCGACGTAGTTGATCCCCTTGTGAGAATCAGCGGCGTAGACCTGCACGATGTTCGGGTGATGCAACCGGGCCATCGAGCGCGCTTCGCGTAGAAACCGCTCGACGAAATCGGGCTTCTTCGCGAGCTCTTTGGAAAGCGTCTTGATCGCGACGGGGCGATCGAGGCTGACCTGCTGCGCCAGGAAGACCTCTCCCATGCCTCCTTTGCCGAGGCGCTTACGCAGACGAAAGTCGCCCAGCTGGGTCGCTTTTTTCCCCGAACCGGCGGCGGCGTTTCCGGACTTGGAACTGGTGTTATCGCGAGCGGGTGCAGTCCTGGCGGGGGGAGGTGTTTCCGGCATGATCGGTTTCGTTTCTGAAACGGAATCCACTGGCCCGATAACGGTCGCTCCGAGAGTGTCGATCTGTGTCTGATCGGAGGGCGTCTTCTGACCGGCATTCGGTTTGGAAGAGCGCGCGGAAGGAGATGCCGTTTTGTTTTCGGGAGAACGTGAAGCAGCCATGATTGAGCCTCACTGTTTGTGATTGTTCGCAGCGGAAGAAGAAAAACTCGATAGGACAGAATGGCGGAACAGGACCTCCGCCAGAGACTATAATGAAACGCAGGGACGAGAACCATCCGCGCGACGTACGCGAAAACAGGACTGAAAGAGGGCTGGGCATCAGAACTATTACAAAGTCGATCCGGCTGCCACGAACCTCGATTTATCGAAGGTCTTGGGAAGGCCAGCTGGACCGGCGGACATTTGTAAACCCAGTCTGTTCATTATGTTGAAAGCGGGTGACTTACGCAAATCCAAATTTTGCCATGCCTAATTTTTAAAGCGGGAAATGGGCAGTTGGGGGGAGAAATACGCACTTTTCGAGCAAATCGGTCTCGATTCAGAGCCTCTTAAACCGA
>PABD01000184.1 GCA_002702685.1 Planctomyces sp.
CCGGTCAGCGTGCGGACGTAAATCCTGTTGTTGGCGATCGCCGGGGTCGCAATAACCGATTCGCCCATGAAGTTCTTCGCGAGCACTTTTCCTTTGCCCTCCTGATCGACGACGACCAGGTATCCGTTCTCTCCCTGCACGTAGATCTTGCCATCTCCCGCAATCGGGGAGGCATAATAGTTGCCAAAGTTATTGAGCCGCATCCGCTTCCAGACAGGTTCTCCTTTATCGAGATCGAAGGAGGCGGCGATCCCCCCTTTCTTCACGAGGAAGATCATGTCGTTAATGACCAGCGGTGAGGAAATATTCGAAGGGGCCGAGTTATCGAGATTCCAGACCAGGTGCGAGTCAGTGACATTGCCGTCGCCCCCCGCTTTGATTTTCTGAATGATGTTACCACCGCCAACCATGTTATCGGGTGATTGAAACGCGGCATCGATTTCATCGTCGATGAGAAACCCATCTTTGTTCGCATCTCCACGATCAAACTTCTCCCAGAAGGCTTCATCGAGTTCGGATTTTTCGAGCTTCTCGTCCTGGTTGGTATCTTTCCATTCAAGCAGCGCAAACTTAAGGACCCGTTCGGTATCTCCGTAACTTTGCGTCGACACGTACACATAGTCGTCCGCCACGACCGGCGTGGTCATGATCGTGCGCAACAGGGTATTGCAGGTCCACAGTTCCTTGCCGTCCTTGATGTCATAACCCTTCATCTTACCCGTGCCGGCGACGATCACTTCCGTTCGTCCATTGACTTCGCAGATCAGAGGCACGGCGTAACCGGCGAGCATATCGGGGCGTTCGGTGCGCCAGACGGGTGAGCCACTGGCTTTATCGACAGCCATCAGGAAGGGAGCAAGATCGTCGTCCTGATTGAAGATTACGAGATCGCCATGGACGATGGGAGAATGCGCCGCCCCCCAGCCCATCAGGTACCAGGGTTTCTGCACGGGAAGTTGCCATTCGTCCTCGCCACTTTCCGCGTCGAGCGCGATCATCCCCAGCGTGCTGAAGTAGACATAGACACGTTCCCCATCACACGCCGGAGTCGAGGACGCCGGTTTGTTCGGCGCCATGATCGGCGGTAATTCTCCCGTTTCAAAGTCACGCCGCCAGAGTTCATCCCCGTTCGCAGCGTCGAAGCAGAAGACAGAGAACACCCGCGGTTCTGTCATGGCCGTCGTGTAGGCCCGGTTGTCGACGATGATGGGACAGGCGATGCCTTCGCCGACTTCCGCCGACCAGAGCACTTTATCGTCGATCGAGAATTCGACCGGGAGGTCATCACTTTCCGTGGAAACCCCGGAAGCATTCGGTCCGCGAAACTGAGACCAGTCCTCGGCGAAAATCGAAACAGAAGTAAGGATTGAGAGCAGGGCGACGACGGCGCAGGCGAGAATTACCGGGCGGGACATAAAGGCACCTCCAGGCGGAGAAAGGAAAGGCGGGCGCTGGATGAAAGTGAGCTTTGGACAACAGTGAGCAATTATCCACGATACCCACTCCCCCAGGTCAGCACAATCACCAGCCCGGAAATGCGAGGAATTAGATCCTGTCCAGGATAAGTGTGGCGGCTATCGTACCCGAAAAGCCTTTGAAAGCAGCAGGCTACGCCGCCAGAACGCGCTACGGTTATCTGGAATTTGCTATAGCCGGATGGCGGGTGGCCCAGACAATCGCGCAAGCGTGGTCCGGGTGCCGCAGGCACACAAAGGTGTGGAACGTTCCTGATCTGAGAGTCGAGAAACTCTGCTGTCGAATGGCATTCAGCGCTTATGTGTTGCTGACGCAACCCAGACGACTCTATCGAGATCGGCTGGCCACCCTTCGCTCATTTATTGCGCTGCGAGGCGGGCGGCGGTGAGGGTGTTGTCGAGAAGCATGGCGATGGTCATCGGGCCGACACCGCCCGGCACCGGAGTGATGGCGGAAGCGATGGGGGCGACGGCGTCGAAGTCAACATCGCCGACCAGTTTGCCATCGACGCTGTTGATACCGACATCCATGACCACAGCGCCCGGTTTGACCATCTCGTTGGTCACGAAATTCGGTTTGCCGATGGCCGCCACCAGGATATCCGCCTGACGAGTGATCTCGGGCAGGTTCGCCGTGCGACTGTGACAGATCGTTACGGTGGCGTTGGCGACGGGGCCTTTCTGCACGAGCAACATCGCCATCGGTTTGCCGACGATTTCACTCCGCCCCAGAACAACGGCATGCTTTCCGGCGACTTCGATGTTCGACTTCTCGAGCATCACCTGCACACCGCGGGGCGTACAGGGTTGATACCGGGGCCGTCCCTGTGCCAGCAGTCCGACGTTTTCCGGATGGAAGCAATCGACATCCTTAAGCGGCGTGACGGAATCGAGCACCGTCTGTTCATCAATCTGCTTCGGCAGCGGCAATTGCACGAGTATGCCGTGAACGGTAGCGTCGTTATTACATTGGGCGATGAGATCGAGCAGTTCCGCTTGTGTTGTCTCGGCGGACAACCTATGCAGCGTGCTCTTCATTCCGGCTTTCTCACACGCGCGCTCTTTATTGCGAACGTAGACAGCGCTCGCGGGATCATCGCCGACAAGGATGGCGGCCAGATGCGGAATGACGCCTGTCTCATTCTTGAAGGCCGCCACTTCTGTCGCAAGTTGTGCCCGGGTTTCCGCCGCTATCGCTTTGCCATCGATGATATGAGCCGCCACGAAATCGATTCCTGAATGTCGAGGTGAAAAAAGCTGCGTGAGAGAAGAAATCGAATCCTTCTTTAAGAGGACCATCATTCTACAACAGTCGCCCTCTCTCTGCATGGGGGCGGAACGCGGGGTCGCTTAAAAGATCGAAAAGCGTTCGAAGATCTCGGGACCAATGAATTTCTGCGTGAGCCAGATACAGATCAGGGTGTAACCCGCTGCGAAGACGTCATCCAGCATGATCCCCAACGGATCCTTGCGTCGGTCGGCCCAGGAGACGGGCCAGGGCTTCCGTACATCGAACAGCCGGAAGAAGGCGAAGCCGGTGACGATATTCAATCGCGTGAGATCGAGATGCCCGAAGAGGAGCAGCATCGCCGCAATTTCGTCGATGACGAGTTCGCCGGGATCGGCTTTCCCCAGGAGTTCCTCACAACGACGACAAATTGGAATCCCCGCGAGAAAATAGAAAAGCGTCACCGTATAATAGAAGGTAATTCCGAGATCCCCGTCTCCTGTGGCCCATTTGAGGAGCCAGATCAGGGGAAAGGCGGCCAGCGTCCCGAACGTTCCCGGGGCGACCCACGCGAGGCCCGCCCCAAAACCACGACCGAACCAGAGAACGGCCTTGTCGCTCCAGTGAGATAGCGGCGGATTCTCGTTTGAGTCGGTCATACGTGGCTGATGTCTCGAAAAATCCGTGCGTGGTGGGAGTTTTTCGCCATGGACGGGGCGAATCCCCCCAGGCGAACGCTGTGTTGGCAGGGATTTCACCCCCGCAAGAGTACATAGATATCAGATTTTCAGCCCGATCGCAGGTGATTTCGGAAAACCCACCGCGACAAGGGGGTTAGAGGCGTATCTCGGGCTGGACTCTGAACCCCGATTTTCAATAAATTGAACTTACCCGACTCTTGCCTTCCCTCGGTAAAGTCACTGTTGTTCGGATGTCTCCCGTTTCGCCCGATCGCCCGGAATTTCATGGCGCTGACCACGGAACATGTGTCCACAGCCCCCCTTGCCGGGGTTACCCCCCCGCCCCTCTCATTTTCATCGATTTCGATCTCCACGAGGTTATTTCATGTCGGAAGAAGTGCAGCAGCTCAGCAAACTGGAACAATTAAAGTTGGAAAGCCGCCAGCTGCGCGGAACGATCGCCGAGGAGCTGACTAACGACGACCCGGCCTTCAGTGAAGGCTCGATTCAGTTGCTCAAGCACCACGGCACCTACCAGCAGGATAACCGCGACGAACGAAACAAAAAACTGCCGGATGGTACCAAGCAGGGCAAAGTCTACAGCATGATGCTGCGCAGCCGGATGCCGGGTGGAAAAGTCACCGCAAAACAGTTCCTGGCGCATCTCGATCTGTGCGACGAATACGGAAACGGGACCGCCCGCATCACCACTCGCCAGGCATTCCAGCTGCACGAGATTCCCAAAAAGCATCTGAAAGCGGTAATCCGCGCGATCAACGAAAGCGGCCTTTCGACGGTCTCGGCCTGTGGCGACGTGAACCGTAACGTCATCGCCTGCCCCGCTCCGTTCAAAAACAATTCTGTCTTCGACGATATGCAGAAGATGGCGGACACCTTGGCTGATCATTTCCGCCCCAAGTCGACCGCCTACTGCGAAATCTGGCTGGAAGATGGCGAAGGGGAAAAAACGAAGATCGAAGAATTCAAACCGGTGGAAGAACCGATCTACGGCGACCGGTACCTGCCGCGAAAATTCAAAATGGGCATCGCGCTTCCCGACGACAACTGCATTGACCTGTATACGAACGACATGGGGTTCCTGGCGATCGTCGAAGATGAAAAGATCGTCGGCTACAACATCATCGTCGGCGGCGGCATGGGCACCACCCCGTCACTCAAAGAAAAAACCTTCCCGGCCCTCGGCGTGCCGCTGGCCTTTGCCACTGTGGACGAAACCGTCGCCGTGGCGGAAGCCGTTGTTAAAGTGCAGCGCGACTATGGTAACCGGGAAGACCGCAAGATCGCCCGTATGAAATACGTGATCGCCGACTGGGGAATCGAAAAGTTCCGCGAGAAAGTCGCCGAGTATTACGGTGGCGATTTGACCCCGCCCCGCGACGTCGAAGTGACGGAAGTCGATGACCACGTCGGCTGGTTTGAGCAGGGGGACGGCAAATGGTTCCTCGGCCTTAACATTGAAAACGGTCGCGTCAAAGACGAAGGGGACCTGAAGATCAAAACCGGTCTGCGTACCGTTCTCGAAAAATACGACATGAACTGCCGCCTGACGGCGCTGCAGGGTGTGCTGCTGTGTGATATCGAAGAAAACGACAAGGCTGACATCGAACAGATTCTCCGCAGCCATGGCATCAAGATGGCCGACGAACTGTCGCTGTTGCGTCGGTATTCGATCGCCTGCCCCGCGCTGCCGACCTGTGGACTCGCGGTCACGGAATCCGAACGGGCTCTTCCTTCGCTGATTGATTCGCTGGAAGTTGAACTCGACAAAGCCGGACTGGCTGGTGAACGGGTTGCCGTGCATATGACCGGTTGCCCGAACGGATGTGCCCGACCGTATCACCCCGATATCGGCCTCGTCGGCAAAGCCAAAGGAAAGTACACGCTGTTCCTCGGAGGCAACGCCATCGGGAACCGATTAGCCTTCCTCTACAAAGACATGGTGCCGATGGAAGAGATCGCCAACGAGTGTGCTCCTCTCTTCAGCTACTACGCGAAAGAACGGAGTAACGGCGAAAGCTTCGGTGACTTCTGCAACCGCATCGGAGCGGAAAAACTGGAAGCCTACGCCGCCAACAACTGAGATGCGATTCACAGTTGATATGGAGCCATGCTCGATTAACGATAATGAAACAGAAAGAGGGACCCACTTCACTTGCAGAAGCGGGTCCCTTTTCTTTTTACTCTTTATCCACTTTGAGCGACTTCTGCCCGCACTCAGTCCGGGAAAAGCTTGGCTTGCCAGGGAGCGTATTGCATTGTTGTCGATGAGCCGTCTGACCGGGGGAGCTGACGACAACTCCCCGGTCTGATCTGGCTCATTCTGTTATCAGCGTGCCGCAGTCTGGGCGGTCGTCTGAGCGGAGACATTGGCATTCAGATCGGTCGGCGAGATCTGGAGGTTGCCGTAACGCGTCTCCTGCCCCCGAAGAATGAAGAATCGCAGCGGCGAGAAGCTCGCCAGTTGCGGATGCTCGAGGACGTAGGAAACATTGTCGTAGTTGATCGTCTCCCATTTGTGGAGACCAACGAGAATGTCGCCCGCCCGGATTCCGTTCTGGCTGGCGGCACTTCCTTTACGGACATCGACCACTTTCATTCCGCCCCGGTAACGCTCGGAGGATACCGCCGTCGGAATGAGACGCAGACCCAGGGTCATCCAGATCGGATCGTCGCTTGCGGAGACGTTCTGGAAGACGACGCTGTTATCGACGGGCAGGCTGCGGGTCGACGACGAAGCACCGATCTGCAGTTCCATCTCCCGCTGTTCGTTGTTACGGCGAACAACCAGACGGAAGGACTCGTCAGCGGAATGTCCGAGCAGGTAACGCTCGAAGTCGGCCGCGTCGAGAACCGGTTTGTCGTTGACCGAAACGATGACGTCGCCCGTTTTCAGACCGGCCTGCTGGGCGGGTCCGCTCGACGCTTCGACGATCATTTCTTTTTCGCTCGCAGTTTTGTGATCGCGGCTGATCAGACCGTGCGAATGATTGTCGAGCTTTTCGATGCTGAGCAGCTTGCGAATGGTGACGCGGGCGTCATCGATGGGAATCGCAAAACCGATGCGCTGAGCGCCGGCGCGAATCGCCACGTTGATACCGATCACTTCACCCCGCATGTTAACCAGCGGGCCGCCGCTGTTACCGGGGTTAATGCTGGTGTCGGTCTGGATCAGGTTCTCGTAGGTCTGATGCTCGTTGACTTCAACGTCGCGCGACAGAGAACTGACGATACCGGCGGTGACGGTGTGCTTGTAACCGTACGGGTTACCAAGGGCCATGACCGATTCGCCCAGCATGAGGTCCGACGAGGTACCGAGCGGCATGACCGGCAGTTCGACGGAAGAGTTGATTTTCAGAATGGCCAGATCGTGTTTGCTGTCAAACGAAACGATCTCGGCGTGGTACATACTGCCATCGTGAAGAGTAACCTGGAGCGTGTCGAGGTCGACTCCGTTGATGACATGATGGTTCGTTACAATGTAACCGCGGGGATCGATGATGATCCCACTTCCCATCCCGCTGACTTTACGCGGTTTGTCTCCCGCGAACAGTGCTTCATCGGGATAGTTCGTCTTTTCTGTATGGATGTTGACAACGGAGGTTTTCACGCGCTGCACAGCTCGAACAAGTGGCGTCAATCGAGGATTGGCATCCTCGGCCATCAGGGGAGCGGTAGCTACGATCAAAACCATTCCGATACAGAACGCGATCAAAGTTTGGCACTTGGTCGTCATAAGTAGTCGCTATTCTTTTGTCGATGTGGATAAGTGATGCAGCAAGACATCCGTGGGCTGGTTCTAAAGCCGACCGGAGATCGCTCCATCTGTTCTCCGCACATCTCACCATCGGAAGACGACTTTTCACGACTTGAAATACGCGACGGCAATCGGCATAACTTACCTAGCCAGAACAAGGTTAGAATCACGAAACTTTTGACGCCTGTAGGGATTCGTTCTGCTCGAATCTGCATCAATCAATGAACTTTTTCTGCAGACAGATTGCTCCAACTGATTTCCTTAAATCCCCCATGGGAAGATTTCCAATCGCGACACGTCCTTCGCGCGCGCAACCTTGATTCAAACCGACGGAATCGGTGGCCTCAGGGAAAAGCAGGAACCGGGAATTCCGGTTATGCTGTCAAAGTGCCGGGCAAAACCTGCCTCCGCTGGAAAAACGTCAAGGCGATTTATTTGAAGACTTTTTCCACCTGAATTCCGGTTGCAGCGATTTTTAACTGGAACAACCAGCAATAGCGCGAAGCCATTCTTGTTGGCCGTGGGCCGAGTTCTCTAAAATGAGAGAACTGTTTCGCGCGCGGACCGTTCTCCACATCGCGCCGTTCTGATCTCTCCACGCCCTGCTGAAGTTGGATTTATGTCTTCGTTCGCCGACCCCGCATTGAGTTTTGATTCCCCCGCTTGGCAGACGCTGCTGACGCGTCTCGCTGACAAGACGGGAGAACTCAATGCGACAGAGAACAAATGGCCGAAGGAGCAATTCGACTGGTTTGCCGAAACCGGAGTCCTTGGTTGGGTGATCCCCGAAGAATACGGTGGCTCCGCACTGTCGTCCGCGGAACTGAATCTCGGTTACGAGTTACTCGCATCCGCCTGTCTTTGCACGACGTTCGTCCTGACACAACGTAACGGCGCTTGCCAGCGCATTGCCGGTTGCGAACATGAGGAACTCAAGCAGCGGTGGCTTCCCGATCTCTGCGCTGGTCGCAAATACGCGACGGTCGGGATCTCGCATCTGACGACATCACGACAACACCTTGCCAATCCGGCTGTCGCGGCGAAGTCCACTGAAGATGGCTATCTCCTCAATGGAACCATTCCCTGGGTGACTGCCGCGGTCGCTGCCGACTGCATTGTCACCGGGGCGACATTCGAGGACGGACGTCAGGTGTTGATTGCGCTCGACACCGCGCGGAGCGGAGTCAGCTGTGATGAACCGGAAGAATTGCTGGCACTGACCGCTTCGCAAACCGGACTGGTGCAACTCGCCGACGTGGAAGTTCCCGAACAGGCGCTGATCGCGGGACCTGTACCTGAGGTGATGAAGCTCGGCATCGGTGGCGGCACCGGATCGTTGACGACCTCGGCCCTCGCCGTCGGTTTGTCCCGCACCGCCATCAACCTGATTCGCGAAGAGGCCGAAAGGCGGCCCGATCTCGAGGGTATCTTAAACTCGCTCGACCAGACGCGTATGGAGTTGACCCGGAAGATGTGGCTGTCCAACTCGGGAGAAGTCGATCCGGACGATCCCGAGTACAGTAGCGCCACGATCCGGCAGCAGGCCAACTCGCTCGCACTCCGCTCAAGTCAGGCCGCGCTGACGGCAACCAAGGGGCGGGGATTCGTGCAAGGTCATCCGGCCGAACGCCTCGTCCGGGAAGCGATGTTCTTCCTCGTCTGGTCCTGCCCGCAACCGGTTGCCCAAGCGGCCCTCCGCGAATTCGCCTGCATCGCGGAATAGTGCCTCGCCGCGATGCTGTTGGCGATTGCCGCCTGTACCGCGCGAAACAATCGCCCTTATTGTTTAAATATCACGACTCAAACCAGTAGAAAACGACCTGACACCACGATGAATTCCTCCACGCCTGAATCGACCCTGCTCTCCTTCTCCGATCCGCACCTGCTTCGCCA
>PABD01000185.1 GCA_002702685.1 Planctomyces sp.
CGAAAACGTCGGCGTCCAGTTGTCGACCCAGAACGGAGGATGGATGAACCCGTATTCGATGAGATGGGGTTGCGGCTGCCCAGGGCTCGTAATCGCAAATGCGGCGTCAGAAAACGCCACAACCCGCTGCAGGCTATCGATGTCGTTGATGTGTGCGGGTTCCATCAGGTTCTGCGGATAGGTGTTTTTCCAGTCCGTTCCGCCCAGATAGGCATCGTTATATCCATACCCTCCCGAACCGGATTCAAAGGCCCCGTCATCTTCGTAGATGTCGCTGAACATGCCGATTTCGGGACATTTTTTAATGGCGCCGTTGCCTTCCAGAAACGGCGCGAGCGGGCCTTTCTGGGAATCGAATTCGGTGCTGTTATCCGCCGTTTCGCGAACTCCATGCCAGCGGGTGGTACCGCCAGCACCGATATGCGAGTCCGGCGCCGCAGGGGGCCACCAGCCCGCGTAATTGTCCATATACAGATGGCAGGCCAGCACAATCTGTTTGAGATTGTTTCGACAGACGGTGCGCCGCGCGGCAGAGCGGGCATTCTGCACGGCGGGTAACAGGAGCGCGAGCAGAATCGAGATGATGGCGATCACCACCATCAATTCAACCAGCGTAAAGGCCGATCTCCGGTGATCCGGTCGTTGGTGCGCGCGTACCGAGCGCGCAGCAGATTTCAGTAAGCGAGTCAGCATGACAATACCTCGTTGTCGGGGAGCAAGCGATGGCGCGCTCGTCCGGTCTGGATCGCGGCGTTCCCGGCAAAGGGCGACAGACAACGAGATAACGGCCCACAAACACGCTGTTATGGCACACGTCGGAGCGAAATCCTCACGTCGGTGCGGCATGCATCAGCGGGGCCAGTATCAACGGGAAAGCGCTATTTGCCTCGAACAGACCGTTGATCCGATAACGACTTCTGGGCAGGTCTCCTGGCTTCCAGATCAGCCTACTGACTACCCCTTCCCGCTGAGCTCGAGTGGATTTCGAGTCTATTTCAGCAGTGGTTCTGGAAACGAGCCGTCATCGGCGATGATAGCAGTTCCCGGTAGCGTTCGTACCTGGTTACAGTGGCGGGACCGCAACGGAGTTACACCGTTTTCCCTATTCTCTCGCGCCACAACAAGCAGCGCGAGCACCCAAGTCAGCGACGATCCTACCCGACCGGGGCAAAAAGTCAATCAAGAAGTGAACAGCGATTTCGAAAACGACGGTGTCCCTGTCAGTCGACGCTGGATCGATCCCGTTTCGGATTTGTCTGGAAATGCCTGCCGAATCAGCAAATGACGGGTGTACATAATTGTTCCTCCGGAAAATCGCTTTCGTTTGCCCAGATTATCAAACAAAATTGAGGAGGGAGCCGCAGTGCCGCTTTTACTTCGGCGCGACACCTTTCAGAATGAGGCTACACCCCCCTCGCCCGGAACGCGGCTCCGCCATGCCGGACGATCAGTAACAACAACGCAGCCAAGAATTTGCATCCATGAAAGTACAACAGTTTCTGGAACATCACGGACTGAAAGAGAATCCCTTCGCCGAGGAAGATGCGCAGTCGGATCATATCTTTCAGCGGTTCTGTCTCTCGGCGACTCATCATCCTGCGTGGAATAAGATCTTCGGTAATCCGCAGCATCCTTCCACGTCGGTGGTCTTCGGGGAAAAGGGGGCGGGTAAGACCGCGCTCCGATTGCAGATCGTGCAGGAACTGCAGAAATGGAATGAAGAACATCCGGAAGAGAAAGTGTTCATTCTCGAATACGACGACTTCAATCCCTACCTCGATACCTTCCGTGACCGGCTGCATGGTCGCAAACGTCGGCCGGAGCGCGTGATTTCCTACTGGCGACTGTGGGATCACATGGACGGCATTCTTTCGATCGGTGTGAATCACCTGCTCAACACGATCACCGGATCGCACGCTGGCGACGGGTCCGTAAAACAGGCATTCGACCAGGACAAGCTGACCCGGCTGTCTCGCCTGGAAAAACGCGATCTGTTGCTTCTGGCCGCGTTCTACAATCACTCACACGATCAACCATACAAAACCCGCTGGCATCATCTGCGGAAGCAACTCAAGTTTCCAAGCTGGAAATCGAACCTCGACTGGGTGATCGCGCTCATTCTGACCGTCGTTATGGTCGTCACCCTGTTCTGGTACGGCGTGCAGAAGTTGACGTACTGGTGGTGGTTGGGTCTCGGCGCGGCCCTGCTCGTCTTCTGGTTGCCGTACCTCTGGCGGCAGGTCCGTCTCTGGTGGCTCGGCTGGCGGGTATCACGACAGATGCGGATTTTCGATCATTCCCCCAACCTGATTCGCAAAGTGCTCAGCAGCTTCACCCGGGATGAAATCCAGGGACAGCCGATGCCCTATAAAGATCGGAGTGACGACAGGTACGAACTCCTGCGGAAGTTCCAGGGGATCCTGAAGACGCTCGGTTTCAACAGCATCGTCGTGCTGGTCGACCGGATGGATGAACCACACCTCATCAACGGCAATGCGGAGCGAATCCGTGATCTGCTCTGGCCGATGTTCGACAACAAGTTTCTCAAACATCCCGGGCTCGGCTTCAAGATGCTGCTGCCCGCGGAAGTCGTCTATTATCTGAACCGGGAGAAGGACGAGTTCTACGAACGCTCACGGCTCGACAAACAGAATATGATTATGTCGCTCGAATGGACGGGGGAGTCTCTGTTTGACGTCGCCAATGACCGCATCCGCGCCTGCGCGACCGATTCCGCAGGTCCAGTCTCGACGCTCACGATCTCGGACTGGTTCAGCGACGATATTTCACGAGATGAACTGATCCGCATGTTCGCCCAGCTGCGCGTCCCGCGGCATCTCTTCAAGTTTCTGCACCGCCTGCTTGTCGATCATTGCCAGCGATATACGGACGACAACCCGCATTGGAAAATTACCCACGAAGAATTGAATACCGCGTTCATGCTGCATCAGCGCGAACAGAAGTCGGTCGAGTCGACCGGACGTTGAATTTTATTCAGAACCTATCCTGAAACCCGGTTGGGGCTGTTCTCGAATCCGCAGTTAAAGATTCGAGGCAGACCCTCAGAGGGGTTCAGGATCCCTTATAAGATAAGTGGCCCGATTCCATAGCCCCTCCTGCATCATCAGGGAAAACCATTGATGTCGACCAACGATTCCCCCTCCCCTTCTCTTTCCCGCCGGACGTTATTGACAACAGGAGGTACCCTGATGGCCGGTGCATTATTACCTGGTAGTCCGAAGGCCAGAGCCGCCGATCAACCTGCGATGCCCAAGCCTTCTGCAGACGATTTTCGTTACTGCCTGAATACCAGCACGATTCGTGAGCAGAATATCGGCATCGAAGCGGAGATCGATCTCGCGGCGAAGCTGGGTTACCATGGGATCGAACCCTGGATTCGTCAGCTCGACCAGTACGAAGCTTCCGGCGGCTCTCTGTCCGACCTGAAGAAACGCATCGACGACGCGGGCCTCACGGTCGACAGCGCGATCGGGTTTGCCCGCTGGATCGTCGATGACGAAGCCGAACGGAAAGCCGGACTCGAACAGCTGAAAGTCGATCTCGACAAACTACAGCAGATTGGCGGCACCCGTATCGCAGCACCCCCGACGGGAGCGACGAACGGTCCCAAACTCGATCTGCTGCAGGCGGCGGAGCGGTACCGGGCGATTTTGGAAATCGGCGCGCAATTCGGAATCGTTCCGCAGCTGGAAGTCTGGGGCTTTTCGGAAAATCTGCATCGCGTGGGAGAGTCGACCTTCGTGGCGATGGAATCCGGCCACCCGGCGGCGTGCCTCCTCCCCGACGTCTACCACATCTACAAAGGTGGCTCCGACTTCAACACGCTCCACATGCTCGGCGGCAAGGCGATCCACGTATTTCATCTCAATGACTACCCCGCCGATCCTCCGCGCGAGTCGATCAGCGATAAAGACCGTGTCTTCCCCGGTGATGGCGTTGCCCCGCTGGGAGACATCTTCCACACGCTGCACGAAGTCGGGTTCCGTGGCACCTTTTCGCTCGAACTCTTCAATCCCACCTATTGGGCCCGTGATCCGGAAGCCGTTGCCCGGGAGGGGCTCGAGAAAATGAAAGCATCCGTGCAGAAAGCATTCGATGCCTGAGCAGGCATCAAATGCGGACGATTCTGTGATGCGGCCGACTACATAATGCTGCGAAGAAACTTGAGATCCGCGTCAGTTTGCGCGAGGCATCCTTCCGTCGAAAGATTCTTGAAGGAACCGCCCCCCTTGTACTCACTGTGCATCGAGTAGACGCCGCTGAAGTTGATCGCTTTCATCACTTCCATGAACTTCGGCATCGGCGTGATGCCATCGGCGACGGGGCAGTTAAAGTTGTCCCACTGCAGTTGCCCATGTTCGTCACGACCTTCCTCTTTGAACTGGAAGTTCTTGATCGAACACAACTCCACCCAGGGGGCCAGCAGGTCGAGTGCCTGCCGCCAGCCATCGCGCGCACCTTCGAGCGTCATGTGCAGGGAATCGACATAAGCGGCGACGTGACCAGGATCGATGTCCCGCAGCAACTCGTACAGCATGAAGCCATCGGAGGGAATATCGGCGCCGGAATGGATATGCACGCAGGGAAGAACGTTGTACCGGGCGCACAATTGACCGACCTCGTTCAACTGCATCTTCACCGCGTCGACCTGCTTTTTGAGATCTCCGAATCCTTTGTACTTGTAGTAGCCCAACTTGATTCGCCGTACGCCGATTGCTTCCGCGGCCGCGAGAACTTCTTCCGCGCGGGCGTCAGGCCGGGTGATGTCGGTCGTGAGGAACAGGATTTCAACACCCGCATCTCCCGCGACGCGAGCCGCCTGTTTCAGTTCCTGGTGCACATTGTCTTTATCGGGATTGATGTGTCCGTTGCTTCGCACGGTCAGGTCGAGCCCGTCGAGTCCGATTTCTTTGAATCGTCGACAGACCTCGGGGATGGACCAATCCTGAAACGATTTCGTGAACCCCGCGATCTTTGGCGCGCCACCCTCTTTCTGGTCGGCTTTGACAGCGGGCATGGGACGAAACGCGGCGGCCGCCCCCACAGCAAGTGTCGTTGCGAGAAGCTGACGTCGAGAGAGAGAGTCGTTCATAGGTTCAATTTCCATGGAGGTAACGTCGTCAGGATGAACTCGAGCGCGCCGGAAATCAGCGCGCAAATGAATATGGGGCTACCGAGGCCGAATGGGCCACGGAAAGAAGAGCCCGCTTCGCGCGTGAATGGGTGGGATCCCAGTGTTCAGCGCGCGAAGGATCTCGCTTTTTACCCGAATCAGGCTTACCAGCCGGCGCCTTTGGTCTTGGTTTCCAGACGGAGTAAATGAGAGTCGGCGGTGATGTACAGCGTGCTGCCATCATTTCCCCACCCACAGTTGGCGGTGGGGACGCCGGTTTCGATTACGCCGAGCAAGGTCGCATCCGGCGAGAAGATCAGTACGCCACCCGGGCCGGTTGCGAAGAGATTGCCATTCGCGTCGACCTTCAAACCATCCGGCAGTCCCGGTTTCTTGCCGACTTCGTTGGTCACGTCATAGAAGACTTTTCCTTCGCCCAGGGTGCCGTCCGGGTGTACGGGGAACTCTTTCCAGATCGCCGCATCGGGATCGGATTGGGCGACGTATAGTTTGGATTCATCCGGCGAAAACGCCAGCCCGTTCGGTCGCGTCATTTCATCGGTCAAGAGGGTGAGAGTCCCATCGGGAGAGAGGCGGTAGACGCCGCAGAAGTCGAGTTCCCGTCGGGGATCGTTTGCCCGTTCCGGCAGACCGTAGATCGGATCGGTGAAATAGATGTCCCCGTTCGATTTGACGACCAGGTCATTCGGGCTATTGAGTCGTTTCCCCATGTAATTGTCGATGAGCGTGCGTTTACCCCCGTTCTTTGTCAGGACGGAAACACGGCGATCGCCATGTTCGCAGGAAAGCAATTGCCCATCTTTATCGAGTGAGAGTCCGTTGGAACCGGGTTCGAGTCCATAGTACACCTGCCCGGTGTATCCCGAAGGATTCAGGAAGACAGAGATCCCTTCTCCATCTTTCCACTTCATGACGGAGTTCCGTGGGATATCAGAGAAGAGCAGGTATTCGCCATTGGCGATCCAGACAGGGCCTTCGGCCCAAGTGAAACCGGACGCGAGTTTTTCGACTTTGGCATCGCCGGGAATTATCTCGTCCAACGCATCGTGCATACGGATGATTTTGCCAAAACCTTTGTCTTGAGCGTGTGCAGTCATCGGCAACAGAACTCCAGAAGCGAGCCCGCAGAAACAGAGGCTCAGCAGCCAAACGCGAAAATGTTTCATGATATTCCTATCCCAGTGATCCAGATGAGTATGCGCCGTCAAAGGCGACATTCAAGCGATCAATCCATCGTACGGAATCACCCCGTAAACGCAAGCCGCGGGCGTTCCCCAATGCCGTGGGGGACAGGATCGGGATGGGATCAGAATTCAGCCTGGAACTGTGTGCGATAGAGCATTCCATCGTCGCCAACGAAAATGTCACTCGCTGTATTCTGCATCGGGCTGTCGATGATGCGCGTGACATCGAAGGAGAGTTTCATCGCGGCGGTCTTCAGGGGATAGTAATTGATACCCCCGGCAATCTCGCGACCGTGGCCGTAAAAGCCGTCGATTTCGGAATAGCGTAAGTTGCAGTCGAGTTTTTCCGGAATGAGGAAGTAGCCCCCTTCGACGTAATAGCCGTGCTGCATGAGATCCGATACGGGGAGAGGACCGTTCCCCTTCAGCTGTTCCAGCCAGACCAGATAGACTTCAGCATCGAGGCTCCAACCTTGATACTTGAACGCGGCATCGACGCTGTAGTAGTAGATATCGACTTCGGAGACACGGACACCCGGCGCCAGCGCTCCGAGATCGGTCAGGCGGGTTCCATCTGTTAAACGGAGGAAGTTCGTTTCCAGGTAAGGATCGCCGTCGTCCTCTCCTGAATTGTGAGAATAGACGAAGGAATGTCCGAGGCGGACGAGCGGGTTTTCCGAAGGTTTGAAGTCAACCAGCGCACTGCCGTAGTCACCGAGTGGATCGATGTAACTGGTCGCGGCGAAGGTGAGCCGATCATCCGTTTCGGTATCCGAGAAATTCGATGTACGGTAGCCGTTCCCCAAGTTTAATTCATAATGAATATTCACGGGCAATTCCCCTACCGCCCAGATGCCGACGGTACGGTCGGGGCGAAAAAAGTCCGTCGCCATCGGCCGGTCGATCAAGCGGGTATGCCGCGCGCCCAGCAACCACTGCCGACTGGCGGAAACTTTGCGTTTGCCGAGTTCAATCGACAGCGCTTCGTCGAATTCCCACGCCCAGTAGTAGTCGAAGAAGTCAACGGCGTGACCGCCGTCGGTGTCCCCGTCGAGTTGTAGAAAGTAAGTCAGACGTTCGTCGAGAACATGGCCGGAGAAGACAAGCCGCGCCCGCTCAATATCGAAGGCGCTGCGATCCTCCACGCGGCGGGCGACCCCCGCATTGTCGGTCCAGGTATTAACACTGCTGTCGAAACCATGGTAGCGAAATTGGATCCACCCATTGAGTTTCATCGAGAACGGCGTCTTGCTGTTCTCGGGAGGGGTGAGAATTAAACCGTTATCGTAGTCCACCGATCCCCAATCGGAAGGTTCGGCGTGCGCACTCTGTTTGAGTGCTTCCTCCAGTTGGTTGATCTCTTTCATCTGCAACTGAAGTTGCTCTTCAAGCTGACGCAACCGGAGTTCGTGATTATCCGGCTCCTGGGCGATCAAGTTCAGATCAGCCAGAAAGAGAAGAATTACCCCGATGGAGACGACGCGGCCTGCCAAGTGTCGACATTGGTCCAACTTGGGAGGCATATGGAAATTCCGTACGGTACGGGCGAAAATCTTGAGTTTCATTGCGCGGAGGGGCGAGCGGAAGATACCGATAAGTTCCAACGGGGTGAAGATGGTTTCCGCCCCGAGCAGTTGAACGGGCGGCTCCAAATAGAAAAAACCTGTACACCGGCAATAGTTGCTGGGTAAACGCGGTTACGGGAGGGAGAGGCGAAAAAGAGGTGAACCAGGGAAAATGGTGGTCTCTCAATATATGGAGTTGAACGACGTTCGATAGAATGTCGGCGCCGCTCATTTGCCCTTTCCCTGCCGGAGCCCCTATGGGATACGAACCCTACGTGACGCTTGGCGTCGTCGCGCTTCTGTTTTTCTCGCTGGTCAGAAATATTGCCCCGCCGGACATTCTTTTCCTTGGCGCCGTTGCCCTTCTCGCCTCTTTGAAAATCATCACGCCTGAACAGGCGCTCGCCGGGTTCGCGAATGCGGGGGTCATTACTGTTGCCGCCATGTTCATCGTAGCCGCGGCACTCCGGGAGACCGGCGTGCTGTCGATGATCAGCCACCGTTATCTCGGCAAGGCCAAGACCGATCGGGCGATGCTCGGGCGCCTCGCCGGACTCGTTGTGCCGCTTTCCGCGTTTTTGAACAACACCCCGATCGTTGCGATGTTCGTCCCTGTCGTGCTCGACTGGAGCCGTACCCATCGCGTCTCCCCTTCCCGGTTGCTCATTCCCCTCTCCTTCTTCTCGATACTGGGGGGAACCTGTACGCTCATCGGGACGTCGACCAACCTGGTGGTGCAGGGATTGATGTTACAGAACGATCTCCCCGGTATGAAGTTATTTGAACTCGCCTGGGTGGGAGTTCCCTATGCCATCGTCGGACTTATCTATCTGATGACCGTCGGCCAGAAGATCCTTCCCGACCGCAAGGAATTGATCGAACAACTGGGCGAAGAACGCCGGGAGTTTCTCGTTGAAATGGAAGTGCAGAAGCAATGTCGGTTGATTGGCCAGACAGTGGAAGCCGCGGGCTTACGACATCTCCCTGGTCTCTTCCTCATCGAAATTGATCGGAGCGGCGACACGATCGGTCCCGTCGCCCCGGACCAGGTGATCCAGGAGGGAGACCGGTTGATCTTCACCGGGGTCGTCAGCAGTATCATCGATCTCGAAAATATTCCGGGCCTCGTACCTGCCACCGACCCGGGCTACGAAGTCTCACCTGAGGAGCAGAAACGCCGCCGGTTGTGCGAAGCGGTTATCTCGCAGACGTCCCCATTGATCGGACAGACAATTCGTGACGCCGATTTCCGCGCCATATACGGGGCCGCTGTTGTCGCCGTACACCGCGGCGGCCATCGGGTTAAGAGCAAGATTGGTGATATTGAATTGCAACCCGGGGATACCCTGCTCCTCCAGGTCCGTCCGCACTTCGTACGCGCGTACCGACATGACCCGGCGTTTTACCTCGTCAGCAACGTCGATGAATGGCGTTCTGTCCGCCGCCATCGTTCCTGGGTGGCAATCCTGCTGTTTATCACGTTGATCGGACTGATGTCGACGGAACTCTTGCCCATCGCGGTTGCGTCGATGCTGATCGCATTCCTGATGATTGCCGGGGGCTGTCTGTCGAGCGCCACGGCTCGCAACAGCATCGAATGGCAGGTTCTGCTGACGATTGCGGCGGCGTTCGGTGTCGGTGCGGCACTGGAAAGTTCCGGCGCCGCGCGATTGCTGGCGGAATCACTTTTCTCGCTGACAGAAAACTACGGACCGCTGATGGCGCTGGCGCTGATCTATATTCTGGGTTCTCTCATGACCGAAGTGATCACCAATAATGCGGCAGCCGTCCTGCTCTTTCCCTTCTGCCTCGAGATCGCGAGTCTGTATAACAGCGACTCCCGCCCATTCCTGATGGCGCTGGTTCTGTCAGCGTCCGCCAGTTTCATGTCTCCCGTCGGTTACCAGACGAACATGATGGTCTACGGCCCGGGGGGCTACCGATTCTCCGACTTCATCAAGATCGGCGCGCCGCTGAACCTGATTCTGGGCGTCATCGCGATTATTCTGATTCCGATGATCTGGCCCTTCCAATAAACCAGATCAGCGTCGTCCCTGTTTCGTCAGGAAGTCGATCAAATCTTCCGGTTTGTCCGACTGAATGCCGGTGGAACCGAGGTCGACCGCCCGTTGCCACCCTCCTTCGTTGTCACTCTCACCGAGACAATCAGGCCACAATTCCGCACCCAATTGGCGCGCGAGAACGGCCTGTCCCTCGGTCCAGTCGCTCAGATTTCCATCGAGCATTTCCGGTTTGACCTCGCGCATCAACTCCTCGATCTTTTCTTCTGAATCCGGGTGTCCCGTCATCACGCGGATGCCTGGCGCCTGTTGTTTGTATTGGACGATTGTCTCGACCGAATAACAGTAGACGAGCGTCTGTTCGACCATGCCGAACTCTTTGAGAATATCCACGACCTGCTGGATGTCCGCGTCCTTATGATCGAGATAGATGCCGATATTACCTTGGCAGACCTCCAGGCATTCGCGGAAAGTCGGGACCCGTGTCTCCTTCCATTTGTCTCCGCGTTTGATTCCGGCATCGAGGGACTTCACCTGGGCTAAAGTCAATTCTTTGAGCTTGCCGGTACCATCGGTCGTGCGATCAACGGAGGAATCGTGCAGAACGACGAGATGACCGTCCGCGGTCGTACGAACATCGAGTTCGACATAATCACATCCGATGGCAATTGCCGAGAGTATCGCGGGAATGGTGTTCTCTGGGATCGCGACATGATGAGCACGGTGCGCGACGACCTGAATGGGAGGACTCGCTTCATTCGCGTAACCCCGGCTGGTCATAAATGAGAACAACGTGATTGGAATAAGGATAAATGAGAAGAAAGAAGAACGCATTTCGAGGGTCCGATAAAAAAACTGAAGAGAAGACACATTCGTCTTCCCTTCAGCTTCAGGAATTCAAGTGAGATGGTCAAGTGACCTGTTGAAGATCAGATTAACCCGGCAGTTGGGTCGAGCCCATCAGGTAGCGATCGCATTCGCGAGCGGCTCCCCGGCCTTCATTGATCGCCCAGACGATCAGCGATTGACCACGGCGACAGTCACCCGCCGCGAAAACGCCATCGACGTTCGTCGTGTACTTGCCGTAATCGGCTTTGTAGTTCGAACGATTGTCGCATTCGACGCCCAGTTGTTCGGCCACCGGAGACTCAGGTCCGAGGAAACCGAGTGCGAGGAATACGAGGTCGGCCTTGAGGGTACGCTCTGAACCGGGAACCGGGCTGAAGGGGGCGCCACCGGGAATTGGTTTCGACCAGTCGACTTCGACAATTTTGAGGCCCGTCAGGTTGCCATCTTCGTCGCCGATGAATTCCAGCGTCGAAACCTGGAAGAGACGGGGATCATCACCGAAGACAGCGGCGGCTTCTTCGTGACCGTAATCGACGCGGAAGATCTTCGGCCACTGTGGCCAGGGATTGTCCGGTGCCCGTTCCATACCCGGCTGCGGGACGATCTCCAGATTGACGAGTGATTTGCATTTATGCCGCATCGACGTTCCGAGACAGTCGTTACCCGTATCACCACCACCGATGACGATAACGTCCTTGTCTTTTGCGCTGATGTAGTTGCCGTCCTCAAGTGTGCTGTCGAGCAGACTCTTGGTGTTCTGATGCAGGAATTCCATGGCGAAATGCACGCCTTTGAGTTCGCGGCCTGGAATGTTCAGGTCCCGAGGTTTTGTCGCTCCCGTACAGAGGACGACGGCGTCGAAGTCATTCTTGAGTTGATCCGAGGTGATATCTTTGCCAATTTCGGTATTGGTGACGAACTTCACCCCTTCATCTTCGAGGATCTTCACGCGGCGATCGACAACATGTTTTTCAAGTTTCATGTTGGGAATGCCGTACATCAGCAGGCCACCGATCCGATCGGACCGTTCGTAAACAGTGACATCGTGACCTGCTTTGTTGAGCTCAGCGGCGGCGGCGAGACCCGCCGGGCCAGAACCGACAACGGCAACCGTCTTCCCCGTACGTGTTTGCGGAGGACAGGGGACGACCCAGCCTTCTTCAAAACCACGATCGATGATGGCGACTTCATTGTTTTTGATCGTCACCGGCGGCTCATTGATACCGAGGACGCACGAACCTTCACATGGCGCGGGGCAGACGCGACCGGTGAATTCCGGGAAGTTGTTCGTCTTGTGCAGACGATCAAGCGCGTCTTTCCACCGGTTCCGGTAGATCAGGTCGTTCCACTCGGGAATGAGGTTGTTGACCGGACAGCCCGACGCCATGTTGGCGATCAGGTCGCCGGTATGACAGAACGGCACGCCGCAGTCCATACACCGCGCGCCCTGGCTGCGCATTTCCTCTTCGCTCATGTGGTCATGGAACTCGTTCCAGTCCAGAATACGAAGCAACGGATCGCGGTCAGTCGGAATTTGTCGTTCAATCGATTTGAAGCCGGTAGGGTCACCCATCGTGAATCTCGTTTTGATATCTAAGCACAGTGTTAATGAAGCACAGTGTAAGTGTTATGCGTGGTGAAAGCGGAATCCGCGTGTAGAGAGGGCGTGAACGCGCCGAAGCGCGTTCACCTGGCAAGCCTGAAACGTGGCTCGCCTACTTCTGGCCTCCGGCCGTGGTGACAGCAGCTTCCGGCTCCTGCTCGTTCTTTTCCAAAAGGGCTTTCTTGTAGTCCTTCGGCATGACTTTGCGGAATCCATCGAGGGCAGTGTCCCAGTCCGACAGAATCGAACTGGCGACGGTCGAGCCGGTGTACTCGAAGTGCTTCGTGATGTATTCCCGCAATTCGAGCACATCGTCACCCTCGAGTTCGTCCAGGTCGACGAGTTCCATGTTGCAGTTCATCCGGAAGGTGTCCTCGGGATCGTAGACATAGGCGACGCCACCCGACATACCCGCTGCGAAGTTCCGTCCGGTCGGCCCGAGAATGATGGCTCGTCCGCCGGTCATGTATTCGCAACCATGGTCGCCAACTCCTTCGACCACCGCGGTCGCACCGGAGTTACGAACACAGAACCGCTCCGCTGCGCGACCGCGGAAGTAGGATTCGCCGCTCGTCGCACCGTACAGGGCGACGTTTCCGACGATCACATTCTCCTCGGCGACGAAGGAAGATTCCTTCGGAGGATAGATCGCGATTTTACCGCCGGAGAGACCTTTACCGACATAATCGTTGGCGTCTCCTTCGAGATCGATCGTGATCCCTTTGGTCATGAAGGCGCCGACCGATTGTCCGGCCGAACCAGTGCAGCGGATGTAGATCGTATCTTCGTCGAGCCCTCCCGCTCCCTGGTGTTTGGAAACTTCATGGCTGAGCATGGTGCCGAAGGCACGATCCGTGTTCTTGAGGTGACGTTCGAGTCGAACGGGTTCCCGATCTTTGATGGCCGGCTGACAGTCAGCGATCAGACCGACGTCGAGCACTTCATCCAGGCCATGATTCTGTTCCCGGGTGCAGTAGGTGTCGACATTGTCGTGCGGTTTCCTGGCGAGCGTGAGAATCGGTGTGAGATCGATTCCTTCGGCTTTCCAGTGGTTGATGGCGTCGTTCACTTCGAGCATGTCGCAGCGACCGACCATCTCGTTGATGTTCCGGAAGCCGAGTTCCGCCATGATTTCGCGGCATTCTTCGGCGACCATGAACAGGTAGTTGACGACGTGTTCGGGCATGCCATTGAATTTCGCGCGGAGAACCGGGTCCTGCGTCGCAATCCCGACGGGACAGGTATTCAAGTGACATTTCCGCATCATGATACAACCGAGAACAATCAGCGGAGCCGTCGCGAAGCCGAACTCTTCCGCACCGAGCATACAGGCGATGGCGACATCGCGGCCCGTTTTCAGCTGACCGTCCGTCTGAAGACGAACACGGCTGCGGAGGTCGTTCATCACGAGTGTCTGGTGAGTCTCGCTGATACCGAGTTCCCACGGCAGACCGGCATGTTTGATACTGGTCAGCGGGGAAGCGCCGGTACCACCGTTGTCACCGGAGATCAGGATGTTGTCCGCGTGTCCTTTGGCCACACCCGACGCGATCGTACCGACGCCGATCTCCGAAACCAGCTTCACGCTGATGCGCGCGGAGGGGTTGGCATTCTTCAGGTCGAAGATCAACTGAGCGAGGTCCTCGATCGAGTAAATGTCGTGGTGCGGTGGCGGGCTGATCAGGCCGACGCCCGGCGTGGAGTGCCGCGTGGCGGCGATGATCTTGTTGACCTTGTGACCGGGGAGTTCTCCCCCTTCACCCGGCTTTGCTCCCTGCGCCATTTTGATCTGAATTTCATCGGCGTTGGTGAGGTACCAG
>PABD01000186.1 GCA_002702685.1 Planctomyces sp.
CCGTTCGAACAACGCCACCGAAACGGTCACCTTCAATACGGACGACCACTCTTACAGCTTCTCTTCATTCAAGAGCATGAACCGGCCTTCCGACGTTTACACGGTGTGGCTCGATGAATCGCCTCACAACACTCAAATCACCTCGTTCCTCCATTCGGATGACGGATCGAGCATCTCATTCAATGGGTTCGGTATCCCCGACTGCACCCTGGAAATCACCATCACCAGTGGTAGTGAGTCGAAAACAATCACGGTCGAAGACATTACCGGTCGAGTTGAAATCGCGGACTGAATTGATCGTCGGTGTTCGTCAACTCGCCATTACTTCCAGTTCAGAAGTCCCGGAATTCCGGCGGCACCTCAATAACCTCGCCTCGGCAGGTGCAGAAACCATGTCACAATTCCATTCCAGAAAAGGCTATACGCTGCTCGAGCTGATCATCAGCATCGGCGCGAGTTCCATTCTGGTCATGGGATTGGGATCCTCCCTCTACCTGGCTGGTCAGGCGGTCGCCCCATCCGAGACCTTGCAGACGACTCTGAACGCGACGGAAGTACTGCATAACATCACCGATGATGTCCAGAACGCCATCTACCTTTCCGAGCATTCGGACAAGGTCATCGAATTTGTCGTTCGTGATATGGACGGTGATAACAGCCCCGATGTCGTCCGTTACGAGTGGAGCGGAACGCCCGGTGATCCGCTGATCAAGAAATTCAACTATGGATCGCCGGTGGAAGTCGTCGAGGCCGTAGAGAATTTCGAATTGAAATACAATACCCGGTCCACCATTGAAGACTTCCCACCGAGTCTCATCAGCAGCGAAGAACAATTGCTCGGCGGATTCTCGATTACGGCCTACTCCTCTTCTCGTACGCTGGTCGTTTCGTCTGGAAACTGGCCCGGCTTTTATTTTGAGCCCAGCCTGCCGGCCAGTGCGGAGGGGTGGACGGTCTCCAAAGTCCGACTTGGTCTATCTCAGGACGACGCCGCTGACAACGGTGCGTTCGACCTGCAGATGCGTACGGCGACCGGCTCTCACCTCCCGACGAGTAACGTACTGGAACAGGTTCGTGTCTACGAGGCCGAACTCCCCAGCACGATTGGGACCAAGGAATACGCCTTTTCGACGATCCAGGGGCTTTTGCCGACGGACCGTCTCTGCGGAGTGCTCGCACATGTTACTGGAACATACGCCGCTAAAGCGAAATACCATTACAGTCGGGGTGAGGACAATCTGCATCTCGTCATGTCGAATAACCAAGGCGGGTCCTGGTACGACGAACGCGAAGAACTGCTCTTTCACGAAGTATGGGGCACCTACTACCAGGAAAATGGCTCCGGAATGACGGTCACCCGAAATTACTTCACCGGTCTCAATGCCAGCCTGCAGATTGGCGACTCCACCGCCTCGAACGTGCGTACCGGGATTCCCCTGTTGAACTCTCCCGAATCGCTCGCCGGTTTGTGGGAGGTTGACTTCGATGGCGATCCCCTGGGAACCGACATCAACTTCGATAACCTCAATGACTGGAGCCTGGTGGATGGAGATGAGTTCGATACCGACACGCTGACTTACGGAGTCTGGGAAGCAAACGACGCCGTCCTGCGAACAACCCCCGCCCATGACTTCATCAAACCGACCACCATCGTCGTACGCATGCGGGCCACGACGACCGGCGGGGAGGGAGCGGTCTTCCAGATCAATGCGGACTGGGATGGTTCGAATGCCTTAGTCTTTCGACTGCGGGCCGTACGGCAGGCGAACAATACGCAGACTTTCATTGCCGAGCATCAGGCAACCGCAGGAGTCTGGAAGGAGATCGTCAAAGTGGAAAACCTGCCACTCGATTTCCTGGAAGGCCGCGTCGTCATCAGCCCGGAAGACATGAATCACGCGATTTTCGTGCAGGGCAATCTTCTCGACAACTATAACTACACGCGCGTGGCGGCGGACTCCTCAAAGAAATACGCTTCGCTCTACGAATCCGGCTGCGACGCCGAATTCGACTACGTGTCGATTCGGGTTTCAGAATAACGGACGGATTATCATGTTGCGCATACTCACATTTCCAACAGAACGAACGACGACGCCGCGACGCTCTGGAATGAGCCTCGTCGAAGTGTCGTTAAGTTCATTGCTGGTTGCGATCCTGCTGATCACGGCATTGCAGACAGTCGGGGCGTCGTTCCGCTCCGAATTCCATACCGCGCAGCAGACCCAGGCCATTCTGTTCGCCGAAGATCTGCTTTCGGAAATCATTCAGATGGAGTACGAGGAACCGGATGGCGCCGTCTCCTTCGGGCGCGAGACAGGGGAAAGCGTAACCGAGCGAATCAACTGGGACGATGTCGACGACTACCACGGCTGGTCTTCTTCCCCCCTCAAATATCAGGATGGTATGGAGATTCCCGAGACGTCGGACTGGACTCGATCCGTCACCGTTCAGTTCGTCCTCCCTGCCGATCCCGATACAACGACCAACGACGACTTGGGTCTCAAAAAAATTACTGTTACCGTTTACAAAGACGGCGAAGAGCTTGGCTCTTTGTCGGTACTGCAATCGAAAGCCTGGATCAATACGATCCCTGATCCGGAAAACCATTTGAGCACGGGCAGCAAACCGTCTGTGAATCAGTCACCACTGGCGGTCGCTACCGCCAATCCGACATCGGGTACAGGTTCGGTCGCGGTGCAGTTTGACGCTACCGATTCATCCGATCCGGATGGTGACCCACTCACTTATTCATGGAATTTCGGCGACGGAACCACGGACGAAGGTTCCAAACCGTCCCATACATTCACGAACGGTACCGGTTCAACACTCGTGAGGACCGTCACCCTGACTGCCACGGACAGTTCCGGAGCGGATTCCACCAAGACCATCACGATTACGATCAATCCCTGATCACATCTCACATCATCAAATACCGAAATCCCTTCCAGATTCGACACGACTCACGGGCCATGATGCTGACGACCATTCACAAACAGACATTCCGATCGCGACGGCGCGGGAGCATGTACCTGTCGGTACTGATGGTCTCCGTGCTGGTTTCGCTGCTGGGGATGTCTGCGCTGGTCGTGAAGCGGGTCCAGCGTCGCAACCACCAGTCCGCCATGGATGCCAGTCAGGCCAGGTTCCTCGCTCAATCGGCGCTGCGGATCGCCATGCTCGATATCGAAAATGACTCCGACTGGCGATACAACTTCCCGAATGGCACGTGGGAGGAAAACGTCCCGCTGCTCGGCGGAACCTACAAAATCGAAGGATACGACCCTTCCGATGGCGACCTGTCCGACAACCCGGAAGAACCTGTCGTCCTGGTAGCGACCGGAACCGTTGGCGCCGCGCGGCAGCGGACGCAATTGACGCTGACCCCGGTTAACCGTGGATTCAATTTTCTCGAAAAGGCGCTCGTCAGCCAGGATGACATCACTGTCGAAAACAGCAGCTACGTCTATTGCAATCAGTTCCTGACGACGAATGATGATTTCGACGCGCAGAGCGGTTCGAGTGTTGTTTCCGATGTGGAAGCGGCTGATAACATCGATGGCAGCGGAACATACTACGGCACCAAAGAGCAACAGGTTACGCAGGAGTCTTTTCCCGATACGGACGACATTCTCAGTTACTACCTGGCGCGGGGAACCTACATCAATTACAACTCTATCCAGGATGTCGCCCCCAACATCATTAAGAATTCGACGTTTGATCAGAACATCGACCTGTGGGGCAGCGACAGCTGTTCCATCATGCGCGGTGACTGGACTCCCTATAATGGTGCCGGTCACCTGTATTGCTATAACCGGAATTCGACTTCCGACGCCGCCACGTACGACATCAAGGACCGGATCGAAAAAGGAGTTTCCTACAACTTCTCCTTCCGCGTACGCCCCACTGATGGTGTGGTCGATTACTTCAAAATCATCATTGAAACGACCTCGACAGGGGAGGGGACGCAACAGAATACCGTCTATGGCTTCGTTACGAGCAACTTATTTTACACCCACCTGACTGGGACCATCACACCGACCTGGACCGGAACGCTGACATCGGCAAAGCTGAGAATCGAAACGCACTGGACGACTACCGGCTTCCACGTCGACGATTTTGTTCTCAAAGAGCCGAATCCGCCCGCCGGCACGATCTTTCGACGCGTCCTCAGTCCGAATCACAATCCGTATGGAGAGACGAACGAGGAAGGTATCTACATCATCGACTGCGGCGGCAGCAAATTGGCCATCGAAGACAGTCGAATTCTCGGCACCCTCGTATTACTCAATCCGAGAAGTGATAGCCAGGTCAACCCGGGCGGTATTGCGTGGTCTCCCGTGAAATCGAATTTCCCCTGCCTGCTGGTAAAGGGCTCGTTCTCCATTTGCGCGAACAATGACGGCCTGAACGAAACGCGGGATGATGTCAACTATAACCCCATCGGCGCCGCCCATAGTTCGCTCGGAGAAGACGCGGACACGGTCGATATCATTCCGACCAGGATCAATGGATTGATTTACGTCAGCGACGACCTGACATTTAAGAACAACACCAACATCGAAGGGGTCGTCCTGACTGGTGACAAGACTGACATCTTCAATACCTTCACGCTGACCTACAATTCGATTTTCTTCACCCACCCGCCGCCCGGATTCAGCGCGCCGGAGACCATCCGCATTCTGCTGAACTCCGTCCAGAAGCCGCTGGACTAAGTCGCTCCCCGACGCGTCTACTTTGATTGCGTGTTGATTTTTTTCAACATCGCTGAAACACAATGTCCTTTCAGCGCAACAGTCACCGGACAGCCGCCGCGGAAGGAAATCTGTCTTTCTCCCAACTGCTCAAGCACTTGCGCGGATTCTCTTTAAGCGCACACGAATTGGTATCGCGTGTGCATTCCACAATGGCAACTTCATTTTGCCGGAGAGGAATGCATCCCGATGTCGTTACTGGTTCGCCTGTCTTTATTCATCATGACCGTCGCCTGTCTGGTCATCGTCCCCCACAGGACCTCCTGCGCGCAGGATCAGGTTGTGGTGCACACGGTAGATGGTCGCGCGATCAAAGGTCACGTTGACAGCCGAACGAACACGCACGAGTTGGTACTTTCGCTCGCCTTGTCAGATATTCAGGTCACCAGCCACATCCCGTGGAAAAAGATTTCCACAATGGAACTGGCGGGCACGAAAGTCTCGTTAGAACAACTTCAAGCGGCGCTTCCCGCGATTCAAACGGACTTCGATCTCCGCCCGGCGTTTGGAGGCTGGAAAGCCGACGGAACTCATATCGCTCAACCCATCCCGCCCGGTGATTTCCCTCCCGCCGCTAATCGGCCTCCCTATGCGCCGCTGCCTTCGGAATTGACGCCCATCGGATACACCCCGGCACCGCATTCGACCACTCAGCCTCGCGTCGCCAGTCTGCATGTCTATTCCACGGTCGCCAATTGGGATGAAGATCCGGAACGCGATGGCCTGATCGTGGAGGTCCAGCCACGGGATTCTAACGGAGCCATCGTTCCGGTGGACGGCAGAATCAACTGCGAATTAGTCGTGCAGCGGCGTCTTTCCCTTGGAGGAGAGTACATCGAACGCGTCGGAGACCAGTTCATCGTACTCGCCCGCTGGTCCGAAGAGATTCGCCGCGACCAGTTCACTTCCAATGGTGCGGTGGTGAAACTCCCGTACAGGGCGCGACATCCGGAAGCAAACCCGAATATCGATGCCGAAGCATTGCTGATCGCGCGGCTGAAAGTCCCGGGACAGGGCGTCTTCAATGCAACCGGCGAAATCGTACGATTGCGACCTTACAGTCGATTTCGTGACGATGCGCAACTTTCTACCGGAAGCCGGTATTTACCGCAGGAACGTACTCCCTTCTCCGATGATGTGCAGTTCGATCGCTGATTTTGGGAACGCTTCTCGAACAATTTCAGGGCAGCTTCCAGGGATGAATGCTGGTAGATCCGGGAATCAAATGTGAGTTCGCTCACATCTCGCAAATTCCGCCGAAGCGGTCTATTGCGGAATCCTGCCCGGTTGATATGGTTAAGAAGACATACAAAGCCCGACGTGTTCATTTGAGTATTCTCGTGAACCGTCGCTTCCGCCCGATGCCCCCACGCATTTGTTTAATCCCCTCAAGAAATACAAAAGGATCTTCCGATGGAGTTGAACCCGGAGAACTTGAATAGACGTGATTTCAGTCAGCTGACGCTCGCCGCGATGGGTGGACTGCTCGCCGGTACTGCCGCGGGTTGTGGAACGGGTCAACCCGCCGAGGAACCCGCTGCCGATGCCGGGGCCACCGCGGATGGTAGCGATAAAGAAGTCGCGATGGGAGAACTTCCTGAAGACTGGATGGAAATCATCACGTCGGGAAAAAACGTCTGTCGTGGTTTGAACCAGTGTAAGAATCACCGGGATGGCGAAAATGAATGTGCCGGGCAGGGCGCCTGCTATACCGCCAACAAACATACCTGCCACGCCGACAATGAATGTAAAGGGCAGGGGGGCTGCGGCACGACTTCGGGTCGGAATGCCTGCAAAGGGAAAGGCGAATGTGCTGTCCCGCTCAATGATAAAATCTGGGCCGCCACCCGAACTGCGTTCGAAGAAGCAATGACATCGGCCGGCAAGGAATTCGGTGATGCTCCGGCTAAGGCAGAAAAGGCCGACGGCTGATCGTTCTCCTATCATCCTGAGCTTCACAGAGATAACAGATCGTCAAAAAAACACAACAACGCACGTCCCGACCGCTATAATGGTCTGACGTGCGTTCTGTTTTTTTGCGATCTGATTCGCGTTTCCCCTCCTTCTACTCATCCACCTTGCCATGACAGCACCACGACTGGGACATCCTGACCTCGGACTCGGGCTCGGCCTTCGCTCGAAACACTATCAGTACATTCTCGATCATCATCCCGACGTCGACTGGTTCGAGATCATCTCCGAAAACTACATGAACTCGGCCGGCCGTCCGCGCCAGATTCTCGACGAGATCGCCGCCAGATATCCCATTGTGATGCACGGAGTGTCCCTTTCCATCGGCAGCAGTGATCCACTCAATTTCGACTATCTCTCCAAACTCAAACGACTGGCAGCAGAGGTCAACGCGCGTTGGGTCTCGGACCACATCTGCTGGACCGGCATCGCGGGTCGTAACACGCACGACCTGTTGCCCGTCCCCTACAATGAAGAGACCCTCTCCCATATCGTAGAACGTGTGCAGACCGTACAGGATTATCTGGAACGGCCGCTGGTCCTCGAGAATCCCTCCAGCTATATCACGTTCGCCGCGTCGACGATGTCGGAAGAAGAATTCATCGGTCGACTCGTCTGCCAAACCGGTTGTGGCCTGCTGCTGGATGTCAATAACGTCTATGTCAGTTGTTATAACCACGATGAAGATCCGCTTGCGTACATCCGGCGACTTCCGCATGAATCGATCGTGCAGTTTCATCTCGCCGGCCACACCAATCTGGGCACACACCTGATCGACACACACGATGGCCAAGTTGTTGACCCGGTCTGGGATCTGTACCGGGACGTCTGCCAACTGACGGGGAACGTGTCGACACTTCTCGAATGGGATGCCGAGATTCCGGAGTTCCCCGAGTTGTACGCGGAACTGCAGAAGGCCCAACAATTCCGGGCGGGCGAATGCATCGTTAAACGCTCAGAAACGATTCCCCCAAAATCGAACACACGGCGCGCCACCGTACCGCATCCTTCCACCCTGACGCCGATCGAATACGAGTGACCGACGGGCATGAGTGATTCCGAATCCATCTTCAACCTTCCCGTGCTGCAGCAATGGATGCAACTGGTCATCACGCATCCCGATGGCGTGCAGGAGGGAATTGAATCCGACGCCGCACAGCAGCATCTCGTCTTGCGCGCGGATGAGTTGGAATCGGTCATCTCGCGCTCTCAGCAGCTGACCAGTCTCGAACGCTTACAGATCTACGGCAATGCGTACTATGCGAGACTGATCGATTGCATGGGAGAAGAGTTCCCCGCATTAAAACACGCCCTGGGTGAAGAGCCCTTCGCCAGCTTCGTCTTTGCCTATCTGCAACAGTATCCATCCACCAGTTATACGCTCGATGATCTCGGTCGCAACTTTCCCACCTTTCTCTCCGAGACACGCCCGGACGATACTTCCGCAAACTGGCCGCAGTTTCTCATCGACCTCGCAACCCTGGAACGTACCTACGCGGACGTATTCGACGGCGAGGGGGTCGAAGATAAGACGCCGTTGGATGTGCAGGCGCTGGCTTCCATCCCGCCTTCCGACTGGGAACGATTGCGTTTGATTCCGGCTCCCTGTCTCCGACTGCTGGAATTTGACTTCCCGGTCCACCTGTATGCGACGGCGGTCAAAAACGACGAATCTCCTGCTTTCTCTGCGGAAGAGAAAACGTGGCTGGTCATCTTCCGCTCGGAATACATCGTACGCCGCCGCGCGGTGGATGCGGCTCAATTTCGATTACTCCAGCGACTCGTGGCCGGAGATCCGCTGGGTAGAGCCCTCGAAACGCTGCTTGCCGAGGACCAGATCGACGAGGACGAATTACCTGGCCGGCTGAGGGACTGGTTCACCTTCTGGGCGAAATGGCGATTCTTCTCCGAGGTCCGATTAGAACAATCGTAACAATATTTCCGGCCCTCCAACGAACAGACGATCGTCTGATCCCCGTATATTCAGCACAAAACCGGCCTCTCTCGCAATCCGCTTATCATTTGACGGTTCCACCTTTTACGCCTCCTGTCCGCTGGCGTATGATTGAGCAAATCCGCAAAAAACCTATGTGGGAAACGGACCGTGTCGCTTACTGAACTCGCGCAGCAACTGAAACAACTGAAATCGGCGACGGAGAGACTTTATCACGTCAGCCACCTGTTGCAGATTGCGCCGCTCAAAGAGCGCGAATGGTTCCAGTTGATCGAACACAAGTTGCTTCCCCAGATGCAACAGGATTCCTTCCTGATTGCGGCCGTGGTAGGGGGCACGAATATCGGCAAGAGCGCCATCTTCAATCGGTTGGCGGGGGAACAGATCAGTTCCGTGAGCCCGCTCGCTTCCGGGACCAAACATCCCGTCTGCCTGGTCCCCCCGGACTTTACCGACCGACACAACCTCGGTGAGATTTTCAGTTCGTTCGAATTACATCAATGGGCCGCCGCGGGAGAAGCTCTTCAGGAAGCAGAAACTGATCTTCTCTTCTGGCGGGAAGCGGACAACCTGCCCTCGAACCTGCTCGTTCTCGATACACCCGACATCGATAGCGACGCGATGGTGAACTGGGACCGGGCCGATAAAATCCGGTTGACCGCCGATGTGCTCATCACGGTCCTCACGCAGCAGAAATACAATGACGCCGCGGTCAAAGAGTTTTTCCGCAAAGCAGCGGCCGAAGATAAAGTCCTGATGGTCGTCTTCAACCAGTGCCAGCTGCCGGAAGACGAAGAATACTGGCCGATCTGGCTCGAGACCTTCTGCTCGACCACTGGAGCGCGTCCCGAGTATCTCTATCTCGTGCCGAATGATCGCGCGGCGGTCAACGAAAACCGCCTGCTCTTTCTCGAACGCGAATTCCGAAAGCCGGGCGAAGAAAAGCACGACGACGATGGCGAGAACGTAACATCGTCAAGTGATCTGGCGACCGACCTGTCGCAGATGAAGTTCCAGGAAATCAAACTGCGCACATTGCAGGGGTCACTCAAAGAGGTGCTTCACCCGCAACAGGGTGTCGCGGGTTACCTGAACGAGATCGAACGTCTAAGCCAGGAGTTTCGCGCGGCCGCTGAAAAAATCTCCGCGGAAAGCGTGACGCAGATTTCCGACTGGCCGGTCCTTTCGAATGGCATCCTCGTCGAGGAGATCCGCCAGTGGTGGAAGGAACATCAGACAGGGTGGGCGAAACAGGTCCAAACTGTGTACGACACGGTCGGCGCAGGTGTCGTCTGGCCGTTTAAAATGGTCAAGAAGACACTCTCGGGTGAAACACCTCCTGCCATTGAGCAATATCGCAAACGCGAGCGGGCGGCGCTTCTCAAGACGGTTGACGAGATTTACAAAACACTGACCTGGATGCGCGACTCAGCGTCGACTTTGATCCGGCCGAACTTCGAACGGACACTCGCCGGACAGGACCGGGAGAAACTACTCGAACGATTGAAGGCCCGACACGAAGCGTTCGATCTCAAGGAGAATCTCAAACAGGTCGTCAACCATGAGATGAACGAGTTCAAACGGAACAGTCCGGAGATGTATCAGTTCTATCAGAACCTTAATCAGATCTCCGCCGCCGTGCGTCCGGTGACAAGCGTCGCCCTGTTTACACTCGGCTGGGGGCCTGCGGGTGAATTGCTCGCGCCGGTCGTCACGTCGTTCGTTGCTGATTTCACCATTGGCACTGTTACGGCTGTCGCCGGCGAACAGGCGGTGACGTCAACGGCCGCGTCGGGGCTCGGGTTCATGCAGTCGAAATTCCAGAAACTTCAAGACCACTTCACTCGCGTTCGCGTGCAGTGGATGGTGGAATTACTCCGTGAGGAACTGCTCGGCAACCTGCCGAACGATCTGCAAAAGGGCTCCAGGGACCTCGACAAGGTGGGCCACTTCGCCC
>PABD01000187.1 GCA_002702685.1 Planctomyces sp.
CTGTGATCTCCTTGTCAAGCCCCTTGAATTCTTGAGTCTTGTACTTGACATCTTGATCACCTGTGGTTTTTGCCACCTTGTTCGCCTGAGTTGTCTTCCCGCTCAATCAGTTGCTGCCCACGCCGTACAGACTCCAGCGTCGGTTCCGGAGGCGAGAACGTGACGACAATGGCCATCAGGAAGGTAAACGTGGCGCCGCCGAGCCAGATCAACCCGGCCGTATTCATGTTCTGCGGGAAGAGCGGTCGCCGGGTGAACTGGCGGTCGAGTATCAGGCGCAGGAAGATGAGCCCGGTGATGGAGAAAATCCAGGGATACGCGAATGCGGACTCGTACCGGACGAGCAACAGTGCCGGCGAGAGCAGAAGGAGCAATGAGAGGTCCAGGTTACGGAGAGACCATACCCGGGTGAAACGGAAATAGACCGCCACAATGAGCAGAAACGATAGATAGGACCAGGTCGAGGAATCAACCTCGTAACCGGGTAGTACTCCATCCATACTCGTGCCAATCCCTCATCAAAACAGCGAATAAAAAATTGCGGTCAAGCAGGGATCACTGGAGAGCCCTGTAACTCGCATCAGCCAGATCGAGATAACCTCGAAAGACGGGAACGGAGAGGGATCAATCAGCGGTGTAATTGGGGAGAACCGAATGTCCTTTCAGAGAAACCTGCCCGCAGCGTCGAATTGGAACCTTCCCCAACGTGGAAGCCGTCAGCTCGAATTGTGACGTCTTCACAGGTAATTAACAAGGACCGTAAAAAACGACGTGTTGGTCCTTATTTACCCGTCCGGGGAACTACCTTCTATTTTGAGCGTGCTTTCCGCCCATTCCCACACTTTTTTTGCACAAACCAGCACGATCCCGAGGATTTCGTCCAGCAGTGCAAAACCTCGATTTCCCCCCGGGATCGCTTTAATCCTGGGCCGTCTCCGGAAATTCGTAATCCTGCAACAGCGCATAGAGGATTACATTCACGCCGATCCGCACGGCATCTTCGGGAATATAGCCCGCACAAGAGATGGACGACTGTTTCTGTAGCGCACAGCTGATGTCGTACTTGCTGTAGATGATGGTCAGACGGCCGTTGAAATTGATCGCTTCCAGGAACGGTTCGCCGACGACGACATCGGACGAGTCGATGCCCGCTTCGCGTCCTGCCGGTGGCTGGCGTCGGCGGACCTGCTCAAGGTCGTGCCCCACTTGCGCCGTGAAGAGGGGATGGTTCGCCGGAATGCGTTCCAGTTCCTTGTCAGGATAGAGCTGTTTGACCATCTCGCGAAAGCTCTGATCGAACACCGGATTTCCACAACAGGCGTCGGCGAACAGGAAACCCCCATTGTCCAGATATCGCCGCAATCGACTGATCTCGGCATCCGACAGTTGGAACGCACTTCGCCCGTGCGTGTACACGATCGGATAACGCGCTAAAGCCTCCTCCGAAGGTGCGAGGACAACGGAGTCTGTTTTGGCTGTCAGCCCGACAGCTTCATTGAGCGCTACGAGCAGGTTATGCAGCGCCAGGGGGGCGGTGTCCCAGCTGCCGGAATGCTTGAGACGAGCCACTTGCAGCAGACCCCGCTCAATTTTGGTTTCATTGCCGGTCGTCTCGATGGCAATCGGATCGAGATTTTTCTGCGGCGGTTCCCGTCCGGTCGCATAGGCGGCCACATTCGCCCCCACCTGATTGGCTTCGGTAATCATCTGCGAGACTTTCACCGTCCTGTTTGGCGGCGCATTCCGGTTCCACAATTCCCAGAGACAACCGAGATCGTCGGGACTGTAGATGATTGTTGTCCGGCAACCGTAGTCGACGCCCTGCAGATTCACGCGATCGGGATGAATCAGGTATTCCGCCCGATAGACAGGATGGTCCGCCGGCAGACGTTCCAGTTTCAAGCCTTCGCCGTCGTAGATCCGGTCGACAAGCTCATTGAAGGAATCACCGAATTCTTTTGATTCGCAATTTCGAGTGGCGAAAATAATTCCGCCCTGATCCAGATAGTCCCTCAGCATTTTCACGTGCGTATCGGGCATGTCGATGCGTTTGTCCCCGGCGATGTACAGAATGGGAGCCTGTAAAAGATCGTCGAGGCTGTTGTTCTTCACCGCTTTATTGATGTCGACGACCTGCCAACTCATTAGCTTGGGCCATTTTTCAAGTCCCGTGATCCACTCGGTGAGTCGATGGATGTCGTTGCGATGTTTCCGCCAGCCGGCCGTCAACGTCTCGTTGCTGTTGACGGGATCGGGCTTCCCGTACTTCAGTTTATTGAAGAGGACGGGGGACATTCCCTTCGAAAGAAAAAGCAGGCAGAAGCTGGTGTTGAGCGACGGAGGAAGGTTGTCATCGTCGAAGAACCAGCTGCCGTTCTGTTTGGATTGCGACGAAACGAGAAAAGAGGCCCCTTCCCGGTACCAGTCATGTTCGCCAAAGAAACGGATCCCACTGAGGCGTCCGGCGCGCTCGAGACCATAGAGATAATAAAAGAGAAAGTAGCCCCCCTGGGGTGGATTGGATTCCACCGAGAAGTGCCGAGCCATCCAGCCGATCGCGTTCTCCAGATGATCGTCTTTTTCCTGATCACCGCAGCAATCGGGGGCTCCATCAGCTTTCAGTTTGTCCTCTTCAGCAACCATTGATTTGCCGATGACGTAACAGGCCATCCCCGCGACCGTCATGCTGGCGTAACCACTGTTGTGCTGACGATGAACACCCTGGCTCCGGTACCCCCAGCTGCCATCGTTAAATTGACCGTCTGTGAAGTGCTTGAGGATTTTGTCCCAGGTGGCCTGATCGACGCGGGCACCCGCATGGACAGCGTCGCGAAGCGCGAGGACAGCAAACTGCGTATTGCTGTTGTCGCCGAACGCCCCCTCACCCCCACTACTTGGGATGCTGTATCCCCAATCCCCCCTGGCATTCTGTCCGGTTTCAATATGCGCGGCCAGTAGTTGAATGCGGGTGAGATCTTTTTCCGGCTGTTTCGCCGCGGCCAAAGCCATCAACTTGAGTGACGCGGCGTAGGTGTGTTTCGAATCCGGCTTGTTCCGGATCCAGTCGAGCCCTTTCTTGACGCGCGGTTCCTCGGGACTGAATCCGCAGTTCAACAGCGCCATTATTGCAAGGGAGGTCGAGCCCAGCCCCCCGTCGTCATGCACAAGCAGCGCGGGCGGAGACCAGGAGCCATCCTCCTTCTGTTTGCTGAAGAGGAATTGCGTCCCACGGCGAATTGAACTCAGAACTTCTTCCTGAGTCAGCTGGGCCGGAAGCGAGCTGGCCATCAGGTTAAATGCCAGAAGGACCAGCAGCCATCGACCTGCTGCCGGCAACAATGATTTGCAGCGAAACATACTGGTACCGCCTGGTGGTGAGGTAATTAGGTGGTTGCAGAACGGGTGAAATTTACCAGAAGTCGTTATGTCAGAGCTGAGTCCATCCTCTTGAGATTCACCAACATGGCCGGGTGAATTGTAGCAGAGGACCGTCCGCCTGACGATTGGCCGCGTTCAACGGAGCAATCCCCCCCCTGTCGAACGTGGCTCTTCCTGCACCCATTATAGCGGACGTCCCGATCTGTTGGAATTTCAACATTTAAATTCCGCAATCCCGAATAGCCGCTGACGGGATGCGGTTGCTGCCGGAAACCCAAGCGTCCAGGTCTCCGGCTGTTGAAATTGGCTGATTAAGAACTCAGTCGATGAATACGTCGAGCAAAGTCAGCTTGTCACTTTGTGGCGTGAGGTGAATTTCCCGGCAACAGGCGGGGATCAGCCATGTTTGACCGCGTTCGACCTTCTCGCGGAAGTCGAGGCATTGCAGTTCACCCGTCCCCTCAAGGATGACCAGGACGCGGAACCGATCGTCCTGCTCGAAAGCCATGGAAACGGAACTCGTATGACGACGGATCGTATAGTGCGGGCAGTCGATCAGGACGCTTTCCGTGTGGGGTCCCGTTTTGACGACTTGCGGTTCGATCGTCGAGATCGGCCCCTGATCAAAATTCGTGCAGAGGAGTGCTTCTTCCACGTGCAATTCGCGGTCCAGCCCTTCGTGTTGATCTCGATGCCAGTCGTGCAGGCGGAAAGAGAGATCACTCGCCTGCTGGACTTCAGCCAGCAACATGGAACCGCGCACGGCGTGAACAGTTCCGGCCGGGAGATGAATGGCATCCCCGGCCTTCACTTCAATCGCATGCAGGCATTCGACGACCCGATCTTCGGCGAGTGCTGTCTCGAATTGTTGCCGATCCACTCCCTCCTTCAGGCCCGCGTACAACAGGCTGCCGGGTTCACTGTCGAGGATAATCCAGGTTTCCGTCTTGCCGATGCCGCCCGTAAGCTGGAGCGCCAGATGGTCATCGGGATGAACCTGAATGGAAAGCTTGTCCTGAATATCAAGAAACTTGATGAGCAGCGGAAAATTCGCAAACGGAGAATCGGTCCCCAAAAGCTGTTCCCGATAGATGCGACGCAAATCCGACAACGTCCAACCGGCGTGCGGGCCGCAGGCGACCTCGCTTTGCGAGTCGGGTAGATCGGAGAGTTCCCAGCTCTCGGCGTAATCGTCCGCCGAGCCGATCGGCTTGTTCAACACGTCACCAAGCCGCGTTCCCCCCCAGCAGATTCGCTTGATGAGCGGATTAAACAGCAATGGCTGTAATGGGGAGTTCTGATCCGAAACCTGAAGGGGCGCAGCTTCTCTGCTGTATTCCGGATCGGTCGGATTCTGTTCAGACAATGGCATCTCAAACTGGCTTCATGCTCGGATGATTGCAGGGGCCACAGGAGCATCTGCGTCATCTTGGTAGGGGGCTGTTCCTATGAAGGAAAAGTTTGGGGAGAAGAACTTCCGATGACCGGACATCCAGGTTCGTTCATCCGGGTTCAAGATTCGCGCGGGCTGCGGAATGAGGCAGGTATGGAAACGAAACCTTAACCACTTGACCCTTTTTTTACAAATAGAAGGTTCTTCTCTCGATCAGACTAACGGGCAAAGTGCCTATTGAGCCCTTACCTCAATTTTAAGTTGCAGCCAGGTCAAAACGTAGTGGGCTCATCTCTCTACCCCTAAGATCGAACCGTGAGGGGGAAAATCTTTCAAATTGTCCTTGCAGATTTTGAGAGTGAATTTTATAGTTCAAACTCCTGATCTAATTCTGGTTTATTCAAACCAGTTCCACTGAAGTCCCTTCCGGAAACAACCCGGCTCCCAGCCGTAAACTTCTTCTAATACTGAAGTTTTGATTTGCATCCTGTGCCAAGGTGTCTTTCCCAATTGTTGTCGTGAAGCGATTTCTGCCCCCGCGAGTGCTTCCGGTTTACCCTTCCTTTCCTCTCCCTCGTGAATCATCGGTTCAGAGCTTTGCTGTTTTGGAAACAGGAAAGATGACCCTCTGCTGTGGAGCTTTTCATGACGAAAATGGAGTTCGAGTTGACTGTTGGCGACGTCATCGAGTGTGGCGATGTTCACCTGCTTGTCGTCGACGTCGATGAATGTGGCGTCCACTTTAAAATCAAAGCCAGTGACGATTCGGAATTCTCCTGCGAGGAGCTTTCCAGCGCGAGCACCATTTCCACCCGCTTCAACGGAATTCCCCGCTAGCCGGATTCCCCCGAAGTTCCCAATCCCGCCGGTTGACCGCGATAGATCGGTCCCGCTCACTCTCCAGCCAGTTCACGCGTGCCATTGCGACGGACGCTTGTTTGCGTGCTCATCATTTTTGCCCGCAAGGCTACGGATGCGCAGCGAGTTCTGCCATGCCTTTAAATCTGTCTGGTAAATTCGCGCGGCCAGAAATCGGATCGTGTTCTTGAGATCTGCCTAAGCCAGATACCGGTTCCGCAGATATTCCACCGCTTCCAGATGATCGGGAAATTGCTTCCAGAGTTGATCCAGGTTGGATATCTGGACAACCTCTTGGCAGTGCTCCTGCAGTGAGCAGAGTACCAGTTCTCCCTCGCGTTTGCGCAGTTGGTGCCAGAGTCGGAAAAGGACTTCCAGAAATGACGATCCGAAATACGTAACTGCCCCCAGATCGATCACGAGCAGCGGTGGTTCGATATGCTTTACCAGTTCCACCAGCTGCGAACTGAGTTCGTGGACGTGCATTTCATCCAGCGCGCGGAATCGTTCCGAGATGGAGATGATGGCGATGTCATCCTGATGAGTCAGCGCATACGCGGAGGAGTTAATTTCGGCCATGACCTGTCACCTGGCGGGAGGGTGAATCCTGAAGGTCGCACGAGCGTACGGAAAGGATTCAAATGAGATGGGGGTGGGAAAGCGACCGTAAGATCGATGAATCAGTTCCCAGTGTTCGATTAACGAACTTCACAACTGAGAGTCTTACGTCATCAATGAAAGTGCGCGATGAGGATTATTGCACAAATTGTTCTCAATTTTTCTATCACAGTTTAAATGCACTGTCCACTTTATCTCCCGGGATATCAAAGAAATCGTGGCTTGGTTGGAAAACCATCGATTGACGAACAGCGGGAGGCAGCTCATTCGTCCCCCGTCAGTTTCACCTCAACGGATTTCTTCTCCCCCTTTCTCAGCACCGTAACTGTCACGGTATCGCCGACAAAATGCTGCCGCAGCACCCGTTCCAGGTCGCGCTGAACACGAATTTCTTCACCATCAATTCCGATGATCAAGTCTCCCAACAGTAACTGTTCCTCCGTCACTTTGGTTTCGATCAGGCCGGCCTCGGCCGCGGGACTTCCTTTAGCAACTTCGTTGAACAGAACACCGGGTCGCGGCAATACCCCTTGTTGTACGAGGTAAAAAACTGGGTTGTCCGCCAGCGGACTGATTCCGAGATCGGGGCGACTTAATTTCCCGTCCTGAATCAGGTCGGGAACGACTTCGTTCACGGTATTTACCGGGATAGCAAAACCGACGCCGGCGAAGTTCCCCGTGTCGCTATAAATCGCCGCATTGACGCCAATCAGGCGCCCGGCACTATCCAGCAAGGGTCCTCCCGAGTTCCCGGGATTGATGGCCGCATTCGTCTGGATCCCCTGCTTGATGCTGTAGTCCGCGACGGGACCGCGAAAGACACGATTCAGCCCGCTGACCACCCCCGTCGTCAGTGTATGGTCGAGCCCGAAGGGAAATCCGATTGCGAACGTCTTCTGGCCCACGAGAAGACCATCCGATTCACCGATAGCCAAGGGTTTGAGTTGATCAGCCGGTGCGTCGATTTTCAGAACCGCCAGATCGTATTCGGGGGCCACACCGACCAGGGCGGCTCGATAGACTTCCTGGTTCTGAAGCGTCACCTCTGCTCTATTCGACCCCTGCAGCACATGGAAGTTGGTCACGATATGACCGTCCTTATCCCAGACGAAACCACTACCCGTCCCTTTAGGAACCTCTCGCGTATACTTCAACGACTCGAATAAGAGGCTCTGCGTGGTGGCGGTGGTGATAAAGACGACTGATGGGGAGGCTTCCTGGAAGAGTTCGATCGTCGCTTTCTCATCCGCCGCGAGATCACCACGCGCCGTCACCGCGCGCGGTTCGGCATCGGGGTTATGCAGGAGATCGCGTCCACCGTTCGTAAATCTCAACAGTAGAGCCGCCACGAGGATCAGCAGGATCGCGACGAGCCAGTTGTTAACCGCCGAACTGCGGACAGGTGGGCGGACGTATGGCCGTGATTCCTCCGGGACGCGGACATCGTATTCCTCGCCTGATACTTCATGACGATGATCGTTCACGCGAGCTCCTTACTTCTCCGGAACGCTTCACGAGACGCAATCACATACAGCGAGAGCCCGCAGAGCGAAATGAGTTGAGCGCAGAAGATGCGGGAAGGAACTGCCTCCTCCTCTGAAATCAATCTGCTTGACACTCAATTTTAAGGAATCCGGAACGATAAATACAGGATCTTTCCGTAGAAGTAATCGGCTCCATTAGCGTTTCTGCCACTGGGGCATCACGCAATCTTTGCTTTTTCCGCCCGAGGCATCGCTCAGTTATCGTTTTTGCGGCCCGAGGCATCGCTCAGTTATCGCTTTTGCTCCCCGAGGCATCGCTCATTGCTTGCTTTTGCTGCCGGAGGCATCAAAAGTGGCCGCGTCAAATTCCGGAGCTTTGCCGAGTGGCCACAACTCCCAACGACGGACGAAAAGTTCGGCCAATTCGGTTTGGACCAGCAGGCGGCCGGCGGACGGGGAGACATCGAACAACTCGTTGACCGTGACCCCGTTCACTTTAATGAGAACATGATCGCCTTCGCAGATGACATCCATGCGGGTCCACTCACCGACCGGACTGTCGACGTCCTGGTCTCCCCGGAAGCCGATTTCATCTTTCCAGTCGGGATCACGACCGTACCAGTTGATACGGCCACCCTGGAAGACTTTGCGTTCGCCCCCCTTGTGCCAGACACTCTCGCCATCGCGGTCTTCCGTTACTTCTGCCGTCACCGAGATCGGCATCGGATTCCCATCGGGGTCTTTTCCGCGGACCACGATGACGTCGCCAACTCCACCCTCGATGATCTGGGCTTCGATCGAATTCGGCCAGATGTTGTTGTAACTGTTATCCGGACCGACACAGTGGAACAGCAGTCCCGAGTCCCGCGTGCGATCGACCCGGTTCTCCCACGTACGGGGCCCCCATTTGAACTCAATGATGGCGTGGTAGTCCTTGTAGTTCTCTTCTGTCAGCACGGCCCCCAGGCCATCACCCGTGATATGCAGCATCCCGTCGGTGACGCGGAAGACGTTACGAGGATCCTCATGTCCTGTGTCTTTAAGCCAGGTGTAAAGCCCGTCGAGATTCTCGCCATTGAACAACTCGATCGGCTGGTCCTCAGGCGAGATCGCGTTCTGCCGGATCTCATCGTAGGAAATCGGTTCGTCAGCAAGTACGACAACGGAGGCGGAATTGACGAGACAGAGAGTGGCGAGCAGGAGCCCAGCGCCGTGGCGTAAAAGGTTCATATCGCAGGTTGACTTTCTGGGAGTGAGCGTGCAGCGTAAGATTTCCGTTTGGAAATGTATTCTTATTCCGTCCCGCCAGTATGATGGGAAGTGCGACTGATTGCAATTTGCAACTCCGCGTCATTTGATCCCAGCTCGACTTAAACCTCACAGGCCTCGATTCCTGACCTTTTTTTCTCTGTAACTATAGACCAGCCTGTAAATATGCATCCCGTAGA
>PABD01000188.1 GCA_002702685.1 Planctomyces sp.
CACGGGCATGGTGTGCTTTGGAAATGTAGCCATGCATCGTACCCACAAAATTAACCATTTTCCATCGACTGAACCCTTTTCACCGGAAATCGGGGGAGTGGATATTCTTCCCGATTTTCTCACCTGTTGTCCCGGCTCGGAAATCCGGGCTAACTGCGTCCGCCTCCCTGATTGGCCTCAAGAAAGGAGGGGCTTTTTGACGATCAGGTAAGATTGAATCCGGGCCCCGTCTGTCCCTTCCCGAATGCATGTCAAGGATGGCTGAAATGCATTTCCCCTCTTACTTTGAGTACTGCCCGCCCACCGGTCGCGAGCTCGACCAACTCGCCGCCGAGAACCCCGAGGTGAGCCAGCGCGAAATCCATAATCCAGATTCTCCGATCGACAACAGAACGGCGATTCGGATCTTTCTGCACTCCCGCAGAGTCAAAGGTCTGCTCTTCGATCGGCTTGTCGAACCTTACGACCTCGGTTTCTACAAGAAGTGCGACGGCAAATCTTCGCCGGTAAACCGGCTGCCTATTATCCAACGGAAGTCCGGTTTCAAACGGGATATCGTTTCGGTCCGTCACGATCTCGATTACTATCGGGGTAAACCGAGCCGCCGCGTCTCGGACTGGTTCTATGTGATCTCGCAGATCGCTGTCGGTGAAGGGGTGCCGATGTCGTGGATCGAATGGTCGGCGCTGCGGCTGTTCGGACACAGCGCGTGGAAGGCCCACCGCGAACGCGCCATCGAAAACAATCTCTATGGTCGCGATGACTTCATCGTCAGCCTGCCCGACTTCCTGCTCGAAGAATACCAGGATCTGCGACTCGCCAGTTAAGCGTTCCTCCTTCGCGCAATCGAGTTGAAATCGTGTCGCCACAACTCTTCTACAGCAACTTCGACTTCGAGTATCAGCTTCGCGCGGGATACCGACCCACGCCCAGGTTAAAGCGGCTGAATGAAGAGCTTGCCTTCTGCTGGCTGGCGCTTGCCGAAGAAGAGGATCAGGTTCTGCTCGAGCATTCCCCCGAGCCTGAGTTCCTGGCCCATCTCGAACACGCACGGTTACCCTGCCCGCGATTCATCACGAAGACGTCGCAGATCAATGCGCAACGATTGACTCCCTGGGGATGGTCAAAACCCGCGCAGGACTTCGCGCGCCAGCAAGGCTTCACTGATCTACTGCCGGATGTTGATTCCGTGGAGCGCGTGAACAATCGCCATTGGTGTTTTGATTTTGAAAAAAACTCACCCGACAATCGGAAGGTCCTCTGGCGTTTTCACACGCTTTCTGGGATACGAGAACTGATCCTCGAAAACTTTGGCGAGAACGAAGGTTGGATTGTCAAACTCCCCCTGGGGATGTCAGGCCGGGATCAACTCCGCGGGGAAGGAAATCAGCTCACCGATGCCCAGGCATGCTGGATCAACAAACGCGCTGACGGTGAGGAATGGTTGATCTTCGAACGCCGGCTGGCGTGCATTCAGGAATTGGGGGTTCAGTTTCAGGTCCACCGACGGCCCCTGACTCAAAGGCCGCCGGACAATGTGGAGCTGATTGAAATCGTTCCCATGCTGGCAGATCGCAATGGACGTTATGCGGGAAGCTGGCTGCTCGATCCTGATAAAGTTCGAGCGGATTGGTCGACTGTCGTGGAAAAATTTGACGACACGAGATCGCTGGCCTTTTCCGAGTACTTCGGTCCCGTGGGTATCGATGTCATGCAGTATCGCGACTCCGAGGGGAGCCTCGCCATGCGGTACTACCAGGACGTCAACGCCCGCTACACCATGGGGCGCCTCGCCCTCGGTTGGCGGCGGTACCTCAATCCCGGCGAAGTCGGCTGCTGGCTGCATCTCTCGCATCGCTGTACCACGCGGGAGGAACTCGAAGACTGGTGGGGCGTGCGGACCGAACCTCTTCACGGGAATTGCCGTCTCATCAGGACATCCCCCCTGTGGCACGCGGGAGAGATCGTCAGGCATCAAACCGGCCTGTTGATCGCCGAAAGCGAAAGCATCGCGCGTGAACAGGTACAACGAATCCTGCTGGCTGGCTAGAATGGAACAGTCCCGCTCCCGCCGGTACACGAATAGATCGCCTGCTCATGACGACGCTCCTGCCTGAACAACCCCCCTTGCTTGAAACACCTTTGGCCAGCAATTGGCGATTGCGCGCGCTGATCAGTCTCACGTTGATGCACACGCTCGTCGATGCCGCGGCGCTGCTGGTCGCGCCACTCTGGCCCGCGCTTAACAGTCAGTTCCAGCTGGGAACCACGACCCTGGCGTTTGCCATCATTGTGCAGGCCCTGCCGACATCCTTGAGTCAGGCCGTCTTTGGTTTGATGCGAGATCGCATCTCGACTCCGATCTTTCTCTGGAGCGGCCCCCTTATCGCGATCTCATTCCTGTCGCTGATTGGATTCGCCTCCCATTTCTGGGTGCTCTGTCTGCTGTTTATCATCGGCGGCACAGGCGTCGGCGCATTCCACCCGGAAGCAGCGGTGACAGCGGGACGCATTTTTCCGGGATACAAAACCCGATCGCTCTCCATCTTCCTGTTAGGGGGAACATTGGGGCTTTGCCTGGGACCGCTGATCAGTGGTTTTGTCGTCGACCGGTATGGCATGCAGAGTTTGATTTATCTCATCCCCTGTTTCGTCTTCGCCATCGCGCTGTTGATGCGTTTTGGTCGATTGACTTCCGTTGCGAGGCGGCTCGAAGAAGAATCCCGGGAAGCACTCCATCGCGCGAACTCAACGGCGTCGAACCAAATGGACGCGTTGCCTGTCAGTACGCTTCGCAAAACATTGATCCTCATGGGCGCAATGTTATTGATCTGCTCGCTGCGACTCGTTCCGAACCAGGCGCTCGATAAGGTGATTTCCTTCCATCTGGAAGACCATGGTTTCTCTACGTTGCAGATTGCGCGCGTGCAATCGCTGTTTCTCGCGTCGGCCAGTATCGGCATGATGCTGATGGCGTTCTTCTTCCGGAACGGCTGGGAGAAGAAGTTCATGATCTTCTGCCCGGTGGTATCGGCCCCCATGCTCTGGTACATGGGCCAACCCGATTGCCCCGTTCCCGTCTTCATCGGGCTGCTTATTCCAATCGGAATTATCCTCTGGGGTACGGCCTCCGCGATGGTTTCCTACGGACAATACCTGTTTCCCAAAGGGGCCGGGTTTGCGTCGGCGCTGACGATGGGGATTTCCTGGGGCGTCGGCAGCCTGATACAGGCGCCGATCACCTCGAAATTCAGCGCGACCACCCCCAACTATGCCTGTGTGGTTTTCGTGGTTCCAGTCCTGATTTCAGCGGTTCTGGCCTGTTTTCTGCCTGAAATGAAGAGCCCGGAGAGTGAGCCTGCCGAGTCCTCGGTTGCAGGGAATTACACTAAATAAAACAGTGCACACAGGTATCCCTGCACATTATATTGTGTCGACAGAGATACCTCAGCACAAAATCGCCAATTTGCTGGACAACCCGGATCCGACTCTCTATTTTCCTCCAATCGCTGTTCGACTGCCTGATCACCCGGCGGAGATGGATCCCGTCGCTGATCATTGAACGGGCCTCTTGCAGTGAAATCGAAGACCATTCTTGTCCACACTAATTGACTTCTGTGACAGGGATTCTGCCGTCAAATTCCGGATTGACCTCTTGTTGACCGACGGTGAAATCTCCAGCAGGACAAGAGCCTCGGTCTCGGAAACACAAAAGCAGGGATGCTATGTTTTTATATTCTTTGGGCCAATTGACACTCTCGACAGTCGCGCGTTGGACGCAGGATGTTGTCCGCGATCGTGACCATGCTGATCGAGGTCGCCAGTACATCACGGCAGGCCGACAGGCTGCCCGGATGTTCGCCGCACGATGTGGTGAGTTGACTGACGCTGTGTGGCTCCCTCTCGTTTTCCCGGCTGGGAAAACATCCCCCTTTTCTGTTTCCGGTTGCGACGCATCATGGAATGTTGCCGTCGGACCGCTCGTAACACACAGGAAAGGAAGCTGACTTCTCTCCCCCTAACGCCGGCACATGAAGTGCAGGTTACTCAGAAAGGATTCGATTATGCCTCGTAAACCTGTTATTGGAATCAATGGAGACTTCCGCGACGCTCGTCAAAATGCGGCACCGTTGAGCTGGTTCAACACTGGATACTACGATTGCATTACTGCGACGGGGGCTATTCCCTATCTCATTCCTCCGCTTCAGAGTGATGAAGACCTCAAACAAATCCTGGAAGGCCTCGATGGCATCGTCCTCGCCGGCTGTAACCTGGACCTCGACCCGATTCGCCTCGGCATGGATCCCCACCCCGCGACTCGCGTGATGCCCAAACGTCGAGAAGATTTCGACCGCCGTCTCGCCCGCCTCGCTGTCGAAATGCGACTTCCGATTCTCGCGATCGGTTCCGGCATGCAGACCCTCAATGTGGTCTGCGGCGGCACGCTCTACCAGCATGTCACCGAAGATGTCCCCGGCGCGCTTTATCATCGTGACGGTGTCGAGATGAATCTCCGCCATGTCATCGACATCGTCCCTGAAACCCGCATGTTCGAAATCTACGGACCGGGCGAAATTCGCATCAACAGCCATCACCATATGGCTGTTGCCCAACCGGCTGATCTGTTCATGATCTCCGCCGTCTGCCCCGATGGCGTCGTGGAAGCGATCGAGTCGGTTGACCCGAACTGGTTCTGCATCGGTGTGCAATGGCATCCCGAGAACGAAACCTCCTCGGCTCTCGACATGCAGGTCTTCGAGCATCTCTACGAAGCCTGCCTCCCCAAAGAAGAAGAAGTGCTCTCGACGATTCCTTTCCGACAGGCTGCCTGATCGCGGTTTAAAGCGGCCAGAAAACTGAACTGTGTACACCACAAGGTAATTCACCGGATCATTTGCGCCCCGGATGCGTGGATGATCCGGTTTTTCCTGCGCGGCGACCTTGGCGCCGTGGAGTCACAGCAAATAATCTGATCGATCTGCCGGGGTGGCCGGTCGAACACCGGGCCTCGCCATCATGATACGGGTTTTAACGTATTTATACGCGCTTCAATATTAACAACGTTCGGAATCAACTGTGGGAATCATTGTTCAGAAATTCGGCGGCACCAGTGTCGCTGACGCTACGAAAATCAAAGCCGCCGCCGCCCGTGCCGTCGCGACCGTCAAGGCGGGTCACCAAGTTGTGATGGTCGTCTCCGCGCGGGGTAAGAAGACCGACGAACTGGTCTCGCTCGCTGCGGAAATCACCGAACGCCCTTCTCCGCGCGAAATGGATGTGCTCCTGTCGACCGGGGAACAGGAAACGATCGCGCTGATGTCGATGGCAATTGCGGAACTTGGCGTGCCTGCCGAAAGCATGACCGGTTTCCAGATCGGCGTCATCACCGATTCCTCCTTCAGCAAAGCGCGTATCCAGAAGATCGCCACCAAGCGCATGCACGAAGCGCTTGATGCCGGCAAGATCGTGGTCGCCGCCGGATTCCAGGGGCGCGACGAAAACTTCAACATCACCACACTCGGTCGAGGAGGTTCCGACTCGACCGCCACCGCGCTCGCCGCGGTTCTGCAGGCCGATGAATGCCAGATCTATACCGACGTGGAAGGAGTCTTCACGACCGACCCGCGCCTGGTTCCCGAGGCACGCAAGATTGACACGATCACGTACGAGGAGATGCTGGAACTCGCCAGCCTGGGCGCCGGCGTGATGCACTCCCGCTCGATCGAGTTCGCTAAAAAATACCGGATTCCCCTCCGCGTGCGTCCTTCCTTCTCGGATGGAGAGGGAACCTTGATTCACGCCACGCATGAGGATCCCGATTCGGTCGTCACGGGTGTGGCACTCGTGAAAGATGAAGTCCGCGTGACGCTCCTGCGGATTCCGGATCGTCCCGGCGTGATGCACCTGATTTTCTCCAAAATGGCCGAAAAGAAAATCGCGATCGACATGGTCGTGCAGAACGTGGGCGAAGATGGTCTCGCGGAAGTCTCCTTTACCGTGCCGCAGAACGAACTGGCCGACACGTTGACCGCCGCCGATGCCGCTGTGAAAGAACTTGGCTCCGGCGAAGTCCGCCATGGTACGAATCTGTCGAAAGTCTCCGCAGTGGGCCGTGGTATGCTGACCCATTCCGGGGTCGCCGCTCAAATGTTCAAAGCCCTTGCGGATCAGAACATCTCGATCAGTCTGATCACAACGAGTGAAATCAAAATCTCCGCCCTCGTGGATCGGGAAGATGCCGTCAAGGCGATCAACGCGGTTCATGCCGGCTTCTCGCTGGAAACTTCTGTCTCGAAACCGCTCCCGATCGGCGAAGAGACGCCGCAGGAAGAATCCCAGGTGCTGATCGCCCGCGATCGCTCTGAGCAGGAAGTAATCTCGCGGCTCCCCTCCATGGAGGACATTGTCGTCTCCGAAGTCGAACTCGATGACAAACAGGCCCGCATCACGATCCGCAACCTACCCGACAAAGCGGGGGTGGCGGCGCAAGTCTTCAAGATTGCCGCCGATGGAGGGATCAACGTCGATATGATCGTGCAGAACATCGGTCACGATCAGCACGCTTCGCTCTCATTCACCGTTCCCCGGTCGGACGCTGAATCCTGCCTCAAGCTGATGAATAATCTGCTCCAGGACTGGCCCAACGCGGAAATCAGTCACGACTCGCAGATCGCAAAAATCTCAGTACTCGGTATCGGCCTTCGCAGCCATACGGGTGTCGGCAAGAAGCTGTTTGCGGCTCTGGCGGAAGCGAATGTGAACATTCAGATGATCAACACCAGTGAAATCCGCATGAGTGCCGTCATCGCCGAAGGAGACGCCCGCGTCGCCCATGATGTGCTGTCGGACACCTTTAATCTCTGAGCGATTCCGCTTCAGACACGTTGTTTCTGACGATCATGTGGGAACTGCCGCGAAGCGAATGCATCTTGACTCTCAAGATGCATCGGGGATACTGTGGGTCCGACAGTTTATGGACTCCTATATACTTTCTCGACGGATCGAGAGTGACCCATGCAGATTTTCTTTTCGGCCGGCGAACCGAGCGGCGATCAACACGCCGCCCATCTGATTCACGAACTTCGCAAACAGCGACCGGACATCGTCTCGCGCGGTTTCGGCGGTCCTCACATGGAAGAAGCGGGTTGCCGCATCGACTTCATGCTGACGACCATGGCCGTCATGGGTTTCTTCCAGATCCTGCCGATGATTCGCAAGTTTTATCACCGGGTCCAACACGCCGAAGCGATCTTCCGAACTGAAAAACCGGACGCCGTGGTGCTTGTCGACTTCCCCGGTTTCAACTGGTGGATCGCTCGCAAAGCAAAGAAGTACGGCATCCCCGTTTATTACTATCTGCCGCCACAGCTGTGGGCCTGGGCTTCGTATCGCATCCGTCGCGTACGCAAATATGTCGACCATGTTCTGTGCGCCCTCCCCTTTGAATATGACTGGTACCGGGATCGCGGCGTGAAAGCGACGTATGTCGGGCATCCATTCTTTGACGAAGTCGACGAGAAACAGCTCGACGCGCCGACCATGCAGGCATGGGAGAAATACGAGGGGCCATTGGTCGCCGTTCTTCCGGGTTCACGTGGGTCGGAAATCCAGAACAACTGGCCGATCATGCTGGATGTCATGCGGGAGCTGAAGGAATCCGTACCGGACGTGCATTTCCTCGTCGGTTCCTACAAAACCAAACAGCAGCAGATGTGTGAACAGATTCTTGCCGATTCCGGTTACGATCTCCCATTGACCTTCCTGCAGGGGAAAGCACCCGAGGTCATTGAGTTGGGCGATTGTTGCCTGATGGTTTCGGGCTCGATCAGCCTGGAGGTCATGGCGCGTCGGACCCCCGCGGCGGTGGTCTACTATGTCAACCGGCTGACATATATCCTCGGCACGATTCTCATCCACTGCAAATACATCTGCCTGCCGAACCTGATGGCCGACCGGGAAGTGATGGCCGAGTTTCCCTGCACCGGCCGACACGAACCGATCGTGCGCAAGCTCTACGGCGTACTGCATGGTTACTTGACCGATGCCGATCTACTCAAGCAGAAAGCGGATGAACTCGAAGCCCTCCGCGCGACGGTTTTCTCAACCGGAGCGAGTGCTCGCGTGGCGAATTTTCTGATCGAAGAATTGGAAACGCGGAGCGAACAACGCATCGCGCGTGCCGCTTGACCAAGGCCAAGTTATCGCGATTCCAGTTCCGCGCGGTCGCCGAGTTGGACGACGATAGTCTGACGACGTCCTTCGCGCTGTACCACCAGGTTCGCTTTCGAGCCGACAACCATCATGCTGATGATGTTGATCAAGTGGCGTTCGTCCTCGATGTCGATACCGTTGACGCTCAGAATCACGTCGTCCTGTAGCAGGTTGGCGCGGGCGGCGGGGGTTTCGGGTTCGATCTTTTCGATGCGTGCCCCTTTCGCGTTACCCAACCCGAGCGTCCGCGCTTCTTCCAGGGTGAACTGGTCGTCGAGCGATACCCCGAGATAAGCGCGATCAACGCGACCGTGTTCCAGCAGTTGCTGGACAATGTGCTTGGCCATGCGACTGGGAATGCTGAATCCGACGCCTTCACTACCACCGGTGCTTGAGGCAATGGCCGTGTTAATTCCGATGATGCGACCGCGGAGGTCGATGAGCGGGCCACCGCTGTTACCCGGGTTGATGGCCGCGTCAGTCTGAATGAAGTCTTGGTTGACCAGTGAGTTCGCCGCGTTCCCCAGAGCGAGTTCCCGGCGACTCTTCGCACTGATGATCCCCAGGGTGACCGACTGACTGAGTCCGAACGGACTCCCCATCGCCAGCACGAAGTTACCGATTTTCGTTTCCTCGCTGTCGCCCCATTCGGCGGGGATGACATCCGTTACCGGCAATCGCATCACAGCGACGTCTGTTTTTTCATCGTCCCATTTTTGCGCGGGGTGAACCTGTCGACCGTCCTGTAACTGAATGACGATGTCTTTCGGTTGCGCGTTCCGGATGACGTGGCGATTTGTGACGACATACTTCGTTCCGCTGTCGCCGAACTGGACGATCACCCCGGAGCCGGTTTCGGAGGCGATGACTTTATCCGTGCTGGACGATTTCCAGACAGATTCGATATGCACGACAGAGGGCATCACCTGGTCGGCGATACGGGCGATCCAGTCACTGCTTTCGATCAGGGCGCTCAATGCCTGCTGGCTGGCCTGATCCTGCGCAGCATACGACGGTTTACTTCCCCAATGGGCATTGTTCGCATTCTGGTGGAACAGGCCGCCCCAGTATCCCACGCTCAGGCAGAGCGTACACAACATGATCAGGGAGAGATGTCGCATGCAAACCAATCCTTAATTCAAACAGTATCGCCAACAGGGATCGCATCGCCCTGCTTCCAGCGCGCGTCCGATAAAAAATTGATCAATTCTGGCGAAGTCAGATTTCTTCGCCCTGACGGCCCGACAGATAGACCGGAAGACAATTACCGGGCGCAGCGGCGACTTCGTCGAGATTTCCTGGAACCGGGTGCCGATATCAGCTTGCGCAGCAGAGGCATCCGGACACGGTTGCCAAGTCCTCTCATTATAGGTGCCGGACGTGCGGTTTGCTGCGGTCAAATAAGCCTCCCCCGCGTTTTTGCGGCGGCGATGTCGGATTATGCGCGTCAGCCCGCCCGTTGAAACCGCGTCCTCAAGGCAAATTATACCCGTCGGGCGGGATACAACAAAAAAATGGAGAGTGGCTCGGCCACTCTCCATTCCGCTTCTGCTGATCATCTTACGCTTTTTAGTAGCGTCTCTGATTCGGGCAACTGAAAATCAGCGTTCGATCTCGAGATCATTCATCGAGAATTCGCGGTCGCTCATGCTGCTCTCGCTGCGGAAAGCGGATTCCCAGTCGGCTTCGGCCTGTTCGGCAAAGAAGCCTTCTTCTTCATGCTTGGTCTGGCAGGTGACACAAGTCGCGGCATCGGGGACAGCCCGGAGGCGAGTGATGGGAATCGCCTTACCACACCCTTCGCAGTTGCCGTAATTGCCTTCCCGCATCGCGTGGAGGGCTTTTTCGATCTGGGCCAGTTCGCGACTTCCGAGCGCTTTCAGCTGCTGGGAAAGTTCGTTCTCGACATCGGCGTTGGCGACATCTGCAAAATCTCCTCGATTGGAAGATAGATCGCCGAGGCCGGCTTCGGCGGCAAGTTTGGCTCGCAGGTCATTACGGTCTGCCAGGAGACGATCATAAAGCTTCTGAAGAGCTTCTTTTCGAGACATGTATCACCTCAGATGTTCATCAGGGTTGATGGTAATTCCAAAGAGTTTCCGGACCGGCGCGATCAGCAGTGGAAATTCGATATCTGTATCAGGCGGAGAGGTTTTAGGAATATAACACTTGGACTGGGTGGATGGCTGATTTCTCATCAGCGAGAAGACTCCGGTCGAAATGTCAGGCGGCTCCGTCCTGTCTGGTCCCGATTGGGGGGAATCGATATCCCATTATTCGATTGGCACTTACAGAGAAGACCCTTATGGGGAAGCGACCCCTCGTCACTTCTGGACAACATGATGCCCGAACGACGAGGCGTTGGCTACTCCCAGAAATGTATAAACGGAATTTAATGTGAATTTCATGTCGTATTTGTTCGGGAAATCTTCACCGCCACCCGAACACAACGACCAACTCCAAAACACTTAATCCTTTAAATAGCAACACGATACGAATAGACCGAATTCTGCAACTTTTTGCAGAACGATTTCGACCTTTGGTTGAAAGGTATTCATTTGAATACGCGCCCTGTTTCACGCGGATCGCCCCCTTCGTAACGCAGGAAATGACTGTCGCGCGTTGGACTTGCCCCGAATTTCTCTTTTTCCATCACGTTGATTCTCAAAAATGGAGCGCGGCACCAGCGGCTCCACCCCCTCTCGGCAACTCAACTCCCGGGGCGGGTAACGGGGGGCTCACCGAGTTCGAACGCGAAATGATCCAGTGCGATCTTGACCTGATTGGCCGGATATCATGTAATTCAGTCGCGCGAGCAGCCGGAGGCTGTCCGATCGCGCACTCTTCTCGTCGAGCCACGCTTTTTATAGAGCTACGTAGAGGGATCTGTGACGACGCTCTTTGATCGTTACGTACTCGGAAAGTACGTGCATACCTACCTGATTCTGTTCGTCAGCCTCTACGGCCTGTACGTGGTGTTCGACGGATTTACGAATATGGACGAATTCCAGGAAGGTTCGCGGAGCACAATCGAAACGGTGACCCGCGCAGTCCGTCACTACGGGTACCAGTCGGCCGCCTTCTTCGGCATGGTGGGCGCGATCCTGGGGGTCCTGTCGGCGATGATCGTCTTCGCGCTGCTGCAGAAGAACAGTGAAATCGCCCCCTTGCTGGCCGCTGGAGTTCCCGCGTACCGGGTCGTGATTCCCGCGCTTATGGGAATGGCGCTCGTCAACGTCATGCTGATCATCAATCAGGAACTGGTCATTCCGAGTATTTCCGAGCAATTGCTCGCGCCGCGCAACAGCAGTAAGCAGGTCCAGAAACAACTCGACCCCACTTACGACCCCAAGACAGGGATCCACATCGCGGGACGGCGACTTCTGGTCAACGAGCGCATGATCGAAGAGGTCGAATTTACGCTGAAGGCGAATGATGTCGCAAAAGGGTTGATGACTGTTTCGTCCCCCGCGGCCTACTATCAGACCCCCAATCAGACCACGCCCGCCGGTTGGATTCTGGAGAATGTCGAACCCGCCGCGGATCAGATCCTGGAAGAACTGACCGAGAAGGGAAAAACCTTCGTGACGAGGTCTCCTTCCGGGACGGGCATTTTCATTGTGACCAGTCTCGATTACATGGAGCTTTATAACCGTAATCAGAGCACGCAGTTCGCGACGACTCAGGACCTGATG
>PABD01000189.1 GCA_002702685.1 Planctomyces sp.
GATGGGGTGCCACTGCTAGCTCGTCTAGCAGTGCCATTGTGTGGGTAATATAGAGATGACTCACAACGGGAAATCTTCCGTGGCCGGGTATGTTGAATCGTTTACCGTTGGAAGTTGTTTGGACTTCGTCAGCACAACGGCACTGCCAACCGAGCTAGCAGTGGCACCCCAGGGTTACTTCTCGACTCGTGTAAGCCACCTTAACTCAACTCGATCAGCTTGTTGAGCGGTTCCTCGATCATCTCTCTTCTGGCGAGGTTCGTTCTCCATTCCGTGGGTATCCCGCTTTCCCCATAGCAGGCTCCGGCCAACTGGCCGCAGATCGCGCCGGTGGTGTCGGCGTCGTCGCCGAGATTTACGGATTTGAGGACGGCGTCGGGGAAGTTGTCGGTCGACGCGAAGGCCCAGAGGGCGGCTTCGAGGGAATGGACGACGTAACCGGTGCCGCGGATATCGGGGGGCTGTTTGTCGCGGTAGCTTCCGTCGATCACGGCTTGAATGGCGGGGTGGAAGGGTTTGCTCTCGGTTGCGTCGACGAGTGGTTGCCAATCGGAGGAGAGGACTTCGTCGCGAGCAATTCCCCGGATCATGCCGGTGAGAAGGAGGGCGAGGTACCGGCAGGCGGAGAGGCATTGTTCGCTACCGTGCGTCGGGCGGCTCGATTCTTCCGCGAGACGGAGCAGTTCAGCGAGGTCTTCCGCCAACAGGGCGTGATAACGGATGGCTATGGGGGCGAACCGCATGATCGAACCGTTGCCGCTCGCCCGCTCGTCGGTGCTGCCGCTGGTGGCGGCGTCGCCGGTTCGTTGGTAACGACGGAGGGCATCGCTCACGGTAATGCCGATGTCGAAGCAGCGACCGTTCACCGAGTATCGCCCGTTCTTCCACCAGTCGACGTAACGGTCGGCCTGATCGTTAAGATCCCAGCCGCGGGCAAGCATGCTGTCGGCCAAAGCCAGTGCCATGCTGGTGTCGTCCGTCCATTCGCCCGGGTCGAGGCCGTGGGGGCCTCCCGCGCGATAGCCGGTGACCGGTGCGAAGGAACCGGGCGACTTGAATTCCACGGCGGCCCCGAGTGCATCGCCCACCGCCAGTCCGAGCAGGCACCCCCGTTGCCGTTCGACGACTTCCGCTTTGTTCATCCTGTGACTCCTCCACCCGTTCGAGTTCAATACTGCGAGTTCACTACTGCGAATTCAATACTGGACGCGAATTACTCCGGCAGGTTCACGACGTGGTTCTGGGAACGGAGGATCTGTTGCAGCTCGGTGGTGTCGATCTGGCGGGCGGGCTGATTGTTTTCGATGGCGAGGTGGGCGGCGACACCGGCGGCTTGACCGAGGGCCATCCAGGTCGGTTCCATGCGGACGGAGGAGAAGGCGACGTGCGTCGTCGAGGCCGCGACGGGGACGAGCAGGCCGTCGACCTGTTTCGGCACCATGATGCGGTACGGGATCTCGTAAGGCCGCGTGATGTGGTCGAGCAGGCCGAGGTAACCTTCGAGGACGACCGTATCGCCCGGTTGCTTCTGTTGGCAGGGGAAGCTGTCGATCGGGAATTCACCCACGGCGATGCTGTCGGGGTAACGCTTCGGTTCCCGGTTCTCTCCCGTGCCCGTGATGTCCTGTTCGATCAGCGTGTACTCGCCGACGAGGCGACGCCCTTCGCGGATATACAGCTGAAACGGGAACCCGTGGTTGTCCGTGAACTCCTCATCAGGAAAGTAAAGTTCCCGCGCGAGTTCGCGATGGGCCGCGGGGACCTCCTCGTCGTTCTGCAGGAACCAGATCAACCCGAGGACCCTGTTCCGGTGCAGGTCGCAGATCTCCTGTCGCTGGCGGTCGTCTCCTTCGATGTAACCGACATTCAATTCGGGGAAGGGAAAAGCGAGCGGACGCGGGTTGATGTTCACGTCGGTCATTTCGTTCGGGATGTAGGTCACCGACAGCGCGCGGACGAGAGTGCCGAAGTGCTTCGGGTTATAGCCCCGTCCCGGTTTGAAGTTCTTCGGACCATCGAGCAGTCCGTTCGCGAGATCCTCGAAGTAACCGACGTAATGCTGGCGATCATACCCGGCCGGCGGTTCGGTCAGGTGGAACCCTTTCTTCGGGTTCGTCGTGAGGCAGAGCCGGTAGGTATACGCGGGGAGGCGATCGTCCGCTTCGCCCGTGGTGCCGGGCAGGATCTCTTTGGTTTTGTAGTCGAAGTAGATCACCCCCGCGTGCGGTTCCTGGAATTCATCGCGGCCTTCGCGACCGAGGCGGTACTCCGCGCCTGCGGCGGCGAGCAGGTCTCCTTCATAGGTGGCGTCGATGAAGACCGCCCCTTGAATCGTGAGATCGGAACGCAATGCCGTCGGGCGTGGTTCCGACGGGTTCTCTTCCTTGCGCGAGCGAATGGTGATCGCGGTGAGCCGGTTGTTTTCCGTCTTCGCGCGAAGCAGGCGATGACCACGAAAGACAGTCAGCGTCTTTTCGGCGGCGAGCAGCTCGTCGAAGATCTCCTCGGCGACGTGCGGTTCGTAGTAGTACCCGTCATGGCAGAGGGGGAGGTCGGGGTGCCCTTCGCCGTAGAAGTCGAGGTAGTGCGCGTGGACCTTGTCGACGAACTCCTTGAAGAGTCCCTGGATCATCTCGCGTTTTTCGATGTCGCTTTTCCCGAGCCCGCTGGTCGACATGCCGCCGACATGCTGCTGATACCCGATGAGCGCGACCCGGTCTCCCATCCGCGCCGCCGAGATCGCGGCACTGACACCCCCGGGAGTCGCCCCGTAGACGACGACATCAAACCGGGCGGGAGCCGCCTGTTCCTGCGCGGAGACAGAAGGCGCAACGAGAAGCAACAGGGCAAAGGCCGATGCGGCAAGAGCAGTGAATCGAAGCATGCGAAGCAAGGCTTTCATGGCTGGCGTGGCAAAGGATCGATGGAGTTCGCTGGCCTCATCATACCACCCCCAGCCCCCCGCTGCCCATACACCGCTGTTGATGGGCAGGGCATTTGTGAAACCACCAAGCCACCAAGGACACCAAGTTTTTTTGAACCACGAAACACACGAAATACACGAAAAAGAAATTCTCCATTCCGAATCTGAGACGATTTTGAGTTCTCCAGTGATGCGAATTGACTCTCAGCTCTTGGTGACCTTGGTGGCCTGGTGGTTAAATTAACCCCGATCGACGCGAAAGCCCGTTCCGTGGGCCGGTTTTGCCGTTTGTGCGTGGGGATTTTTCCGGCAACAGGGTGGGGAGTGGTGGTCGGCATTTGTCACAGCGAACCTCCTCCACTAAAATGCAGTCCGGGAACGGGGGGCCCTCCCCCGCCCGCGTTGGCCGCACCGACCATTCGGCCCCCGCTCACCGGGAGGCCCGTCAAACCGGCGCCCCGCCTTGGCTCTATTGCCCGGTTTTCATTTCACGGGTTTAATTCCCCGGGGCGAGCGACCCAACGCACCCACCAACCACACGCGAGAGTGGCGGAATTGGCAGACGCGCTGGATTTAGGATCCAGTGTCCTTAGCGACGTGGGGGTTCGAGTCCCCCCTCTCGTACTTTTTTGTTGGGGGTGTGGTGGGTGGTCGGTTTGATTCGCGTCGCCCATCCTAATCGGATTCCGTCATGGGTTTTGGCGGTTTCGTTGTGTTGTGCTTGAGGTGGTGATCGATTTCCGTGCGGACGATCACCTGGCCGACGTCGGCGAGGGCGTGGCAGAATCCGAGGCCCAACAGGCAGAGGGCGGCGCCGGCGAGTCCGGCTGCGATGGTCCAGATAGCTGTTTCTGGCGGTTCCGCACGGAGGAGCACGATCCCGGCGACGATGACCGCACCGCTCAGGGCCGAGCCCGGCAGGAAGACGATCTCCGCGTACCGTTTGAACTGCTGGAGGGACCTCATCGCCGATGAGAACTCGCTGCTGAGCCGCGTGATCGTTGTTCCGTCGGGGGCAAGCGCGACATCCGCCGCTCGGACCCACTCAGCGGCAGCGGGGAACTTCACGAACCCTTTCCTGCGGAAAGACGCATCCGCCAGCAGCCCCCCAACGTGAGCCGCCGAAACAGCCCCCGTTGTTTTTCCGTCGATGAGAACGTGATACTGTTCTGCGGTCATGCTGGTCTCTTCGGAGGAGGCGGAACGGTGAAATCAGTGTATGCTTTGGGTGTTGGTATTGCTACACGACTGCGTGGTATCACTGGTTTTCGACCCCGATTGAATATCTTTACGATACGGGATTAACGCACCAGAACGGAGTACCGCCTATCCCTTTCTTAGATCATTGTCCGTTCCCTCCGAACCCTCATTGAGTTGTTCTCGATTTATCCATTCAACCCATTTGTCGATGTCATTTCCATAATCCTTCCCGCTGGCATTTCTGAGGTAGGTCAAACACTGCTGGTAGGGAACGTGGTTTAACGAAGTTTCGTCGAAGTGGCCAAGCAACGATTCGCGTATGAACCAATAGATTTTCGTCATGATCGTGATCTCCCGTAGGGGATTCGAGACTTCGTAGAACACTCTTTGGTGATTCGAGTATCGATTCCCATTCGAAAAACAACCATGCCGTGATCGTTTTCAGGTCTCGGAATGGGACTCTTCGAGCGGGAGTGGAACGGTTAAGCCAGTGTACCCTTTCGCTGCTGTTTTCGCGACAGTCAGGTGAGAATTAATCTCCCATCGTGGGGTGACGAGGTTCCACTCCATTCGCTAGGCTAAATCGGTCGTGGAATCGAGCGTGGGGTTGTTCCAATCGATCGTGAAGTTGGTGACGTTATACGTCAGCTCAATCGTCGTGTCTTCCAGGTTAGGATGCGTTTCGAGGCAGCCGCCCGTCAGGTCGTAGAGGAAGGTGAGGGAGCAAGGCTTTCCCTTCTCGACGGTGGGGGCGGGGTATCCGGTAATTTCGTTGATCTGGAGTGACCAGAGCGCGCGATCTTCCGGGGCGAGTTTTAGATCAGGCATTTCGAAGTACTCCTCGGTCAACCGCGAGATCGACTTCCCCTCTTTCTGCCACGACCGCAGTGCGCTCTTGCAGAGCGTGACGATCTCCGTCGTCGCAAATTCGAGACCGGGCAATTGAATCGTGACCGACCGCCCGTGGCATCCCACCTTAGCGGAACAGCGTTTCCCCCAGGAGGTCTCTTCGATCACGAAGTCACTCACCGTCAGTTTGTCGTAGTTTTTCATTCTGAGTTATCTCGTGGTCGATAGGGAATGCTGCGTGGGCCATTATCCGCCCAGCTACGTTCAAATCACATATCCTACGGTTCGCTACGCAGTTTCGGGCCATCTCAAAGAATCAATAAACGCGGCGATTCTCTTTGCTAACACTTCCGACTGTATTTTCATTGAGATGTTGCTCCCATTTTCCGGTGAAACTACTTCACTGATCTTGATGTTGAGATGCCAGTTGTCATCGCATTTGTACACTCTTGCTGACAGGATATGCTCGCGAGGGACCTTTCGCTTTGCAACTGCCGATCTGAACACAAAACCATTGTGGGACAGGGTGATGTGAGCCCAACGTTTCTTTTGTGATCTCGTGATGCCTTCGCACATCAGCTCAGCTACTTGTAGAGTGTCATTAGACAACTCCTCACACTCAATGATTGTATACTCACATCTACTACGAGTTCGTCTAAGCAGACAGGATAACATGTCTATTACGATACGATACAAGATGAGGACCCTGCTCTTCAGGAGAGATAACTTCTCGCGATTCTATCAGCCCTTTGAATACTCCTACGTTGCGCCGCTCCTTATACCCGTCTTCCCTCAGCATCGACAGGAATTCCGTGAAGGAATTCGCGACTTGCTCGGTGTGGGGGGCGAATTCGTCTGAGAGTTCGTGGGACCAGACGTCGACGGCAGCGCACATTGGCTCACTCATCCGACCGCTGTCCCCAACCCACGATTTCAAATTTCGTCCTATTCCATCTCAACCACGACATGCACTCAGCCGCATCCAGTGTGAGGGCATCGTCAACGCTTTCAACCAGCTTCTCCGGCGTCCAACACAACAACGCGTGTTGTCTTGCTGTTAACTCCAGATTTACCAATGCGATCCAGGAATCCCACCCTGGCATACCGTCATTATCGATGAACCCACCGGTCACAGGCGAGCAGACACCATCGAAAAGGGAATGACGCCAATTGACAAGTAATAAATGGTCGCAGGAATTATCATCAACATGCGCGTCCCCCTCGCCATCATTGTCGTCGAGCCGTTCAAGCCGCCTTTCACAAAACAGATTGAAAGCAGACGCCATCCCTTCCGAGAACCGAGTGTGGCACGAATCGGAAAAGACTTTTTTTGCCGCTGCCTTCAAGTCGTTGCTGCGAAGTCGTGGGTATTCAGCGTTTATATCTGATCGCATGGCGCAATACTTTTTTGCAGGCATCAACAGCGACTTGACGCTTCGTTTATCCAGCAGGCTACGTGTGACATTTATAGGCGAGACAATAATCATGGGCTGTTGATCCTCCGGCAGAATGAGATGTCAGTTCCGGAAACTCAGGTAAGACGCCCTTCGGAGTCTGCATGAGAAGACTTTAAACAGCCTCTACACACACTTTTCCCCGGCGCTTTTGCTCACGGGCATATCGTTTTGTCATCCACAATACAGAAAGTACATCACCATTCTCACACGATTTTTGCCGTAACGAACTTCAAGCAGTTTCATGAACTCAAGTAATGAAGGAAACATCTGCTTTTTATGATCTCGAAGCTCATCCAGACTGATCCCGCAGTACTTCAGATTTTCATAAATTTCACTTAAGTAGAGCCAATTAGCTGCGACGTGACCCGGATAGGAGACAAATCGGACGATGAGTTTTTCTCCTCGATTCGGGTCGTGTAACACTTCCGTATATTTAAGAGGAAATGCCTTGCCATCGGCAACCAACTTGTCTGCTTCTTCATTCGACACTGCTTTTGTTTTTCTAAGATATCCGAAACGCAGTCGTCTGTAGACTTCAGCTATTCGAGGATCGACGACATACATCGCGTATTTGTAGATGATCTGCCGAGACACATTCACAGGTAGACCTCTTCCAAAATGCCAAGTCTCGGTACATCGAAGCCCCTCCATCATTTCCTGAGAAAACACACCCGATCCTCCCAACGCCAATTGCAAATCCCGGTTCTCGGGAATATTGAACTCTTGATTGCAAAGCAACAGAATATTGAGCGGAACAGAAAAAGGCTCTTGATGCTCAGAGCCACAGTCAATTTCGATAAAGGAGTACATTCAACACTTCCCGTTTTAAAAAACAAAGGCCTTCGCAACCGCACCAGATTCTCCACCGGATGTCCGTAGGCGGTTCAAGCGTCGAATAAATAGTTCAGTCGTCTGCGGCGATGGCTCTTGAGACCCAATCCTCGATAAACTGCTTGAAACTGAATTGTTCGAAGTTTCCATTCTCGTCGTACCGGCCCTGACCCAGAACGTCTCCCGACCCGCTGCGATATTCGATCAGTTGCCAATTGTCGGTGTTGAATCCGGTCATATCTCCGCTGAAGTCATCACCAATAAAAATCATGGATGACAACTCGCTTGGCACACCCTCTCCAAAGATATAGCCTGGCAGTAATACCTGACCATAGATGGTGAAAAGATCTGTCTCGATCTGAATGCTTCCAAACTGCCGCAGAAATTCTACATAATCCACAGGGATGTTCGGATACGCTGAGACAATCTGCGAGATGCTTCTGTCGGCCATTGCCACTGAATGAAACAAATCGGGGTACTTCTGAATAGATTCTTGGATGAAAGAGTAATCCGTCATGATCGACCTCAAACCTTCTTCGCGGACGGTTGACCTGCCCCTGCCAACGCAACGACAATTCGCCCGTAATATCGAGACGTTCGTGCAACCGGAGAAGTAGACCTGAATCGGGCGTTGTCGAGGGGATAGTCGGGATTCGGTGTTCATCACCACGGATGTCAGGCAAATGGCTCGATTAACAGAGGAATTACCAAGAGATGGACCGGTATTCAGCGTTATAATTTTAGAAGATAACGATCACCGAATGGAGATTTTTATGTGTGCATTGACACTTGAACAATCTAAATACCTTCTGGACTTCGAAGGGTTTTCCGAAGGCGACATTTTGTTTTTGGAGAAGTACCAAAACGATATGCGATTACTCGAAGACAATCCGGAATTGTCGAAATATTGGGATTCGCGGCGACGTATCATCGAAGCTTGCTGTTTTATCGTTGACATGGTTTACATGGGCTATTCGGGGGATATTGACGTGCAGGCCTGCGTCAAAAAAGGAGTCGATGCCTGGGTAGACAATTTCTGTGGAGACTGGTGGAAAGAGGACGAAGGTTCTACCAGGCTGATGGACAAGTCCAATTCATGTGATGACCGCCTCTGGTTTGAAACCTATTCCTACGGTTTGTTTCTCGCCCTGCTGGCCGAGCGCTGGGAGGACATCGACCGGGTCAGTCAATGGATCGACTGGGACATGGGATTGAGCTACATGGGGGACACAAAATCGGACTACGATTTCGCCATGATCTATTACAAGCTGGCAGAGCAATTGCGCTCGACGGACATGCCGGGTATCGAGAAATTGGAGAAGCTTGCCAAGAAGTTTGCCAAGGGGCCGCTGTTGCTTTACCAGGCCTTGATGGCGGCAGCCGAGGGCAATCAGGACGAATTTGATGACTTTTTTACGAAGGCGTTAAAACATGAAGCCCGGACGAAACCCCCGTCCTCTCACTTCGCCAGAGTAAGACCTTATTTCTCTGTTGTCGCGATGACTGCCCGGCGTCTGGGAATGACACTCCCGGAACTCGAGCCCAAACTTGACGCACGGTTGATTCTCCCGGAGAAACTGGGGCTGAAATAATTCGACTTCCGAGAAGGAAAACCACCGATGAAACCCGCTCTCAATATGGACATGTTCAACTGGGATGTCTTCCAAAGCTCAATCTCACCGCTGAGTGAAGAAGTCGCGGAACTGATCGTCGAAATCTAATCGAAGACAGAAACCGAGATATGTTAGCAATCCTGACGAAATTCAACATCACGAAAACAATAACGAAAAATAATCGGTATTTCAGAATTTGGGCACAGGATTATGACACTAACCGAGGTAACGCTGGAATCGACAAGCAGTGGAGGGGATCTAGTGTACTGTCTCACCCAGTCAGGCACTTATCCAGGGCGGCTTTGGCTCGTTTAACTTTGGCCAGAATCTCATCGGCTGATTTCGTCCAGTTGCTCCCGCGCGGAGACGCGTTGTAATTCGCCGCGTAGCTATCGATCGCCGCAACCAGATCCTTCACATTCTTGAATACACCTCGCCGAAGCCGTTTGTTTGTCAGCTCCGAGAACCAACGCTCAATCACGTTCAGCCACGAGGAACTCGTCGGAATGAAATGCACGTGAAACCGCGGGTGACGCTTTAACCAACGCTGGACCTTCGGATGTTTGTGCGTGGCATAGTTGTCCACGATCAGATGCAGAGCGAACTCCGGTTCCGTCTCGCGATCAATCGTCTTTAAAAACTTGATCCATTCCTGATGCCGGTGCCTGGGTTGGCACTGCGTGACGATGGTCCCGTCCGTCACGCTGAGCGCCGCGAACAATGTTGTCGTTCCGTTGCGCTTGTAGTCGTGGGTCTGCGTACCCAACCGGCCGGGAAACAGAGGGAGACTTTTCTGGGTTCGGTCCAACGCCTGAATCTGGCTTTTCTCGTCACACGAAAGGACCAGCGCATGTTCGGGAGGATTGAGATACAGCCCGACCACATCGACCAGTTTCTCGGCGAAGTGCGGATCGTGGGAGACCTTGAACGTCTTGACGCGATGCGGTTGCAGTCCATTGTCACGCCAGACGCGGTGCACGGTCGACCGGCTGACTCC
>PABD01000190.1 GCA_002702685.1 Planctomyces sp.
GGACGCCGATGCCAAAGCGGCCGCGATCATCTCGAGTTACGCGGAACCACTGCTTGAAGGATGTGGTTCCGTGAAGAAGGGGGACCTCCGTGTCGTGGGAGAATCCGAGTCGGTCCCCTTTGTCACCGCCTTCGTCAATAGCCGGTTGTCGACCGCGGAACAGGATCAGATTAAAGAAGCACTCCTGAACATGGTGACCCAGCCAGAGTTGTTGATGTCGCTCGAAACGAGTGTCGGTTTCCTGACGGTGGAGGAAGGGGCCGCCGCGATTCAGGAAGCGAACGCGGACGCAGATAAAAAAAAAGAATAGTCGAGCCGGAAGCTGAGGCTGTTTCCAATGACTGGCCGGGTTGGCGGGGAGTCACACGGAAAGGACTGCTCTCCTGGCTTCCCGACGAGTTGCCGGACACGGCGAACTTCATCTGGCGAGCTGATCTGCCGAGTCCGGGAATCGGCGGTCTCGCCGCCAGTGATGGCGTGGTGATTGTCGGCGGACGAAATGTCACCGATAACAGCGACGTCTTCCAATGCTTCGATGCGGAGACGGGTGATGAACGGTGGAGCTATCGCCAGTTCGCTCCCGGTAAGGTCGACTATGGCAACACGCCGCGGGCGACTCCCCTGATTGCAAATGGCCATGTCTGGGTTTCCGGTGCGTTCGGTCACCTCGCCTGTCTGCGGTTAACCGACGGCGAACCGGTCTGGACCATTCATCAACAGATCGACTTTGCCGCCGCGCCGATGATCTGGGGACACGCGGGGACACCGCTACTCGTTAACGACCGGTTGATCATCCAGCCCGGCGGACCTGACGCCGCACTCGTCGCGCTCAAGCCGCTGACGGGCGAGGTCATCTGGGAAACACCTGGGAATCCGCCCGGTTACTCCTCGTTGATTGCCGCCGAGATTGATGGACAGACGCAGGTCATCGGTTATGAAGAACACGCTCTCTGCGGATGGAATCTCGAGACGGGGAAGCAACTCTGGTCGTTGACACCTCCCTATAAAGGGGACTTCAACGTACCGACGCCAATCTTCCATAACAACAAGCTCTTCGTCGCGACGGAAAACAATGGAACCCGCGCATACGAATTTGAAGAGCAACGAAAAATCAAAACGGAACCGGTGATGATCTGCGATGACCTGACCCCCGATTCGCATACGCCCGTCATTGCGGGCGATCGGCTCTTCGGAGTCTGGGACGGCCTCTTCTGTCTGGACCTGAAGAACGACCTCAAACCGGTCTGGATCAACGAGGATCGCGCTTTCAACAACTATGTCAGCCTGGTCACGGATGGAAAACATCTGTTGGCGACAACCGTAAAGAGCGAACTGTTGCTGTTCGACGTCAGTTCCGATCAACCCGAACCGATGGATCGTCTTGAACTCACCAGTGACCGCACCGACACGTACGCGCACCCCGCCTTTTTCGGGAAGAATATCTACGTACGCATCAACAAGGACCTGTGCTGCCTGAAACTTGCCCCCTGAGTCGAGTGGCCAAGAGTGGATTGATCGTGGACATCGCATCCGGTTCGCTGCACAATGGATGTTCTGTCGGGGGAGATTCTGTCCGCCGATACTTCACTGATTACAGGACCCGATCACGATGCTCCGCCTTGCCCCCTCGTTGCTGACGCTCATTTTCGTTCTTGGTTGTACCTCCTCTCCGTTAACAGCCGCGGAATCAAAACAGCCCAATATCATCCTCATCATGGCGGACGATATGGGGTTCTCGGACCTCGGTTGCTATGGGGGCGAGATCAACACACCGAATCTCGATAAGCTTGCTCAGGCGGGAGTACGCTGGACGCAGTTTTATAACAACGCCAAATGCACAACGACGCGGGCATCGCTGATCACCGGTCTCACGCCACGACGCCGTGGAAATCTGCTGAAGCCGAACATGGTCACGATCGCTGAAGTCCTTAAGTCGGCCGGTTACCGCACGGGCCTCTCTGGAAAGTGGCATCTGGGAAGTCAGGCGCCGCACCGACCTTCGGATCGTGGCTTCGATCATTATTATGGCCTGCTCGATGGCGCCTGCAATTTCTTCGATCCGTATTATCCCGATCCTCCATTCAAGGGAGGTCGTCGGCGGGTTTTTGCCGAAGATGATGAAATCATTACCGAATTCCCACCCGGGTATTACACGACGAACGCGTTTACTGAGGACGCTGTCGACTTCGTGAAGACGAGCTCCAAAGAACCGGAACCGTTCTTCCTGCAAGTCTGCTACACCGCGCCGCATTACCCGTTGCACGCACCCGAAGAAGATGTGGCCCGTTACCTCGGGAAATACCAGCAGGGTTGGGAACAGTTACGCGCGGAACGTTACCAGCGGCAACTCGCGATGGGGCTGCTGGCCAATCCCTGGGAACTGCCCGCGCCCGATCCGGAAGTGACACCCTGGAGCGAAGCCGACGCACATGACTGGCAGGATCGCCGCATGGCGGTTTATGCCGCCATGGTCGAGATCATGGACCGGGGTATCGGAGAGATTCTGCAGGCACTCGAGGACGAAGGCGTGCGGGAGAATACCATCGTCATGTTTCTTTCCGATAACGGGGGCTGCGCGGAGATTCCGGGAGGTGAGGATCCCTCACAGAAACCGGGCGTTATGGAAACGTATACCACTGTGGGGCCCGGTTGGGCCTATGCTTCCAACACACCCTTCCGCCGTTACAAACAGTGGGTGCATGAAGGGGGAATCGCGACTCCTTTCATCGTTCACTGGCCGGGAAAGATCGAAGGGGGAACCTTCAACCGGAATGTCGGACACATCATTGATGTTATGCCCACGTGCGTCGAACTGGCGGGGACCACTTACCCAGACTCTTACAACGGCGAAGCGATCGAACCAGTGGAAGGGGTGAGTCTCCTGACCGCGATGAAATCGAACGAGACGCAACCTGAACTCAATGAACGCACCTTATACTGGGAGTGGAACGGCAGTCGCGCCGTCCGCGTGGGCGAGTGGAAACTGTGCTGGGACAAAAAGGTCAAGGAGTGGGAACTCTACCACATCACCACCGACCGGACTGAGCTCAACGATCTCGCGAACGAACAACCCGACCGCGTGAAAGAGATGAGCGCGGCTTGGGAAGCCTGGGCCGAGCGAACGGGCGTAAAATCAAACTGAACGAAACGGGTGGCAGACAATATCCAAAACGGGTGGCCCAGACAATCAGGATGTGTTGTCCGGGTTGCACAGCAACACAAGGCGCTGCTCGCAAATTCAACCCGAGATACCATTCGCAAAAATGATTGAACCAGCAAGTCCACCAGGAGCTGACAGTCGATTCGCATCACTGAGGTAATCGGAATCATTCTCAGTTTGCGAACAGCTCATTTCATTCTGGTGTATTTTGTGTGTTTCGTGGTTAATAAATTCTTCGTGGCAAATCCACTCGCTCCAATCAATAGCTCGTCTCTTCGAGTTTCACTTTGCCCCGGAACGTCCAGTAGATCACCGCGCTGTAAGCGATTACGCATGGCATCCCGATCAGGGCGATCAGCAGCATGATGCCGAGTGTTTTTTCGCTGCTGGAGGCATTGAGAATCGTCAGGCTGTTGGAGATGTCATTGCTGGCAGGAACGAGGAAGGGGAACAGGGCGGTGATGAAGAGGACCACGAAGGCGGCGATCACGCAACTGCTGCTGATGAAGGCGTAACCTTCAATTCCCTTCGAAATCGCCCGGGGGATATTCAACACCGCCAGCACATTCAGGATCGGCACCACCCACAACCAGGGATGCGCGTGCAGGGTCTCCACCGCGCGGGGGACGGTGAAGGTTGTCCAGAGGGTGACGACGACGAAGAGTGCCGCAAAGACGAAGTACATCCGCCACATCACGGGCCGGAGATGCTGCTGGAAATCGCCTTCCGTCTTGAGGTAGAGAAAAATGGAACCATGCAGCGCAAACGCGAAGACCCCCAGCAGACCGACGACGATCGAATAGGGGTTCAAAAGCGAAAGGAACGTACCGATGTATTCGTGATGCGGGTCAAGCGGGACGCCGAGCATCATGTTCCCAACCGCGACGCCGAATAGAAAGGTCGCGAGGCAGGACCCGAGGAAAAACGCCGAATCCCAGAGGTGACGCCACGCGTTCGACGTCACTTTCCCCCGGAATTCCAAGCTGACGGCGCGCAGAATGAGAGCGAAGAGCAGCAGCATCAATGGCAAATAAAACCCGCTGAAGACCGTAGCGTAGGCTTCGGGAAATGCGGCAAAGAGCGCGCCGCCGAACGTGACGAGCCAGACTTCGTTGCCATCCCAGATCGGGCCGATGCTGTTCATGACGAGTCGTCGTTCGGTGTTATTCCGCGCGACAAACGGATGTAAAATGCCGACGCCGAGGTCGAATCCATCGAGGATCGCATACCCCGTTAACAATACGGCCAGCAGGAGAAACCAGATATTCGCGAGGCTGTTGCGACTCAATGAGAGGAAACCATCCGCAAAGAGGGTGAGATCATTCACGGCTTCAATCATGGTCACCTCCCGGTGTTTTCTGAACGGTATCATCCCGCTGAACAGTATCGTCTCGCTGAACAGTATCATCCCACAGGCCTGCATCAGCCCGGTGCTGATGTTCGCGGTCTCCTTCGAGTCGGAACATGTTGACAGTTTTGCTTTCGCCGAATCCTTCTTCAGGCGGGTCGGGGCCGTGTTGGATCTTCTTGTTGAGAATGAAAATCCACACCGCGCCCAGCAGCATGTAGATGAAGAGGAACATCACGATCGACGCCGCGACATGTTCGGCGGCGACCGCCTTGCTTACGCCATCTTCCGTACTCAGACCGGCGTACCTTTGGTACGGGGTTCCGTCCGGAAGTGCGGCTTCCACCATTTTGTATTGCAGGTAACCCTCTTCATCGAGAATGGGATTCCCATCGTCTCCTCGGACGATCGGCGGATGCACGATCCAGGGCTGACGTCCCACCTCCGCGGCAACCCACCCGACCTGATTCGCGACGACCGCCAGACCCGCACTGGCGACATAGGCCCACATGATCCATCGCTTCTCAAAGAGCGTTCCCTTCCACAGCAGAAAATAGCTGAAGAGTGTAAGCAGGATGAAGAACGTACCGATGCCGATCATCAACCGCCACGAAATAAACGGGATCCAAATCGGCGGTCGATGTTCGGGGCGTATCTGATCGAGTCCCAGGACGGGTTTGCTGAAACTCAGGTCATCGTGTACGAGAAAACTGAGTCCACCCGGAATAGCAACTCGCGCGTGAACGGTCTCCGCTTCCGCGTCGGGGATACCGAATAGAGTGAGATCCGCGGAGCCGTCGCTCTCGTAATGCCCTTCGAACGCGGCCAGTTTCGCCGGTTGATACTGATACACATTCTGAGCCTGCTGATGTCCATTGATGGCGATCAACAAACTGCTGACGGTCGCCAGCAATAATGCCCCGCGGAAACTGCGCTTGGCAAAGTCGACATGTTTCTTTTTGAGAATGTACCAGGCACAGATACTCAGGATGAAAAACGATCCCATGATGAAACAGCCGAGCAACACGTGCGATAGCCGGTAACCGGTCGAGGGGTTGAACACCATTGCCCAGAAGTCGGTGACTTCCGCCCGCATCACTGGTGTCCCGTCGATGATCCAGGGTGCCGTAATGAGTTCCCCGTTTTCATTGAACATCCGCTGGCCGTGCTCGTCGAGGACTTCACGGGTCATGGGGACGATATGACTGCCGGCGGGTGTCTGCTGCCACGAGTTCGCCACGACGATCCAGATACTGGAAAAGATACTGCCGAGCGACACCATGCAGGTGGAAAAGAAATGCATCCGCGGCCCGACCCGGTTCCACCCGAAGATCAGGACAGCGAGAAAGCCGGACTCGAGGAAGAACGCGAAGATCCCCTCCGCCGCCAGGGCCGATCCAAAGACGTCCCCCACGAAGCGGGAATAGGTGGCCCAGTTCGTACCGAACTGAAACTCCATTACAATTCCCGAGGCGACCCCGATCGCGAAGTTCAGCCCGAAGATACGCGTCCAGAACTTCTGCGCCTGCTGATATGCCGGATCGCGTGTTTTCAGATACATCCCGCCCAGATACACCAGCACGACCCCCATCCCGATGGTGAGCGGCGGAAAGAGATAATGGAACATGATCGTCAGCGCGAACTGAATGCGGGACAGAAAAACGAGATCAAGTTCCATTCCGTGTCTCCTCAATGCAGAGAGGGTGAGGGGGGGGCATGCCACGTCTGTATGATCGTGATTTTACGTGAAGTGTCATCCCTGATTCCGGAATCGACGAAGAGGTTTTCACAATTGGGAAATTCATCACGCGGAATCTCAGAATTGATTCTCACCCGACTGTCGGATAAAACCAGATGGAAAAGGGGAAGGCCCAACCACAGCGCGTCTGCCGAGTTGGGTCACCGCGAACGAAAGGGAGGTGCAGCGTGGGTATCGTTATCGGCATGGATGAAGCGGGCTACGGACCGAACCTCGGGCCACTGGTGATCTCGGTCGTCGCCTGGAAATCCAACTCCGCCCCACGCGATACCGACTTCTGGACCTTGCTCGACCCGGTGGTCACACAAACGTGGACGCGCAACGAGGAACGACTCCATGTGGGCGACTCCAAGGCGGTGTACACTCCGGCGCGCGGGCTGAAACAATTGGAACGCTCGGTCCTCTCACTGCTGGGACTGATGAACGCCGCTCCCCGGTCCTTTCGCGAACTCGTCGAATTTCTTTCTCCGCATACACTCGCGGAGTTCGACCTCGAACCCTGGTTTGCTGACAGTGATGTCGAACTGCCACTCGCGAATACGGTCGACGAGATTGAAACCGGCACCGCCCGCTGGCGGTCGTGTTGCGGCGACTGCGGAATCGAGCCGCTCGCCCTGCGGTCCGACATCGTGGGGACTGTCCGTTTTAATGAAGAGGTCGAACGGCATCAGAGTAAAGGTGTCGTCCTTTCAGAAGCCACCATTCGCCTCCTGGGTGAAGTCTGGCGGCCCGTTCGAGAGGAGGACTGCTGGATCATTGGCGACAAGCATGGCGGACGCAATCGTTACGACGATCTGCTCGAACCGCTGGCCGGGGAAACGATGATCCTGCGGCGGAACGAAGGGGCCCAGCGGAGTGAATACCGGATCGACCGGACCGACATTCGCTTCCAGACGAAAGCCGAAGCGCAGTTTCCGGTCGCGCTGGCGTCGATGATCTCCAAGTATGTGCGCGAAGTCTCGATGGAACTGTTCAACCGCTACTGGGTTGCCCATCGCCCGCAGCTGAAACCGACGAAGGGATACCCGTCGGATGCCCGCCGTTTCCTGAACGAAGTCGCCGATCTGCAGGAAGCCCTCGCCATCGAGACGAATTGTTTCTGGCGCTGCCGCTGAGTCCACGGCGTCCTCCGGTGCTGAAAGCCTCTGTCAGCGACCGCGGAGACTGGCTCGCCCCCTTTACCTAAGCTGCGTAGCGTTCGGTCGGTTGTAGCGTTCTAAGCTGTTTTCTCATAAATATTTGGGGCAAATCCTCGCGGAGAAGTCAGGGAGAGATAGGTTCTCTCGTCCGGCCGGAAAGCGGTATTGACGCACTTTAGCTTATTTCCTAATTTTCCGACCGATTTGTAAAAATTATCCGCCAGATTATTCGCAGGGGGGCTTTCCGCGGTATCGGTAACAAGACCATTTTGCAGAACTACCGGTGCAATCAGTGAAAGTCAGCCATCTGCCTGATCCAAATTTCCTGTTGGAAATAAGCAGGGCCGCTCTTCCTAATGAATCGACCTGACCTCCATACTCGCAAGCAAAACAGTGTTCCGACTCGCGTCACCACGACGGCCTGGGTACCGGTATGGCTGCGGTGCCTGCTCGCGTGGTTGCTGGTGACGAGTCTCGCCGGTTGCAGCACGGTTCCGCTGCTCACGGGCGAGAAAATTTATCGTCCCAACAATATGCCGGTAGCGCTCCAAGCCCCGACGCACGATAACGCCCAGACCGTCGACCTCTCGGAATTCGCGGTCGGCTCGGTCAGCAGTGAGCTGATCGACAAAGGGGACGTCATCACCGTCAGCATCTCGTCCGGTCTCAACAAGGCCGACACGATCGAAATCAACAGTCGCGTTGATGAAAACGGAAATGTCGATCTGCCGATCATCGGTCAGGTTCCGGTCGCGCAGCTCGAATTGATCGATGCGGAAGCCGCCATTGCGGGCGCCGCCATGCAGCGACGCATCTTCAAAAGCCCGCACATCACGGTCACGATGAAACAACAGCGGGAAAACACCGTGACGGTCATCGGTGCGGTGGTGAAGCAGGGCGATTACAAACTGCCGCGTGGCAAGAGCGACCTGTTGTCGGCACTGGTCGCCGCCGGGGGACTCTCGGAAGACGCCGGTACGATGGTGGAAATCCGGAACGGGACCGATAGCAAGGAGCCCAAAGCACCGCGACTGCTTGCCGATGGCTCACCCGCTGCCGCTGATCCGGCCCTGATTTCCGCCGGTCATGCGGAGCCCGCTTCGGCTGGGGGAGATCGTGTGAAGATCAACCTCGTCTCGGCCAGTCGCGAAGATACACAGAAATACAAACTCGGGGATGGTGCGATTATCCGCGTCGAAAAACGTGATCCGAAACCGTTTCACGTGATGGGACTCGTTCATAAACCGGGCCCCCAGGAATTTCCCGTTTCCAAATCCATTAAAACGCTGGAAGCGATTGCGCTTGCCGGCGGCATTTCGAACCCCGTCGCCGACAAGGTTTTTGTCATTCGCCAGCTCGAAGGAAGTGACAAACCGACGGTCATTCAAGTCAGTATGGCGCGGGCGAAGCGTGACGGTACGTGGAACATCGAACTGGCTCCCGGGGACATCGTCAGCGTCGAGCAGACTCCTGCCACCGTCTTCATCGAAGCTCTCCGTGTCCTGCCCTTCGGCGTCAGTGCCTCGCTTGGAACTCTGCTCTGATGAACGAGGTTCTACGCCCGACCTGCGACCTGTTTGATCGAACCCCACTCCCCCAGGATGGCCTTTCATGAATCCGTATCTCGATCAGTCCAGCACGAACGAGAAAAGCGGCGGTCACGATAATTCGACCTCCGCAATGATGGCCCGCGTGATGCGGTTTTTGCGCGTCATCATGCTGCGCAAGAAAATCATCGTCGTCTGCGTGATCCTGACGTCGATCGCGGGGGCCTACTGGTATTCGACTCAGACCCCGATGTACCAGTCAACGGCGCAGCTTCTGGTGCTGAGTAACGGGGGATTCGATACCGATGACGTCAGCGGACAGGCGCTGTTGAAAAATCAGATGCCGACTTACACCCGGCTTCTTTCCAGTGACCACGTGCTCCAGTCCGCGGCGATGCAACTTCCGCCGGAGCATCAGATCGATATCGGCGGAACTCCGCTCGAAATGCAGGTGAAAACGCTTCGCACCCAGTTGAGCACCTCCGTATCTCCCCAGACGAGTCTGATCGATGTGCGTTTCATCTCCAAATCACCGGAAACAGCAGCCTATACGACCAACCAGATTATCGCCTGCTACATCAAGTTCATGCAGGAGACGCACCAGTACGGAACGCAGAATCTGCTGACCCTGTTGCAACAGGACCAGGCAAACCTGATTGCGCAATACAAACAGAATGCGACTGACCTGATCGAACTCCAGCGACGGTCCGACCTGTTGCTGAATAACGGAACCGAAACTGTCAGTCTGGTGGGCCAGCGGATCATCGCGCTGCAGAATTCCTATATGGAAGCGCAGAATCAGATGATCAAGATGCAGACATTGATCGACGCCCTGACAGAGGCGATCGAAAACGGCAGTAACGTTCAGCAGTACGCGGAAGAAATTTTGGGAGCGGGTCCCGTTGGAAACGAACTCCTCGGCCAGGAACTCGGTCTGCAGGACCGTGTCGTCGTAAGTCGGTTACAGGATCAGCTGAAGGCCGATCAGGCCGAACTCAAAAGTAAGCTCGCCACACTCGATTACAACCACCCTGATGTCGTGGTGCTGACCAACCGGATCAGCGCGGCGGAGGAGTCGCTCAATCAGCGATTGCAGTCGACCAACAACGAGTACCATCAACAGCACAACCGCAAGCAGGCGGAGCGATTGCTGAGGATCGCCGAACAGAAATTGAGCCAGTTGAAAGGTCGATATACGGCCCTCAAAAAAAGCTACGACGAGGAAGAAGAGGCGGGTCGCGAATCGACACTCGTCATGTCAATGATCAAACAGAAGGAGACCGATCAGGAACGGATCCTCCATCAGCACGATACGCTGCTGCAGAAAATCCGTGAGGTCGACCTCGACGACCGGGCCGAAGTCCTCGCGAAAATCGTCAAGAAGCCGGAAATCTCCCGTGATCCGATTTCCCCCAACAAAGTCCGCACGGCGCTCTTCAGTCTGATCATGGGCATCTCCCTGGGAGTGGGTGTGATCGTGGTCCTGGAGGCCCTCGACGACCGCTTCCGTTCCGCGGACGAAATCAAATACCACTTGAACCTGCCTGTCCTCGCGATGGTTCGCCGTATGGAAGAAACAGGCGGCTACGCGATCGACGCGGTTCAGACCCACGTCAATCCGAACAGCGTCGAGTCGGAAGCGTTCAGGACATTAAGAACAGCTATCAGTTTCAATACCCATGAGAGCCGGCGTCTGCTTGTGACCAGTACCGAAAAGTCCGACGGCAAAACAACGGTGATGGCCAACCTCGCGGTCGCCTTCGCGCAAGCCAACAAGAAAACGCTCATTGTCGATACCGACATGCGCCGTCCGGGCATGACGAACCTTCTCGAGATGCGCAAGGAAGAAGGACTGTCCAAACTGCTGCGGAGCGACGAGCCCATTCATCAGTGCGCTGTTGAGCTGATTCAACCGAGCGGCGCGCCGAATCTCGATATCCTCCCTTCGGGGGGACGTCCGGTAAACCCGTCCGAGTTGTTGTCGTCGAATCGTCTGTCAGATTTCCTCGCTTGGGCCGAAACCGTTTACGATCAGATCATTATCGACGCCCCGCCGATTCTGGCTGTTTCCGATGCAGGGATCGTCGGTCGCCTGGCAGACACGCTGATCCTCATCATGCGTCCCGACAAGAACCGCCGTGGTATGGTCTTTCGTTCCATTGAAACCTTACAGATGTTTGGCATTCATATCTCCGGCGTTGTGGTCAATCATCTCACTCCCGATCAGGGTGGCGAATACTACGGCTATGGATATGGCTACGGTTATAACGAGGACTATGGCCACGAAGACACGCAGGCCGAGCAGGGTTACGGCGACGATGGTTATGGCGATGACGGGTACGTCGGGGATGGACATGCTGACGACGGCTATCGGCATGCTCCCGCGACTCTCGAATACGCCAACTACGACCAGCAATATGAGTCGGGCTATGAAGACGACGACTACGAAGCGAATCCATACCACGCCGCCTGACGCCGCTGCCAGAAAATCAAAAGCCGAAAGCTAACAGTGACAGGGAAAGGAGTTCCATGTCGTCGACGAGTCCCCGCAAAACCAGAAAACGACGGTCGCTGAAAACCCCATTTCAGCTCCATCTGTTGCAGGGGACCGACCTCGGTATCATGGCGCTGTTGTTTCTCGTTCCCGCCTTTCTCGGGGGACGACTCGGTTCCGGTCAGGTCGCGCTGTTTGCCGCGGCCGGAGGAATGGCGATCTGCTGGCTCCTCTATCAGTGCTATGAAGAATCACCCAGGTACCGCCTGACGCGTTTCGAACCTCTCCTGATCCTCGCGGCGATTCTGATTCTGGTGCAGTGTTCGGAATTGCCCGCAAACGTGATCGCGTCGATCTCTCCCAAAATCCGGGAGATCCTGCCGCTCTGGCAGGAGGGAGAATCCGCGACCTACAGCCTCGGCGCGTGGAGTACGATCTCACTCAGTCCCGCCGCCACCCGGCAGGCGCTACCGTTTCTGTTTGCCTATGGCATTCTCTTCGTGGTCACCGCGCAGCGGCTGGCGCACGTCGATGACATCGAAAAAGTCTTCCGCTGGATGGCGCTCGCGGCGATGGGCATGGCGGCCATCGGCCTCGCGCAATACTTCGTCGGCAACGGCAAGTATTTATGGACCTATCAACACCCGATGATCTCGACCGATGGTTCGGCCAAGGGGACCTTCACCAACGGCAACCATTTCGCGCATTTTCTGATGCTCGGTTCCGGTCCGCTGTTCTGGTGGTTCATGAAGGAATCCGTCACGGATACCGACGTGAAATCCCGCCGTTCCTCGCGCAAGGAATTCCAGTATCAAACACAGCGTCCTCTACTCTCGGCCGTGCTGCTGGGAGGGCTGGGACTCATTGTCTTTGCCGTGCTGATGGGATTGACGCGCGGTGGGGCCGCGGCGCTGGGGATTTCACTGACCGTCTGTCTCTGTATCTGCTGGAAGCGGGGATACGTCTCCGCGCGGATGCTGGGAGGATTGATGGCGGGGGGAGGTCTCGTTGTCGTCGGCCTGCTGCTGTATGGAATGGACCAGGTCTCCACGAATCTCGACGACTGGGATGTCGACCGCTGGATTATCTGGGAAGCCAACCTCAATATCGCAAAGGACTATCCGATTCTCGGCACGGGGCTCGGCAGTCACTTCCAGAGTTATCGCAGTTACCTGAATACACCGCTGTTCGAATCCCGCTTTACTCACGCGGAAAGTGGCTACCTGCAGGTGCTCTCGGAAACCGGGCTCGTCGGGATCAGCCTGCTCGGGCTCGCCATGCTCTTCCCGATATACTGGTGCGTTCGCGGATTACGATACGCGGAGAACAGGCAGGAAGTGATTCTGTTCGCCGCGTTGTTGGGAAGCTTTATCGCGAATTACCTGCACGCCATCGTCGACTTCATCTGGTGGGTCCCCGCCTGTCTGACGATGCTGTTGTTGCAGGGGGCTTGCGCCTGCCGTCTATATCAGATCACCTCACGCCGTCATCGCAGCGATTTGAAATCCGAACCGGCGATCTACCTGCCGCGGGTGATCGTTTACGGTGTCACCTGTCTGGTTGTCTGTTTGACCACCTGGATGGTTCGCGACGCCGTGGGCATCTGGCAGGGAGAGAAAGAGTTTCACGCTTTCCAGCGCCTCGCCATGGTCAACTCGGAAGCCGATGACGCGATGGGCGAACGGACGCCCCGTACCCTCGAAGAGTCATACGAAGATGCCGGACAGGTGGCCGCGTCGCTCACCGCTGAACAGCGACGTGAATACGCGCAACGTCAACTCGTGAATCAGGTCAGCCTCCTCATTCATGCCGCCAATATGAATCCCCACGATGCGGAACTGCAATACCGGGTTGCGGAGGGATACCTCATCTACTTCGAGATCCTGCAGTCGCACAGCGATAACCCGATGAGTACGTCCCAGATTCGCGATGCCGTCTTCGCGTCGGAATTCGAAACCAAACAGGAATTGTACGAATGGCTGGAACGAGCCTTCGGCAGCAACGCTCAATATCTGTACGCCGCGCACGCGCATACCAAGACCGCCGTTCGATTGTGTCCGTTACAGGGAGATGCGTACCTGCAACTGGCGAAGCTCGCGTTCCTGGATGGTGCCGGCGCAGATAGCGAAGAAGTCTGTCTCCAGCAGGCCGAACAGGTTCGCCCGTACGATGCCGATGTGATTTTCGAGCGGGGACGCTTCGAATGGAGCGCGGGCAAGTACGACGACGCGCTCACCCATTGGAAATCCGCTTTCCATCAGGAAATACGAACTCAGAAACGGGTCATCCGCCTGCTGGCCGGTGCGGTTGATCCTCCGAAGTTCGTCGAATTCTTCGAGCCCGACTGGCCGGCGCTGCGCCGGATTGTCAAACAGTACCGGTTGACCGGCAACGAGGCTGCACTGGAGGCGGTGCTTCCCCTGTACGCTGAACGGGCCATCAAAGAAGCGGGACGCGAACAGAACCCGGACGCCGTCCGCGACTGGATGCAGGCTGTCTCCGCCTTCCAGGAACTCGACCAGCCGCTCAACGCCGAACGCTGCCTGGTGGCTGCGCTCAAGCGGTACGGAAACGACATCCAATTGCACGAAACGTACGGCAAGCTGCTTTACAGCATGAACCGGATGGAAGAGGCCGAACAGGAACTCCGCTGGTGCCTCACCTTCAAGCCCGACGACCCCGACCTCCGCCGCCGCTACGAACTGGCGCAAAGCAAGCGCTTGCAGGGCGAGTCCAACATCCGCCTGACATCAGGACAACCGGAGTCACCGCCGCAGTAGAAAGTGGCGAGTGCTTTCGGGTCGCTAATCCGGTTCGGTCTGGTATGATATTACCAGATACGGATCGTCTTCATCGCGACGCATAGCCCACATCTTCTGAACGAAGGGCACGCTGATGTCATCCAGGCCCCTTTGCGTTTGCCTCCTGTTCATCGCCACTTTCAGTGGCTCCGTGAGATATCTTCGGGCACAGGAACAGACGCCCTCAGTCGATATGTCTTTCGTGATTGAGCTGTTGAAAGAGCGGGAGAGGGCATTTGCGACGATCAGCTTTCATGTCGATCGACGAGGGTTTTTCGGTAGACCAGACAGCCCCCGGATGGATATGTCGTATGAATTCTTCGCCGACTGGCAACGGAATGAAAAACGGTACGTCACAAAACAGGACAGCGTTCAACCTCCTGCGGAAGCTCTTACCACCACGCACTATTTCAATGGCCAACTCTGGCAGAGTTCCTATTCGCCGCTCCGGCGCCCTGATTCACCCGCACTGGTGATCGGTGATTTTGTGCCGGAGCCTGAACTGGTCCCGGTACTCGGATACGGCGGTTCGCTACTCACCATACCGGTCAGTGCCGATCGAGCCATTCGCCAGCAGGGTGTTCCTTTCAGTCAATATCTGAGTGAGATCGACAAGGCCGGGCTCATTCTTAAAGTAGAGCGGATGCCGGCGGAAGGCTCTGATCTGATCATCGTTGAATACATTGAACCCACCAGCCATCGCATAAAGTCTATGCCGAGTTCTACGAATGGTCCGTTCATCGAGAAACCTGAATTCAGAACGGACGCCGAGGTAAGCGAGATTCTGGAAGATCCCGAAAGCCACTTCTGCCATCGCATTCGTCTGGTCTTCAACGTCACCGAAGGCATGACCCCGCGCCTCGCCGAGGGCCGCCGTGTTATGCGAAACCATCTTCTCAACCGGTGGAGCGACACCAATCCGACGCAAAGCTGGCAGGTTGAATGGATGGGCTACCATGAATTTACCGAGCAACTCTGGTTACCCGAGCATGCGCGTGCAACGATCCGGAACGGACAGGCAGTCGAGGAGGAAAGTCTGCAATATCACCTGTCGGAGATCTTGGTGAATGAACCCTTGTCGCAACCTCTGTTTTCCCAAACTTTTCCCGCCGGAACCGTGTTCCAGGACAATCGCGACGGTCAAACTGTTTATCGTCTGCTCGAAGAAGGCTCTCCGTTGGAGAGCAAGGCGGTGGAGATCCTTGATCAAGCGGTACCGGTTGCAGGTCCGGCCCCTGCGAATCGGACGACGTGGGATATCATCATGCACCGCAGGAACAAGGCGGAAGGCAGACACATGTGGCTGGTACTGGGTATTCCCTGTCTCATCGTTATCGTGAGCCTTATCTTCGTCATCCATCGACGAATACAGCGAAAGCGTCTCACGGAATAGCGAGTTCGATTCCATTCGATAACAGGGTAGCCCGGACAATCTCGTTTTTGAGTTGTCCAGGTGGCGGCAGCAACGAGCCGGATGCTTCTTCGATCAGGAACCACAGATGAACACAGATCGACACAGATGGGTCGGTCTGCTGCTCGGTACAAGCAGGAAGAATTCGAGAATCAACCTGAAGAATTCCGCAGGCGAACTTTGCTATTACGGTTGAACGTCCCTTGGATTTATCTGTGAAAATCCGTGTCCATTTGTGGTTCAAAAGAATGACACACGCCCCGCACAACGCTGGCGCGATTGTACGGGGCTACCCGTGAAAATAAGACGGTACGGGGCTACCCGTGAGTATAAGATTGTACGGGGCTACCCGCATCCATCGGTGTCTCTAAACAAAAACAGCCCGCAGATCCAAGTGGATATGCGGGCTGATCGGTTATTGCGTTAAAGCCGTATCGCTGCGATGCGAACTGACTTTAGACGTTGCCTTCGGTCGGGACTTCGAAGCCTTTGCGGTATTCGCGGGACAGCATCGGGTTGGCTTGTTCGGCCAGTTCGCCGGTGAAGGTTTCGCCTTCGATCTGGAGAGTCGGACCCAGGAAGATTGCGGTCTGCTCGCCGGCGAGACCGTTGTCTTTGAGGTGCTGGGCGAAGCGATTCAGGGTTGCTTCGTATTCCTCGTTCGAGCCGAGTTTCTCTTCCACTTCAGCGACGGTCATCTGGTTGCCCATACGGTAAGAGATGTTACCGAGGTGGCAGAGAGCGCTGGAGTAGTGACCTTCTTCGATATCGGCGTTCAGGATGGTGTGATCCTGTGCGCGGACGGCGTCGATGAAGTTCTGGAAGTGGTTTCCGCCACCGTCGAACTTCTGAGTTTCTTTGCCGTCGAGATCGAAGACCACGGCGCTGCTGTAAGAAGGCTGCACGACGTAACCTTCAGAGCCGTAGTAGATGACTCCGACTTTAGCGCCCATGTAGTCACCGGTTTCCAGTCCGCGTACTTCGAAGACAAGTTCTTTGTCGCCGTAGTTGTGAACGCTGACCTGCGTGTTGGCGACATCGCCGGCATCTTCGTAGCCGAGACGTCCACCGTACGAGAAGACCGACTGACCGATACCGGAGACACCCAGACCCCAACGGGCGAGGTCCATCTGGTGAATACCCTGGTTACCCAGGTCGCCGTTACCGTACAGGAACTGCCAGTGCCAATCGTAGTGCAGGTTCGGACGGGTGAGCGGTTCCATCGGAGCCGGACCGGTCCAGAGATCGTAGTCGATGTGGCTGGGAACTTCGTAGTTGCCTGCGGGGCCGATTGCCTTACGTCGTTTGTAGCAGAGGCCGCGGGCTTTGCTGACAGTACCGATGCCACCATCGTGCATGAACTTCACAGTGTCGAGCGTACCCTGCATCGAACGGGACTGAGTACCGGTCTGGCAAATTTTGTTGTACTTGCGAGCGGCTTCCACGATGCGGCGACCTTCGCTCACGTTGTGGCTGACCGGCTTTTCGACATACACATGTTTGCCAGCCTGCAGCGCCCAGATGGCGGCCAGAGCGTGCCAGTGGTTCGGGGTCGCGATGCTGACGATGTCGATCGACTGATCTTCGAGCATCTTGCGGATGTCGGTGTAAGTCGTGGGACGTTTGCCGGTTTTCTTTGCGAGATCATCAGCACGATCGTTGAGAACTTTTTCATCGGGATCAACCAGGGCGACGACTTCGGTGTCCGGAGAGTCGGTGAATCCGCTGATGTGGGATTTTCCTCGGCCATTGATACCAACAACAGCGACTGACAGAACTTCGTTCGGTCCTTTTTCCTGTTTGTTGGCGGCCAGCAGCGGCTGGGCCAGAGCGGAACTCGCAGCATAAGCGGCTGCGGTAGCGAACATCGAATTTTCCAGAAATTCGCGACGTGTTTGTTTCGTCATTTTTAATGTCTCTACTGTAAGAGGCCAAGAAAGAATCCTCGAACACGCCGCCTCAAATTCGAATGCGATTGGGGAACAGCAGCGTACCCGACTGGCGAGAATCGGTAATGCACAAATTGATTAATACCAGAGGCCTAGTTTACACCCCGCAACCGATCAAAATCAACCTATGTGTTGCGTTTCGAATGGTCTGAGCTGCGGTTGGATTAACGGTAAAGTCCGGAAATCAGGGTTCTTCCGTTAAGTCCGTCGCCGGCAGTTCGGCGGCAACCGGCACATCGCCTGGCGAATCTGGGGAGGCGGGGAGGGTCTCTAGGTTATCCGCGATTTCCGGCGCGGAAGGCCCTCGGGGCAGGATCCACCCCATCAACAGCGAGGAAATCACGACACAGGTCACTGGAGAGAATAGCTCTTCGA
>PABD01000191.1 GCA_002702685.1 Planctomyces sp.
AAACCAGATCGGCTGATTGCGACGCCACAGGTAGATCACGATCACCATGAACGCGAGGCCCGCCAGCAACTGGTTCGTCGCTCCGAACAGCGGCCAGAGAATCAGCCCTCCGGTTCCGTAAGGTTTTCCCGGCGCGGCGGGCAACATCGCCATCAGACAGGCGAGACCCACGGCGATACCGGTTGCGAGATAACGATTTCCGAGCGCGGGGATATGAAGCGTCTCCCCCAGTTCGTGGATTACGTACCGTTGAAGCCGCGTCGCTGTATCGAGCGTGGTCGCGGCAAAACAGGCGACGAGAACCGCGATCAACCCGACACCAAACTTGAGCGGAATTCCGATCGCGTACAGGAAGTTCGCCCCCCCCTCCACGAACGCGCCGACCATGTTGGCTAACTGAAAATCGGCGTAGCTTTTAATATTCTCATTGTAGTAGTGGCTCTTCCAGGCGGCTTCGCCTGTCACCGCCGTGCTCAAGGTCGCTTCTTCGATCAGCGTGCCGGGGTTTTCCACGAACTCCAGCCGGCCCATACCGACGCCAGCCGTACACGCGAGAATGACGAGTACAGCCAGCCCACCTTCGAGCAACATCGCCCCGTAACCGACGTATTGAGCGTCGGTCTCTTTATCAACCTGTTTGCTCGTCGTGCCGCTGCTGACGAGGCAGTGAAATCCACTGCAGGCACCGCACGCGATGGTAATAAATAGAAATGGCATGATCGGCGGCGTGCCAGGGGGGAGCTCGGTCGCGATCATAGGCGCGTTCTCGGACAGATCCGCATGGCCGGAAAATGCGGCGACGAAGACACCGATGATGAGAAAGGCGAGCGCGAGGACCAGCTGGAGGCTGTTGATAAAATCGCGCGGTTGTAACAACGTCCACACCGGTAGTACGGACGCGAAGTAACAATAAACGAACAGCAACAACGTCCAGACCACAACCGGGTTAACGCTGCTCGCATCCAGCATGATCGGCCAGTAGTAGGCCCCCACCCAGACAGCTCCGTAGAGAAGTCCGAGGGAGATCAGCGCCGGAATGGTCATGTTCCCTTTAAATTTATAAACCCAGATACCCGTCACAACGGCGAGCGGAATCACGAGCCAGGTCGACAGGACCGACTGGGGATAGCTCTCGAAGATTTTCGCGATAACAAGCCCGAAGACGGCAAGGACCACGGTCAACGCCGCAAAGAGAATCAACAGGAACAGTAAGCGCGCCCGCGGACTGATGATCCGGCCCGCCACTTCTCCGATGGTCTGACCGCGATTACGAAGAGAGATCACCAGACTGCCGAAGTCATGCACAGCGCCGACGAAAATCGATCCGAGAAATACCCACAACAGCGCCGGCAGCCAACCCCAGAATACGGCGATGGCCGGGCCGACAATCGGTCCCGTACCCGCGATGCTCGTGAAATGATGGCCGAAGATCACATTCTTACGCGTGGGAACAAAGTCGACATCGTCCCGCAATTGATGGCTGGGAACATCGGCGACGGGGTCCAGTCCGAAAATCTTCCGGTTCAGCCAGCGACCATAAGTGTGGTAAGCCACCAGATATCCGACGAGCGAACCAAGGGCAATCAACAACGTTAACATCGATAGGAATTTCCCGGGTGAGACGCATTAAGGAGGGAGGGAAGCAGCAGATTTCGTTCTGAGGATAGAACGAGAGCAGCGAAGCGCCGAAACAACGTGAGGTTCCAAGCGTGCCGCAGACACGGCAATCTACCGCTCATTCCGTAAATTGTAAGGTCTCGTGAACTCAGATTCAGCCTAAACCCTTGAATTTCTTGCTTCAGGCGGGGGCAAAATCTGTCGCAAGGTCGGGAGAGAATGTCTGTTTAAGGTCAGCCGGGCGTTTTCGGCTCAGTCTGATCGGCTGTTTTGTTCAGGAAAAACTCGCGTCGCGCGCGAACCAAATCGGCTGAAGAAAGATCTATCCATGTAAGGGAAAATCCGGTTCTCGCTGACCGGAGTTATTCCGTAAACGACAGAACCGTCACAACACTCCCGCATTACCAGCTCTTCGTATTTACCTGTTCTTAACTCAAAAGAAGAGACGAATTTTCTTTCCCCGTCTGCCGAATTTATAAGCATTGACTCTGTTCAAGAACTGACAAAAACAGACGCCGCTACGAATCATCGGGAACTGTCATCTGCGAGACGCAGACAGGCCCATGCAGAACTTACGTACGATCGACTGTTCACATCAGATTAAACACTGGCGACAACAACAGCCGAGAGCTCCCAACCGGAACTCAGGGAAGATAACGACCGTTCACACCAACTCATCATTCCCGGTTGAGCATCTCGCTCGGTTGTCACCACATACATTTGGAGCATCGATTCGGAACGCGTGCTGGTTCCGCCCTCGAAACGTAATGGGACTAACAATCCCGCGGCGAGAGTGGCTTGGTTTTCGGAAATGGTTTTCTGAAAAGCGAGACGATGCTCTGGAAGAGACCTGGGTGGCTCATTTCTTTAATGCTGTCGAAGAAATCGGGGCAAGCGATCTTTTCCTCATCACGTCATTATGGAGATTCATACATACATAACCGGATTTTTGACCTCGCCCGCTAGCACACATCATTCGCGGGGTCGCCGGAATTCGAAAAAGGAGTTGTTCACATGCTGGTTCTGTCACGTCAACGAGACGAAAGCATCTACATAGGCGACGATATTGTCCTCACGGTCGTCGACATCCGCGGGGATAAAGTTCGTCTCGGCATCAAAGCCCCGAACTCGGTGCCGGTGCATCGCGAAGAGGTCTACGAGGCCATCCGCAAAGAAGCCGCAGGCAAAGAAGTTCTGGAAATCACACTGCAGAAGCAGTCGAAAATCACGGCCTGACCAGCCTTCCACTGCTGACGATCGATCCTCATCAGACACGACTCACTCAGACATGACGTTTGAGTGAGTCGTTTTTCATTTTGAGCCTCCGCAAGTCCCCCCCGCGGGGCGATTGACTTTCCAGCGTGATCTCCATCGCGCACAATGAAACTGGAAATACTTAGCGCCCGAGGCAGGTTTATGCATCCTTCGCAACGGAAGGAAAACCCTGCCTGCGTATCCCCCTGGTGAAAGAAGGAAGCTGGAGAATGTCTGAATACTTTGTCGATAAATCCGGTTGTAAGGCTCAGGAAATATTTCCGGGCGTCAAAATCACCACGGCTGCCGCTCAGAAGATGATGCTCAGCCAGGTTGACATTGAACCGGGGGCGATTGTTGAGCTGCACTCCCATCCCCACGAACAGGTGGGGGTGGTGACAGGGGGGAGAGCTCGCTTCATCATTGGCGATGAAGAACGGGTACTGGAACCGGGAGATCTTTATCGAATCCCGGGGGGCGTTCCGCACAAAGTGATCGCCCTCGATGAAGGTGCACAGGCTCTCGATATCTTTTATCCGATTCGAGAAGACTATCTATAACCGTGATCGCGCTCGCACCTTTCCGCTTCCTGAACTGGCGCAAATCCGCCGGCGTGATCCTGATCGCCGGAATTTGCCTGTCCGGTCTGGAAGGGTGCGCCTCGCTGCCTCCCGTGCAGATGACCCGCGACGGGCGACCTCGTTACGATCAGATCGAGCTCACCTGCCAGTTTCGCCGGGACTACAACTACGCCGCGATTCTTCCGACCCACACGGAGGAAATCGCACTCGTATCCGGAACGGAAGATTCTTCTTCGTCGGACATCTCGCTGCCGACACCCTCAGCAACCCCAGAATGGAACCGGGGAAAACTGGAGATCATTGCGCCCGCTCCGGACGGAAAACCGGGCGAAGCATTGATTCGTTTAAAATACTGGAAAGAGGATCAGCCTCTCTTGCAGGCGGTTCGGACCCATAATGTGGGAGGCGAATCCTCTTTCCGCAAATCAATCCAGCGGGTGGCCTTCAAGCCCGAAGCCAATCCCGACTGGCTCGGCCAGGATGAACCCAGCGACCCGTCGCAGTTTTATGTTCGCGAGGCAATCGTCCCGCGACATAAAATTGACTTCCTGCTCAGTGACCTCGTCGACGCGGGTTTTCTCCTCGACCAGCATCGCCCCGTAGGCGACACTTGGATGTCGCTCAAGAGCGAACAGGGTGAAGTCGCCAAACGGTGGGACTTCGAACCCCGTTTGCTGGAACTCGTCAATGAATCGTTGGCGGGAGAAAATGCGATCGACAGCGAAGAAGTCCGTTTCGTTCCGCGCGTGGAAGAAGCCGCGCGGAACCCAATCGTCACGATCTCCGGAATCGAATTCGACTCGGAAAACGGACCGGCGGAGACATCGCGTGTCATTCCGCTCGATGAAGCTGCCCGCTTCCGCTCCGAATTCGAGGCCATCTCTCACGAGACTCCTGCGCCGGAGCCGGACGCGGAAGTTGAAACCGAGTCGTCTTCAGAGAAGCAGTCACCGGACGAAAACGAACTCGATTTCGAATTCCGTCCGGAAAACATCTTCCTTAATTGATTTCTTCCGCGACGACGCGATTGCAATCTTCCCGGGATCCAGTGGAACTCGTCGCCACGAAGTCTCCCATCTGGTAACCCAGCGCTTCCGCCACCTTGCGGCATTCCACCATCAGCTCAGCGAATGCTTCACAACTGATCGTCTGCGCTGCATCGGAAGCGGCTTCCTTGGGATTCGGGTGAACTTCGATGATCAACCCGTCCGCCCCCGCAGCCACGGCGGCGCGGGACATCGGTTTCACCAGCGACGCGATGCCGGTTCCGTGGCTCGGATCGATCACGACAGGCAGATGGGTCCGCTCCTTCAGATAGGGGACCGTCGCCAGGGGTAGAGTGAATCGCGTATGGGCCTCGAAGGTACGAATACCGCGTTCGCAGAGAATGACGTTCGGATTGCCCCGGTCCAGAATGTATTCCGCCGCCAGCAGGAACTCATCGATCGTCGCCGCCGGACCTCGCTTCAACAGTACCGGTTTGTCGACCTCGCCCACGGCTTGCAGCAGGTGGTAGTTCTGCATGTTACGGGCACCAATCTGCATCACGTCGCTGTAACGTGCGACCAGATCGACGTGCTCGGGGGTCATCACTTCGGTCACTATCGCCAGACCGGTCGCATCGCGGGCCGCCGCGAGGTACTGCAGCCCGACTTCTTTCAATCCCTGGAAGCTGTAGGGAGAGGTGCGGGGTTTGAACGCTCCCCCGCGCAGAGCCGTCGCCCCCGCTTCTTTCACCCGGACGGCCGATTCCAGAATCTGTTCTTCAGTTTCCACCGAGCAGGGCCCGGCGATCACCCCGACATGGCCGTTCCCCATTTTTAGACTTCCGGTTTCGACCACGGTATGCTCCTGTCTCGTTTCGAGGCTGGCGATTTTGTACGGTGCGAGAATGGGAACCACCTTTTCGACCTCCGGGTAAGACTCGAGCGTCTCCTGCTCGCCATTCCGCTTATCCCCGACGGCGGCGATCACCGTGCGTTCAGTCCCGACAATGACATGGGCCTTGAGCCCCATGTCTTCCACCCGTTGTGCGATGGTGTTCACAACGGATTCTTCAATCCCCTTTTTAAGCACGACAATCATGGTATTCCCTTTCCGGGCGATTATGGGTGAATTTGATTTCTGGAATGATGATGAATTCAGATGCTTCCCACGATCTAACCGGTGACGTTCAAAGCGGATAACCGGATCGCGAGAAACAAAAAAAGGCCCTCAAACTGGAAAGCTTGAGGACCTTTTGACTTGGTATCGAGCACGCACGTGGTGCGGATCAGGTCCTCATGCCTGAAAAGCTAAACCAGCCAAAATATCGCCACGCCGACTGACCGGTGGTCAGCGGATATCCGTACGACAAGTTGGAGGGCTGAGATTTCATTGCAGGAATCAAACCTGAAGGATTGTTGATTTTTGTTGGACACTTTAATCGTACGCCGGACAGCAGTGAACTGTCAACATGCGATTTATCCGTGACAGCGGGAGAGACATGATTCCGAGATCGAGGTTCGGATAAATTTTCAGAAGCTCCCCTCGAACCAGCGGAAGGCGAAGGTCTTTCCCCGTCGTCCGTTCTGTTTTTTGTGATTCAAATAACCTGAGTGACTGACTACACTTCATTGTCGCCTTTTGACCCCTTAAAATGCGTCCGAACCACGATTTAACAGAATACTCCCCTCCTGCTCCGACGCGTCCGCCGCCCCGATAGAATCCCCTCGATCATGATCGTTCCCGAAGAACTTCAAATTGTCGAATACCCGCACCCGGCGCTCCGCTACAAGTCCCGCCCGGTCACCCGGATCGACACCAATCTCAGAAAGATCGTCGAACGCATGTTCGATCTGATGTACGAGCATAAAGGCGTCGGCCTGGCGGCGAATCAGGTCGGGTTGCCGTACCGGCTCTTCATCATCAATCCTTCGGGGGAAAAAGGGGACAAAGAATGGGAACTGGTCCTTATTAATCCGGAGATCACCAGTCGCAAAGGGACGGTTGAAGGGGAAGAGGGCTGCCTCAGTGTGCCCGAGGTTTACGGCGATGTCGCCCGCTCGGAAGAAATCGTGGTCGACGCCTTTGACCTGAAAGGGCAGGGGTTCGAACTGACATTAAAAGATTTCCCCGCTCGCGTCGTCCAGCACGAATACGACCACATCGAAGGCATTATGTTCTTTGACAAACTGACCGAAGCCAGCAAGAGGGAAGTCCTGCCGCAGGTCGAGCAGTTCGTCAATTACTATCGGAGCGGACAGGAAAAAGGAGAGATCCCGTCCGACACGGAAGTGCAGAAGCAACTCAAAGAGATCGAACCCTGATCCGCCCGCTCTTCCGGAATACCAGCAGGTATTGCCGCGACCCGAATGTTCAAGGAGTGAATTTATGAGACTGGTTATGATGGGCACTGGAGTGTTCGCGATGCCGACGCTCCGCGCCCTCATCGAGTCGGATCACGAAATGGTGGGGCTCTATACCCAGCCGGATCGGACAGGCCGCGGGCATCATCAGCACGTCAACCCGATGAAAGCCCTCGCTGAAGAACATGGCATCCCCGTCTTTCAGCCTAAAAAAGCGAACGCCCCCGAATCGATCGCCGATCTCAAATCGCTGAATGCCGACCTCTGCGTTGTCGCCGCGTATGGACAGATTCTCTCATCCGAACTGTTGGCGACTCCCAAAGCGGGGGCGATCAACCTGCATGCCTCGATCCTCCCCAAATATCGCGGCGCCGCTCCGATTCAGTGGGCCGTGAAAATGGGAGAACAGGAAACCGGCGTGACGATCTTTCAGATCGAACCCAAACTCGACGCCGGTCCCGTCTGGGGTGTCGTCACCACCCCGATCCGCCCCGACGAAACTTACGGGGAGCTTCAGGATCGACTTGCCGAATACGGGGCCGAATTGTGCCTGGAAGTGCTCGACAAAATCGAATCCGGCTCCGAAGCACCGGAAGAACAGGACCACAGCGGATCAACTCTCGCTCCCCGTTTGAACAAGCAGGATGGCGCCATCGACTGGTCGCAGTCGGCCGCCGAGATCAACTGTCATATCCGCGCCGTGCAACCCTGGCCCAAACCGACCGCGATCTTTCAGATGAACAATCGAAAGCCGCTGCAGGTGCAGGTCCTCGAAGCGACAGCGCAGCCTGATTCTTATGCCGAAAGTGCGACCGCGACAGAACCGGGCGAAGTCATTCTCGCCACAAGACAGGAACTGGTGGTGCGGACGGGGCACAACCAGAGTCTGTTGATCAAACGAATTCAACCAGCGGGCAAGAAGGTCATGGAGATCGATGAGTTTCTACGTGGCTATCAACCTCAACCAGGAGACCGGTTTGTAAGTCATTCCTGAATCTTCAGCGGCACAAACCAGCCGCCCCTCCCGGCCCGTTCCCTCCTTCGCCAGGACGAACTCTGATGCTTCGACCCTATCCGTTTTTGATTGTCACCATCGCACTGTTCGGTTGCCTGTTGCGTCCGACCCTCGGGCAAGAGGACCTCGCGTCCCAAATCAACGTGCCAGAAGGATTCGAGGTCTCTGTCTATGCCACGGATGACCTCGCGCACAACATTTTCTGTTTGACATTCGACGCGCAGGGAAGACTCCTCGTCTCCGGTCCCGGATACATCCGCGCTCTCGTCGATGAGGATGGCGACCACCAGGCGGACCGCTCCATCGAATTCGCGACCGATACCCAGGGAGCTCAAGGCCTGTTCGCCGACGGTAAATATCTTTACTGCGTCAGCGGTCTCGGCTTGCATCGCTATCTCGACGCCGATGGCGATGGTGTCGCCGATGGGGAGTCGCAGGGTATTCTTAAACTACGTACCGGGGCAGAACATGCCGCCCACGCAATTCGTCGCGGCCCCGATGGCTGGTGGTATCTGCTTTGCGGCAACGAAGCCGGAGTCGATGCCCGCTACGCGACTCTCGAGACCTCCCCCTACAACGAAGACAACCCGCCGTACGCCGGTACGCTGTTGCGGATTCATCCTCAATTGCGGGGCGCGGAGATCATCGCCTGCGGCTTTCGCAATGCTTACGATTTCGACTTCAATGAGAACGGCGACATCTTCGTTTACGACAGCGATGGCGAACGTGATGTCACATTCCCCTGGTACCGCCCCGTCCGGTTGTATCACATTACGCGCGAAGTCGCCGCCGGTTGGAAAAGCAAAACGTGGAAAGAACCGAGTTCCTACTGCACCATGCCCCACGAAGTTGCCAGCTTCGGACGCGGGTCGCCGACCGGCGTCGTCTGTTATCGACACGAAACGTTTCCAGAGGAATACAAAAACTCGTTGTTCGTCCTCGACTGGACCTACGGCCGCGTCCACGCCGTCAAGCTGAAGCCCGATGGTTCCAGCTACGAATCGGAATCCGAACTCTTTCTCTCCGCGCGTGGGAACTTCGGTTTCGCTCCCACGGATGCCGAGGTCGGTCCGGATGGGGCCTTGTATGTCGCGATAGGCGGGCGTGGTACCCGGGGAACCGTCTTCCGCATTCAGGCAAAAAAGACGATCGAATACTCAGCCGAAGCAATCTCGAACGATTCGACGGATGAGCAGAAACTCCGCGTCTGTCTGTCGACGCCTCAACCTCTCCTCGGTTGGGCGCGTCAGCAATGGAAACCACTTGCTTTAGAACTCGGTCGCAAGCCATTCGAACGCGTGTTGACTCACGAATCGAATGAAGTACTTACCGAGGCTCGGATTCGGGCGCTTGAAATCCTTTCCGAAGTTTACGATGGCATTCCCATGGAACTCGCTCTTTCCCTTGCGGAAAAGCCGGACGCACCTTTCCGCGCCCGGGCAATCTGGGCTTTGTCTGAACAACAGGGCGAGACAAGCGATCAAGTAAATCTGTTTGATCGCTACCTGCGTGACCGTGACGCCCGTGTCGTGCATCAGGCTCTGCTGAAGCTCAGTCAGTTGCAGCCCACGACGGAGACACTCGTCGTGCTGGCGGAACCTCTCGCCGTGGCCCTCGGTTCCGGCGACCGATACGTCCGTCGGGAAGCGATTCACCTGCTTTCGGCTCATTACGCCGACATCGCCACGTCACTCAAAGAACACGCCTCGCCGCTGGATTTTCCCTCCAAGGCACGCATGCAGTTATCGCTCGCGGAGATGAAGCTGTCGCTTACCGATGAATTCGACGCGGAATCAACGCGGGCCGGCATGCAGATTCTGAAGCTGAACGGGCTCGGCGACGAGAGTCGACAGATCAAACTCGACGCCTGCCGCCTGATCCAACTCGCCTGGGGGGATTGCGGTCCCGCAGATCATCATGGATCGCTCTACGATGGCTACGCCAGTCAGCGTGAGTTGACGCCGTTCGAGTTCGAACTCGATCTCTTCCGCATCGGGCTCGCGGAACTGTACCCGACGGGTGACTCGGAACTCGACCACGAGTTGCTGCGATTGATCGCGATGGTAAGCCCGGCGAACCGGGAACTGCTTCAGAAGATTGTGGCTCCGATTAATGATAAGTCCGATCCAACTGATGACATTCATCGCCTTGTCGTCGCCAGCCGGATTCCGGCCGAATGGTCTGTGGAACTGCTGGAACAAATCAGTCGGGCGCTCGTCATGATCGAAGTCAAAGTACGCGAGCAACGTCTACCGCAGGACCTCAACTGGAACGAACGCATCCGCGACCTCTATGCCGAACTGGTAAAACGCGACCCG
>PABD01000192.1 GCA_002702685.1 Planctomyces sp.
GGGATGCGGGACATCGTGGATGTCGCCAAACGGGTGAATGCCAGATGGCTGACGGTCGTTCCCGGTTACGAGCACGAGAAATTGCCGCATGATTACCAGATGGCGAATTGCGTCGATCTCCTGCGGCAGTGCTGCGACATCCTCGAACCGCATGGGTTAACGATGGTGCTCGAACCGCTGAATCATCCAACCAACCACCCCGGTCTCTTCCTGCATGAATCGCCACAGGCCTACCTGATCTGCCGCGCGGTGAACCGGCCTTCGTGCAAGATTCTGTTTGACATCTATCATCAACAGATCACGGAAGGAAACCTGATTCCCAATATCGACCATTGCTGGGACGAGATCGGTTACTTTCAGGCGGGGGATAACCCCGGCCGCAAAGAACCGGGGACCGGTGAAATCAACTATGGGAATGTCTTCCGTCATATCGCCGGCAAAGGCTTCAAGGGAATCGTCGGCATGGAGCATGGCAACTCCCAACCCGGCCCGGAAGGCGAACGGGCGGTCATCAACGCTTACCGCGCGGTTGATCCGGGTTGAGACTGCGCGGAGTCCATGGTTGACGCATTGATCCTGCCCTCACGTTGAAGATTCTGGTTGCGAATTGTTTAAACCGGCGCCCAGCCACCTGGAAGATCACCGCGGCGTTTTTGCGATTTGAGTTCTGTGTGTGCGTCGGCGACGACCTGTTCCAGGACGGAGATGTAGTCCGCGAATCGTTTCCGGCCCGCGGGGGTGAGACGATACATGGTCAGCTGCCGGGCGCCGCTTCCGCTTTTTAGTGTTTCGACAAGATTCGCTTCCGAAAGAACCGTCATATGCCGACTGAGATTACCGTCGGTAAGTGCGCAGAGATCTTTGAGATCATTGAACGACAATCCGGTTTTATGGGACGCGAGCGAGGCCAGAATTCCGAGCCGGGCCTTTTCGTGCATGACGCGGTCGAGACCGTCGTAGGAGTAGCGTCCCTCGTCGGGACCGGGGACTGTCTCTTCTTTTTTTTGCGTTGCTTTCTTAGCTGCCATCATGTCGCTCCAGGTTCCAGTAGAGTAGTCCCGCGCTCAGAAGTTGCCCACCGCCGAAGGTGATTCCCATCTGCCATGGAGAGAAAGCGTATTCCCCCTGCCCCCAGAGCAGGCACCCACAACCGCAGAGCACGTACCAGGCCCCTGCCCAGCACACCGGCGCGGGGAGCATACGGAAGGACGAGAAGATCCCGAGGGCAAACAGCAGAGACCAGAGGCCGGGCAACATCCAGCCTGACTCACGAGCGGCGAACAGGATGCAGGTGGTCAACATGGCGCCCACAACCAGGCACGGGAGGAACTGGCCGACGGCGGAAATCGTCATCTGTTTTACGAGCCCCGATCCACTGCGAAAAGCGCGGTGAAACAGTTCTATCCCGACAAGGATCAGGCTGACCGCGGCGACCAGAAACCAGAGCAACAGATACCGAAGCAAATCTTCGGCCGGTGCGGGGGCAAAGGAAGGTTGTATCATTGCCGCGACAATGCCGAATCCACCAGAGACGGCAACGGTCGCGGACCGATAACCGCGAAAGACCTCGCTCTTCGCAATCTGATGGCGAATCGCGGAAATCTGATTGAGAGCGTCGTACAGTTCCATATGTTCGACTCCATGAGAGGAATAGCTTTGTGGTGTAAAGTACGTATGACACGCTCGGTTGTCAATTGCAAAAGGTGGCCATATTGACATGTGATCCGGAAACCGGACGCGGTTGTTGAAATGAAGGCGAGGCCACAATTCGAACTCTGGCTTCTCGACCACGCCTCCCTCGACGATGACAGCGCACCTGTTCTGAAGATCGAAAATGTGCAGGTGGTAGCGGAGTGGCCGTTCTTCCTTCGGTCAGTTCTGGATCTGTCGGACGATGGTCGGGTCGTCGATTGCCGTATCGTTGGCCAACAGAAAAGCTTTGCTCAGGATAACGGATAGGCGAGTGTCTCCTTCGAACGGAAGAAATACGTCGTGGTTCTCCTGAATTCCCTTAGGAACGATGCAAAGGTACCGGTTGTCTGGCTCCCTCTGGATGTTGCTGCTGCCAATGTGGATGCGGTACGTGCGAATATCTCCTCGTACGATGAGAAAACGATCATCGAACGAACAACGATCCGCGATTTTCAGGCGGGGGATCAAATTCTTCAGGAACTCGCGTCGCTGGCATGCGGAATCAGACAAGGCTCCAAATGAGTAATCACACCAGTAGTCGCGTGCCTGTTGTCCCGGACCGTGGTCTCCCCAGTTGGGGTCGTTGCCCATACTGCACACGCCAACGAAGAGATCGACATCCCGCATCAACTCTGTGAAGACGATGGGCGGGACATCGTGTAGCGGCACCACCGTGTTTCCCTCCAGTTCGAAAAACCGAACATGATTGGAAGTGAGGTAAAGGAGGCCACGTCCGAGGGGATCGGTCAGATCGGTCTGGAAACCGTCATGGTCGAAATGTACTCTCAGTCCCCATTCGGGTATCTCTCGCTTCGCCGAAGTATCATCGCAGCCATCCCAGTGTCCCAGGTAAGGAGCTGTCCAGCCGCGCGTTTTCGCCAAGGCCCGAAAATGCGATTGTGCCATGATATGCGCAGCGAAGCGGTTGGAATAGACTTCCGTTGCCCGCTCGGCATCGGTGATCACGTAGATCTCGCGATGTGCCTGCTTGAAGGGTTGGGTGAGCTCATGGGCGAAAAGCCAGTTCTGCCAGCCGATGATCTCCTCTTCACTCGCTTCAATTGGATGCCAGAGTGTAATCCGCGCATCATCCCTCAACCGAACCTCCTGGTCGTGAACATCTATGAAGCGATCCTGATGGAATATCGCTGCCGTCCGTTGGCCTTCCTGCTCGATATTCCAGATCAGACGTCGCGCCAGCAGTCCTGCCACGGGATGATCAATATACCTCGTTCTCCACTTCTCACTCGTCCAACTGCGTCGGGCGAGCGGTGCTGATTCGAGACGAAACCGGGCGGTGGCTAGAGTTGCCTTTACTTCCTTGATCGTTGCCTTCAACTTCCGAACTTCGGCGGGAAACTCCCTTTTGACTTTCGCGGGCAAGCTCTTCTGCGGATCTCCGTTGGGTTTATACCAGCGAAGTTCGACTTTGTCTCCGGGCTGCACAACGAGTTCCGCGGTGTAACCGGACAGAATCTCGCCCCGTCGGCCCAACTCGGTGAAGTTCGAGTCCGGAAGAGCCAGATCGTTCAACTCGCCGGCGGAAATACCGCGCCGCTCCGCGATCAGGCCGCGGGCTTCCTCGATAAGATCTTTTTGTATCGCCGCCTTAGCCTGACTCAGAAGATAGGACAACACTTCCGTTGAATTCAAGGCGTTCACATGGTGCAACACCTGCACGGCGGGACGCAGCAGCGGAGAGTTATTACGCAACATGAAAACTCCAGCGAGTCCCACCGCGTAAGCAAAATCCGGATCGCCTGAATGCCAGCCTGACCACAGCAGCCCTTCCAGGATGCTCCGGTTCAGTGAGAACTGAGATATCGTCGTTGGCTTTCCCGTAGACGGAATAGCCTGCAACCATGCCAATCGCATCCGATGGAAGTCATCTACACCGATCTCATGGACCTTATGCTGGAGCGTTTCCAGCCACTGAGTGGCCGGCTGGCGTTTGAGAAAAGTAATTGTTTGCTCTCTCCAGAATGCTTCGCGATCCCGGGCGTCGGTTTGCAGTTCTGATTCCCCAACTTCCCAGGTCGTTGCTGGTGGTTCCGGATAGACGACACTTAAATGGCCAAGGAGTTCCTCCCATTGCCTGCGTTCAGTGTCTCCCAGTACCTCGAGGTCTTCCCGCATTCGATCTGCCCAACCATCATCTGGTTTGAGCCGATGCAACATGGCGGGATTCGTTAAGTCCTGGATTCGGCCGAGAAGATTCTGGACTGTCTTTGACTTCTTCGGTGTCGAAGGATGCACAAGGTCGTGCATTCGTTGAATCGATGCATGCCAATCGCCTGGTAGAGGCTGCGCGCCGAAATGACGCTCCAGATGCTTGACGATCTCGTCCACTGGCATGAGCGTCAAATCGAGTTCCGGCCAGGAGACTATCAACGCGACGAGACGACGCAGGTCTTCCACGGGCAGCGGTGTTGTCCCTTTGATCACCGACTTGATGGCGACGCACAAAGCGAATGAGTCCTCGGGCCAACGTTCGCGACATTTTTCAGCGGCGTCGATCAACATCCCGATCTGATTCAGGCCTCCTCCGCAGTAATCGGAGAGACCGCTCTGCTTGAGTGCCTTTGGGGTCGGAGCTTCGCATTCCGTCAAAATTGCTTCCAACCGTGTCAGAAATTCTTCTTCCGGGATGGAATAGATCGAGGCGGGCGGACGACGGGTGACCTGTGGTCCCCACTCAGAAAAATGATGTTTCAAGGTAACCTCCCGGCCGGGAAGAGATGTGCGAACTAATTCACATCAGGATACTGTCGAGGTGGGCGTTATTCCAGTCAAGCGGGGGGGTAAAGTGCAATCACACTCATCACTGAAGATATGCACCCGTTCAACGACAGCAGGTGCTGGCTATAATGGAAACATGCGCTTACATCCCTCCGTTATCAATTCTCTTTCTCTAACGTCGGGGTCGCTGTTCATGTTTAAATACACGTTCGTCTTGCGTAGTAGTCTGCCTTTCGCATTTCTGTTGCTGATGGTGCTTCCTGTCATCGCGCAGCCGGGAGACGTAAAAAGTCTCGATCCGATGCTCACCGAGTATGAGTATCCGTATCCGGTTTCCTATCTTGAGCTTGATGTTCAGCGGCAGAAGCTGAAGATGGCCTACATGGATGTTCAACCGGACGATGCCAGCGGCAAGACCGTTCTCCTGTTTCATGGCAAGAATTTCAACGGCGCTTACTGGGAGACGACGATCGAGGCGTTGACGGGCGAGGGCTACCGGGTGATTGCTCCGGATCAGATCGGATTCGGCAAGAGCAGCAAACCGGCGCACTTTCAATATACGTTTCAGCAACTGGCGATGAATACGAAAAAGCTGCTCGATGAACTGGGCGTTGAAGAGACAGCCGTGCTCGGTCACTCCATGGGGGGAATGCTGGCGACGCGGTTTACGCTCATGTATCCCGATCTGACGGAACGTCTTGTCCTGGTGAATCCGATCGGGCTCGAAGATTATAAAACGCACGTCCCCTATCAACCGATCGAGTGGTGGTACGAGAATGAACTCAAAAAGGACTACGCGTCGATCAAAAGCTACATGCAGTCGAGTTACTACGACGGTCAGTGGAAACCGGAATACGACGAGTGGGTCAATATCCTCGCCGGGTGGACGCTCAGTGAAGAATATCCGCGTATCGCCTGGAACTCGGCGCTGACGTACGACATGATCTTCACACAGCCGGTTGTGTATGAGTTTCCGGGAATCAGAGTTCCGACGTTACTCATTATCGGCACCCGGGATCGTACGGCCCTCGGGAAATCGCTCGTCAGCGACGAACTCCGTGCGACGATGGGCCGATACGATCTACTCGGTGAGACGACGAAAGCGAGCATACTGGATGCCGAACTGGTCGAGCTTGAAGGAGTCGGACACCTTCCGCATATCGAAGCCTTCGATCAGTTCATCGGACCGCTGAAGGAATTTCTAGCTCGCGACTAGCTGCCCTGGTCCGACTGATAAATCCGGGCGGACGTTGAACGCTCATGGTGATGCCGGATCCATCAAGGGTGATGCGGCAGTCCTATCAGGGACTCCCCGATGTCGGCCGCGCTCAGTGGGGAATGGCAGGCGACTCGCAGAGGCCTGTGGATTACTTCACGGCGTTCCGGTCATTTTTCACGTCTTTGGCAGGGTGTGCACTTCAGGGTTGAGCCCTGTTCCTGTCCCTATCTCGCCGGATTGGCTGCGCGCGCTCATCATTGGAACAGGGTTTGCTCCATATTTCGGCAGTCTATTCCATTTCTGGTGGTGCCCCGTTGTTACGAAGGACCGTCAGCAATATTAAGGAGAACAAATATGAATATCCGAGACATCATGACCTCGAATGTGGAGTGCATTCCCATTGGAAGTACGCTGCAGGAAGCCGCCGAAAAGATGCGAAAGCTGAACGTCGGATCCCTCCCCGTCTGTGGGGAAAACGATAAGCTGGCCGGTATGATCACGGACCGCGATATCGTGATTCGTGCTGTGGCCGAGGGGCGCGATTGCCAATCGGAAGTCCGCGAATTCATGACGCCGCGAATCGAATACTGCTTTGAAGAGGACTCGATCGAAGAAGCCGCCGCATTGATGCGGGAAAAACAGATACGCCGTATCCTTGTGCTCAATGATGACAAGCATCTTGTCGGTGTTGTTGCCCTCGGTGATCTGGCCGTGAAAGGTCAGAACGATGTATTAAGTGGTGACGCGCTCGAAGACGTCTCCGAACCCGCGATGCCGCAGCGCTAAGCCTATCGGAATCGCGAACTCATATAGAAAAGCCCACTGGTGTTCATGGAGAGCATCGGTGGGCTTTTTGTTTTCTTTTCGGTCGCGTGCGATCTGCTCTTTCAGATCAGCAGGTCCTCGGATTCTTCATCCCAGTTTGCGAAGAGAGAACTGATCGCCGAAGGCGATGTATTGATATTGAAGTTATCAAACCAGGTAAACGCCGTATCCGCAGCGAGGCCGACAGGCCCCTGATTCAGCGAAACACCGAAATTCGCCTGCGTGATGAACGCGTCATCGACACTCAGGCGGGCGATGTTGCCGTCAATTTCGACTTCGAGCGAGTACCACTGTTTCGCGTTGATCGACAGACCAAGCGCATCCCAGTCAATAACCGAAAGGTGATTGCTCCAATCCCCCTGGTAATGCCCGATGACCCACTCATTGTCGATAGCGAAATAGCCCGCGTATTTGAAGTCATTCTCGTGTTTATAGTCAAAAATGATAAACCCGTTCTGCGAACCGAGTGGAGCGGGAATCGAACGGATGTCGGCGGCGATTGTGAACTGACTCGGTGTGGTCGCCGGATCGAGCGGAACATGCGCGATTCCCAACAGGTCGTTGTACGACGTATTCAACCGCAGCAGCTTCTCCCCACCGGGACTGACCACACCCCAATATAACGGCGTGTTGTAGTAGATGTTATCCGCTACTCCGTCGGAGAAGTCCTCACTGTAGGGCAGGTCGACCGGTTTGCCATACGAGACGTCCGTCGCGATTTCCAGTTCGTCGAACAGCGTCCACGAGTTGTATCCCGCGACCCCGGCAGAACCATCGTTGATGCCGCCAACGAAGGTACCGGTCAATCGTTCAATGCTATCGACCAACAGGGTCGCCGTATCACCATCAACCCGAACGAAGACCGTGTATTCCTGATTGGCGTTGATGGTTCCCCCGATGTCATCGAGGTCGAATTGCGCGATGCGGTTCGACCAGTCGCCTTGGAAATGCCCGATCACAAACTGGTTCTGACCGACGAACATTCCTGCGTATTTGAAGTCGTTGGGGCCCTGGTAGTCGAAGACGATGAATCCATCGTGCCAGGCATGGGTCGTGTTCACAGCCTTCACTTTGGCGACAACCTCGTATTGTTCCGGCATGGGAAGTTCGGTGTCGAGATAAGCGACTCCGAGGCCAAAGCCGTACCGGCCCTGAAAACGCAATGACTTGTCGCCGGAGACGTCAACCACGCTCCAACGGTCGGCACCGACAAACGCGAGATCATTCGCGATTCCATCGTCGAAGTTATCACCGTACGGAAGAGCGGAAGGATACTCATTGATGTTCTCGAAGTAATACACCTGCTCGCTGTTGCCTTCGAACACAAACGCATCGAGATCCCCGTCCCCGTCGACATCGCCGATTCGCGAACGCCACCCTCCCGCCGTTTCAGGAGGAGTGGGCGTAACGAATGTTTTAACGAAACCGGTGGAGAAGACTCCCGAACCATTGTTCTCCCAGGTTTGAATGGTACCAATGGCACCGAAGGTGGAGAAGAAAGCATCAAGGTCACCGTCGCCGTCCAGGTCTCCGATCTGAATCCCTTCAATCCCCCCCTGCCCGTTTTCATTGGTGAAGGTGCGTTGGCCGCTGTAACTGAAGTTGCCGGAACCGTCGTTGTTCCAGAGTTCTACATAGTCTGGATTGCCGTTATTTACGACAAGCAACAGGTCGAGGTCACCGTCGTTGTCGAAGTCCCCCTTCTCGACATTCCAGTGCCGATTGCCGCTGAAGTTCTGAGCGGACTTCGTGAAGTTTCCGGCTCCATCATTGAACCAGAGCTCGCTCGTCTGCCCCGAGCTGAAGTTGGCGAAGACGAGGTCCACGGAACCATCGCCATTGAAGTCGCCCACCGTGGTGTCCCAGGTATCGTCATCCGTTGTCGACGACGGCAGCGAGGTGATCTGCGGGAACTGGCCGGTTCCGTCGTTGAACAGGAGCAGATTATTCCCGGTCCCCCCGAACCCCAGGCCATCATCGTCCGCGACGATGACGTCAATATCGCCATCGCCGTCGAGGTCACCCACTTCTACTTCGTAGGCTTCGAGACTGCTGATTCCGGTGATGTCGAGCGGTGTACTGAACTGGCCGGTTCCATCATTCAGGTAGACTGCCTGAGTAGACTTCACCATCACGAGAATGTCGAGGTAGCCATCATTATTGAAGTCGGCGATCTCCGTTCCGAGGGCGTGGTGTGCTCCGGCAGGATTCGGCTCCACGGCAAGACGCTGCCCGGAGTCGACGAGTAAACCTTGTACTGGATCATACAGCCAGATTTGGTGTCCTGCATAGACGAAGGCGAAGACGGCGTCATCATATCCATCGCCGTTGAGATCTCCGAAGGAGACTTCTTTCACATAATCCCCATTGTTGACGCCCGGGGCGATGTCCCCCTCAACGAACTCACCGAGGCTCGGCGTCGTGGTGATGGTGATCGCGTCGATATCGTAGTCGCTGTTGTTGGTCAGGTCATTGTCGATCACCCCGGCGGGGGCCGTGACCGTTGCTCTATTACTCAGGAAAAGCCTCGCGTCCTCTTTAACAGTGCCCGTAATTGTGTAGGTGACGGTTGCTCCATCGGGAAGATTGACGAGTTCGTTGATATCGCCCGAGCCACTTGCGTTCCCCGTAGCGCCACCCGCGAAGACCGCGGTCCAGGCGACATTTTCGAGTTGATCACTGAAGTCGTCGGCGACGGTCGCCCCGTTAACTTCGAACGGGCCATTGTTGGTGACCGTCAGGGTGTAGCCGATGGCTTCGCCCTGCGCTACCGATTCGGGAGCGTTCGATTTGGCGATGGATAAGTCTGCGATTGACGAAAGAATATAGCCATTGATCGGTTCGCCAGTGTCGGATGCCCACAGACCGTTGGGGCGACTGGGAGTGACTTCGTTACTCAATTCGCCGCTGGCTTCAAGGGAGAAAGAAAGGTCGACCGTTTTACCGAGTTCGACGATCGAATTGCCGAACTGGTCGACGAGAAATCCTTCGAAGGGAGCAATCATTTCCAGTTCGGTGCCATCCGGCGACTGGGCGAATTCGATGATCCCGGTGACGACCGGCCCCTTGTCCTGAACGAAGGTGACCGAATCGTTCCCGCCGTTACCGGCATCGTCTCGTTTATAAACCCACTGGGTGTAATGGTCGTAGTCGCCTGATTTCAATTCCACGAAACCGGGATCGAATGGACCCTGTGTCTGCGGACCATTCCAGACATACTGCCCGTTGGATTGATCGGCGAAGTCGCCCTCCAGCTCGGTGTCGTTGAGGGCCGCATGCAGCAGGTAGTGACCCGTGTTGATCGAGCCGTTGTAGAACTCAAGTTCGGCATTCATGTCGTAGCCGTCGGTGGTGGGGTAGTATCCCCCCTCGTGCAACCAGTAGCCGGTGCTGTCATCGTTGTCGACATCGATGGTCACGATCACATAATACCGCCCCGCCCGTTTTCCGAGAGCCGAGTTCTCCTGCTGCGTCGCGCCGATCTCTCCCGACGCGCGGAAATAGAAGTAGAAGTTCTCTTCGTCATGCGTCACTTTGTATTCGAGCAGATCGACATCGGGATGGTCGACATAGCTGGGGGTATCAAACTGGCCGTCATGGTCCGTGTCGTGCTGGTCGTCGGCCGGATCGGTATAACTGGGAAGCGACGCCCAGTCGCCGAAATTCCCGTCAATGGTGATGCCCGAAGCGGACAACATGACGCGCGTTTCGAGTAACTCCGCGGACCATCTGTTTCGCTGTTGCTGGCGAGGTTTCCGTTGGGGGCGGTGACGGTAGGCGGTAAAAGGAGAAGAAAAGCGCGCGAGCAGAGCGGACAGATTCATGAAGTCTTCCATCAACCAGAACAGGCGAAAGAGCGTGGATTATCAGCCAGACCAAGCTGACAGGACGAAGTTGCGGGCCCGCGAACCTCTGAAGATGAGTATGTGATACCTCAAAATTACGGTAACGACCATGCCAGTTCAACCGCATTGTTCGTTAAATGTAGACCCCTCCCTGAAAATACATAAACTCGCAAACAGGTCGTGAATCTGGTTGCAATCACGGATCAAATTACCGGTTACCTGATCGCGTTATGCGATCCATCGCACTGCGGCAGCCTTTGGGACAGGCCGCAGGTACAGTCGTTGATCCCCTTACCGTCGAGAATCCGGCTGACGTATTTCTGCACGCGGGCTTTGCGAGTGCTCGATTGTTTCGCTCCTGAGAAGAATATGAGATAGGCCCGCTGCCGTCCCGGCGTCAATGCGTCGAATGCGGTTCGCAGCGCCGGTTGCTGATCGAGTTCTTCTTCGAACTCCGCCGGGTAGTCCATCTCCCGATCGTCCGAAAAGTCGATCTTCCGTCCCGCTTCCTCATTCTCGATTGCCTCCTCGATGTAAGCTCGCAGTGTCGGTTCCAGTTCAGAGATTTCACAGAGGCTCGTGAATCGGATCACCCGCGCCGAACGCGAATTCTCTCCCGACCTGGTGAGAACACCCTCCGGATCCTTGAGCAACGCTCCTTTGAAAAAGCCAACGGTGCAGCAATCCCTGAGAGATGCGAGGATCAGGATGTTCCCTTTCCCATGTGTGTAACAGGGACTGCGCCATTTGAAGTCTTCTGTGAGTGGCGTCGTCAACAGGATCCTACGCAGCAGGGACAGTTCGTCTTTCCAGAGCTTCAGGTTCTGGAAGTATTCATCGACTTGGGGATGGCTGGTCGTCATGGTGTCAATCGCTCGATCGATTCAATTGCGGATAAGATGCGGAGGTGAGAACGAGTTCTTTTCCCGTTCCGGTTGCATTATGATTGATGTCGTTAAGATTGTTAACGCGAAACCCACCGGGATCGCTCTGGCTGTTCTCAGTAAATCAACCCCACCCACCTTGAGGGAGTGCTCACCATGCCGACTATTCGAGAGATCGCGGGCTTGCCCGATACCCCTGCGAAATTCAGTGAATCCGTCCTGATTATGATCGACTGTCAGAATACCTACCGCGAGGGAGTGATGCAGTTGGAAGGCGTCGAAGAAGCACTCCTGAATGCCCAAAGACTGCTGGAGCGGGCACGCATGTCAAACATTCCGATTTTCCACATTCAGCACGACGCCGGAGTCGGTTCTCCTTATGATCTGACCGCAACGAACGGGCAGATCGTCGATGTCGTCGCCCCGGAAGGAAGTGAACCGGTGATCGTGAAGAACTATCCCGATTCGTTCGCCTCCACCTCACTGAAAGATCAGCTCGATGCAACGGGGCGTAAGAATCTGATCCTGGCCGGTTTCATGAGCCACATGTGTGTCAGCTCCACCGCCCGCGGAGGCTTCGATCGTGGTTATGGCATCACGATTGTGGACAACACCACCGCCACCCGCGCGCTCCCCGACGGTCACGGCGGTACCATCCCCGCATCCGAGGTCCACCGCGCCAGCCTGAGAGGCCTGGCCGACCTGGTCGCGATCATCGTCGACGATGAAGAGCAGATTGCTGATTGAGGCCGGTAACAATTTAATTCAGTGTCTATTGGACGCGGAGATCGGACATCACGACTTCATTACCCCCTCTTCACTCGCGATCAAAATTCTCCTTGAGCACGCCCGCGAGGTCGTTGAGGAGTTGATCGCCCTTTCCTGAGAAGGATGAACCGTGCATCACGGCGAGCGTCTCCGGTTGGAGATCCGCCAGTCGTCGCAGGACTCCGGGCGTCTGCCTCGTATAGGGCATGTATCCGGCGAGGGGCCCCTGCTCCATCTGCCGCATGGCATCGCGCGTGGGGACGATGAGGTCGGAGGAGGTCAATGCCCCCACGTCACCGAAGTGATGAAACAGGTCAGAGCAGAACAGCGTCTTCTGTGTTTCCTCGAAGAGTACGCCCGCATCCCAACCGTGTGGAATGTGGGGTGACTGGCAGAAGCGAAACCGGTATTTGCCCGTACTGAGCACATCATCGGGAGTCATTCCCCTCGCGGGCCGATGGGAAAAGTCATCGACGCTCACCAGTTTGCCGATCAACGTGCACACCGGTTCGGCCGCTGGGTTTGTCTCGAGCCATTCATTGAGTCCGCCGCATTCATCGGACTCGAAATGGCTCCACGAGACGTACCGCAAGGACCCGGGTTCGATCAATGACTCGACCGCCTCCCGTAACAGCGGAAACATCTTCCGTAGCCCGGCATGAAACAGCAACGGCTCCTCATCCCGCACGAGAAAATGATTGAACTGCATATTCAGTTCGGGGACAAAAACGGAAATGCGAAAGACATCCGGTGCGATTTCGTCGATCTGAACCATGGGAGGGGCCCTTCAAAAAGAAAGGAGCAGCGTTGAGCACGTCAGCCAGCGTACCGCAAAAAAACTTAACCGCCAGACCGGAAGAGCCAACTGCAAAACCCGCGATCGATCAGAGGTAGACGCCCACAAGGACGAAAACCGCGGCGAAAAAAAGCCCCTCGGCGAGAACACCGAAGGGCTTCATTGAATTAAGTTGGAACTACTTGACCGCTTCAGCACTTTCTTCCCGCGGAATCGTTCCCGTGGCCCGGCGCACTGCATCTCGCTTGCGATCAAGCACCAGCGCCGGGCGTCTTGCTGTGCGCGTTCTGAGGGAAGTCGAACGTCAACACGAGCGGTTCTGTTCCCGTGTTTTCGATGCCGACGCCGCCGTTGGAAAGTGCGGCCTGAGTAATAAATCCGATCTCCGGATAAATCTGGCCGAGGACCATATCCTGGTGATATTTCACTTCGAGCTTGCCGACGCGTCCGCTGCCGCAGTTGGTGTGGAACATCGTGGGGCACTCGGGACAGAACGTCGTTTTGGCACCGGGCTCGACCGTGAGTCGGAGGATCGAGCACTTCTGGTCGCCGAGGAAATCGCCGTAAACGATCCACTTGGCGTCGACACCATTGTCACTGAATTCTTCGGACCGGATCGCCGGACGTGAATTCTTCATGACGAAGTCCGGGTCCTGGTTGGCCGCGAAATCAAACTGCTCCACGAGGTAATCCCAGTCTTCATGCTTGGACGCCGGATAGTCCTCCTCCCGGCAGGCGTAGAACGCATCTTTGGCACCGATGCGTCCGTCGAGGGTGAGGTCCTCCGCCAGGAAGTGCTCGTCCATGGTGACGTGCAGTTCGTGCGTGCAGAGGTCCGTTGGTGAGTGCAATACACCATTCGGCATGACGAAGCCATCATCCAGTTTCATCATGGTATGCGGCGCCAGGTGGCGGATGCCGTTGTACTCGCCCTTTCCGAAACTTTTCATGCAGGCGAGGAACCGCTCTTTGGTCACGAACGGGTACAGTCCCATCGCCGTAGTGTGATAGTGCGACGGGCAGACTCCCGGATTGTCGAAAGAGTTGATGTCGTACACTTCCCATTTCTTCCAGTGGAGGTGGTCCGGAATCGGGTTCAGGTTGTCAAACTTCTTCGACACAATCGGCCAGGTCGGATTGCCGAACAGCGATTTTGAAAAGGCGGTGACCTTTTCACCCATGACTGCCTCGGGATTGGCGGTGATTAAATCCTGGAGCGAGACCACCTGACCGTCCGGGGTGAGGACGTGCGCTTCGCCTTCGCGGAACGGTGCTTTGTTCGTTCTGGTGTCAATGACGCCCGTCACGATGGGAACGGTGCAACACATCCAGAGTTCATCGAGACCGGTCCCCCCCATGTAGTCAGGATAGTACGATCGCTCTTCCAGACGCAGGCGTTTACCCGGGGTACAGAATGTCCGACCCGCGTAGCGGTGCAAGAGTTGCAACACGCCGCCGGTTTTCTCGAGGCAGCTATCAAGAACCTCAGCGATGCCGTCGCGGGTACCGTCGATCACATCCTGTTGGGGGTATTCGTGGAGTTTATCTGAGAGAATCGAGGTCGAAGCAGCCATGAGTATTTTTCCTCAAAGGACCAGGGAGCGTCTCTGTTTCCCCAAATCTGGAGAGTCGAAAGATGTTTCGTCTCTGCGGTTTGCTACCAGTCGGGCGTAAAAACGAATTTGCCAACGTTATAGCAAAATGAGCGGTGGAAGGGGAATTCAGGCGGGAGCGAATGACAGAATCGGGAACAAAGAATTGGCCTGCCTGTTCGCGTCGATCTGACCGCATGGGATTCTGCGCGCTCACAGGCGGGCGACTTCATCCGGGCGGAATTCGGGGTCGCGACGCACCTTTTCGGTCAGCCACTTCCTTCAGCGGACGTTGCCGTCGGCGACGCGTTCAACGAGTCACAGCGAATGCCGTTGGAGTAGTAAGGGGAGAGAAAGCCGACGCACTGCGAAGAAAGGGGATTGCCAGAATACGTCGCGAGGCCTGAGGGGCGGAAAACAGCAAGGTACCGTAAAACAAAAAACCCTGTAAACCAATCAGATTTACAGGTTTGAAAGTCGGGACGACAGGACGGCAGTTGAATTATTTTGGGCCGCAGTTTCCTCGACACCTTGCGCTGAACTCACGCAGTTTCTGGCGAATTTTGCCGAGATTTAGAACCGCACTCGGGGCCTGTCTCGACTGTTGTCGCTTGCATTAAGTCAGATGCAGGCTAGAATTCGTGAACAGCCTTGCATCAGGTCAGGCTGGTTCCGGTCCCATGTGTGCCTCGGCGAAGCTATGTTCAATGCCTTTTTTGCCATTCTGATTCCCTGCGTGCTGGTCAGCCAGATGTTGATGGCTGCGCCGCATGGACACCAGATGGAAGTGACTGGCGAACCTTCGGACCATGGTTCTCGCCCCCATTTTCACGTGCATGGCGATGAACACCATCACCACGCAGATGACGAATTCGAGCACGGGACAGCGCCCGAACCGCAAGATATTCCAGATCACGACTCCAGCGCGGTCTACGTCACAGCGACTGACGCTGTCAACGGAGGCCGGGCTGTTGAGGTCAATCTCTTTGACGCGATGCTTGCGGTGGTTTCTCAACTGGAAGCAGTGCAGCCCCTCTCGTTCTCGTCCGCCGAGGCTGCGCCACATTCCTGCGCTACGACAAAGTGTCCCAGCTTCATACAGCACTGCTGCTTCAGGTGCTAGTAATTAGACAGGGCGTCGGTTCTAAACGCCCGCGCATGTGACTCTGTGTTTTGCCCAGCTTGTCACCGACGATCAGATCGCTTTCTGCTTTTCGGGCAACTCCTCTCGTCCGCATTCGGATGGTCATTTTTTGACTTCCACTTCCGTTCTCATTTGAGGCAACGCTCTGATGCGCTTTCCCGTCTCCAAACGTGGCGCAGGGTTTTTCGTTCTGCTCCTTCTCGCTTCCATTGCCCTGTTTTTCAGTTGGGGCCAGATCAAGCCGCTATTCACGGATAATACGTCCGAGGAAAGTTCGGAAGAGAGTGCGCCGCCCGTACAGGAACCCAAGGTTTTGAAACTGAGCCTGCAAGCTCGCAAAAACCTGGAACTCGTGTCCAAACCGGCGCGGATTGGCTCCTACTGGCGAAAGATTCAGATTCCTGGTGAACTGGTTGACCGGCCCGGGAAATCAGACCGCGGCGTTACCTCACCGGCAGTGGGGGTCGTCTCGAAGGTCTATGCCTTTCCCGGCGATACCGTGCGTCCGGGCGACAAGCTGTTCAGCCTGACACTCTTCAGCGAATACCTGCAAAGCACGCAGAAGGAATTGTTCCGTTCGATCAAGGAAACCCAGATCGCGCAAGAGCAACTGAAACGCCTGCAGCCGCTCGCGGAGTCCGGGGCGGTCTCCGGCTCGAAAGTCATCGACCTGGAAAACGAAGTTCGGCGACAACAGGCATTGATCCAGGCACATCGACAGGATTTGCTGACGCGTGGGCTCAAACCGGAGCACATCGAACGAATCGCCAATGGAAACTTTGTGTCGAGCATTGATATCGTCGCTCCCGCTCGGGAAGAGACAGAAGAACATCTCGCCACAATTCAAACGACCTCTTTTCAGTCGGGCAGCAATGGGGGGGAAGCCTTTACATTCGAAGTCCAGGAACTGAATGCCGAACTCGGCCAACAGGTCCAGGCGGGTCAGCTTCTGGCGACTCTGGCGAATCACAGCGCGCTCTACATCGAGGGGCATGCCTTTAAGCGCGAGGCCCCCTATCTGGAAAACGCCGCCCAACATGGATGGGAGGTAGCCGTTGAATTTGCGGAGGACTATCCCGAACGATGGCCAGAACTGGAGCAGAAATTCGAGATACGATACCTCTCGAATTTGATGGACTCCGACAGCCGAACATTCGACTTTTTCATCCCGCTTTTGAATCAGGCCCGCTCGTACGAAAAAGAAGGACAGACCTTTGTCGTCTGGCGTTTCCGCCCCGGTCAGCGTGTGCGACTGCACGTGCCTGTGGAAGAGATGAAGGACGTGATCGTTCTGCCGAGCGCCGCCGTCGTGAAAGAAGGCCCCGAAACGTACATCTTTCAGCAGAATGGGGACCTGTTCAACCGGGTTCCTGTGCACGTGCTGCACGAAGACCGGTTGAACACCGTCATCGCCAACGACGGGAATATCACCCCGGGGCTGTTCTACGCACAGAACAGTGCGGCTTCACTCAACCGGGTTCTGAAAGCACAGGCCGCGAGCGGAATGCGGGCCGACGTACACGTCCATGCCGATGGAACAGTTCACGCGGCCCATTAAAGGAAGAATCATGCTGAATGCCATTATTCGATTTTCGCTCCACTACCGCATGCTGATTCTTGTGATCAGCGTAGCGACGCTATTGTACGGGTCATACCTGGCGACAACCCTGCCGATCGATGTCTTTCCCGACCTCGACCGTCCGCGTGTGATCATTCTGACCGAGTGCCCGGGTCTCGCCACCGAGGAAGTTGAGACGCTTGTCACACAACCGATAGAAATAGCGCTGCTCGGAGCAAATGGTGTGCAGGCCGTACGTAGCCAGTCTACGGCGGGCTTGAATGTTATCTACGTCGAATTCGATTGGGATACTGAGATCCGCTATGCCCGTCAAACGGTTCAGGAACGTCTGGCAACGCTGGACAATGTTCTTCCCGAAGGCATCGTCCCGCAGATGACTCCCCCCGCTTCCATTATGGGACAGATTGTCGTCGCCGGGATCTACCGGCAGGAAGGTCCGAACGGCGGAGAGTTGTATCCCGTCGATAAAAGCGACTGGCTCGTGGAAGTGATCCCGCCGGCTGACAATGAAGGTGATTTTGAGCAGTCGAAGTTCCTCGTCTGGCAACCGATCGATCGGCACCACGTTGAAACCTGGAA
>PABD01000193.1 GCA_002702685.1 Planctomyces sp.
GACTGTAGTGCTGCCGCGATCGGGCGTTGCCTGTCAGCTCCATCCGACCTTCATTGTCATCCAGATACTCGGTGAAGTAATAGTGTGCATGGTCCTGGTTGAGGTAGCCGAGCCACATGTCGAATCCCTGATTCGTCGCGCGCCCCACCGTCCCCGCATCGCCAAGGGACCACTTCCCGACGCCGCCGCAACGGTAACGGGCTTTCTGCAGGAGTTCGGCCAGGGTGATATCATTCTCTTCCAGGTAAGTGTGATAGTGCGGAACATTATCACGTGCGGGGGTGTGCCCATTGTGGAGGCCCGTCATCAACACGGCTCGCGATGGCGTGCAGACGGGGGCGCCGGCGTACGCCTGCGTAAACTTCATACCCGACCTGGCGAGGGCGTCGAGATGGGGTGTCTCTATCAGCTTCTGCCCGTAGCAACCGAGGTCACCGTAACCGAGGTCATCGGCCATGATGAAAATGATGTTCGGCGGTACCTGCGGTGCTGCAACCGCTGAAGTCGTGGAGGAGGCGAAAGTCAGTAACAGAATGAAAAGCAGGATGAATCGGCGCATGAGATACCATCAGAGCGATTTGAGTGAATGAATGTGCAATCGTGGGAAGAAAACGAAAACTGCCAGAGAGATACGTTATATTAGAGACCACCGACATCGGAGAATCAACCAGCACTTCTGGAAAGTTAACGATATGTGTCCTCGAGATTTTGCACTCCTTCCTCTTGTCGCGTTCAGCCTGCTCACTTTGTCAGTCAGTTGTAAGCCGATCCATGCCGAAGAAGCTGGAAAGCAGATCGATCTGTTGGATGTCGTCGTGAAAACCAGCGACGCCCTGATCACCCACGGTCGGGACCAGTGGGGACCGGAGCAGACGGCGTTTATCGCCTCCGTGCTCGACCGACAGACTCTATCGCCGCCGGATGATCTGCCGCCGGGAGCCGCGGGTGTCCGGTTTGGTGATCGCACCACTCCGTATGGCAGCAATGTCAACATGCAGCAGAACCTGTTTCGCACCTGGTACCTGCTGAGCGAACTGACGAAAGATACGCGATACGCCGAGGCGGCGGACGCGGCGCTTGTCGATTTCGTCACGAAAGCGCAATCCCCTGTGACTCATCTGATGGCTTGGGGAGAGCATCTTTCGTACGACATGCTGGCGGATGAAGTCCGCGCAACGGGGAAGCAGTACCTGATCCATGAACCGAAGAAACCGTTGATATTCTGGGACCGGCTCTACGCTGCGAAACCCGAGTTGTTATTGAACTATGCAACAGGCCTCTGGGAACATCAGATTTACGACAAGCTGACGGGCCAGTTCTCACGACATGCCCGTTGGGACATCCACCGCCCGAGCGGTCAGTCAATGGACTTCACCAAAGAAGCGGGGCACTTCATCGATATCTGGGGAAATGCGTACGCTGTTACGAACGACGAACTCTATGCGCATGCCATCGACGTCTTGACCGACCGTTACCACAATCGCATGAACTCACGCCATCTACTCGACTACGATGCGGAGAGGAAAGATTACTGCAACAACGGGCACAATCTGACATTCCTGTGCGATATCGAAGATGCCGCCGACAAGGTGGATGGGTATCAGGCGGGTGAACTCACCCGAAAGATGCAGGCGTTCGCGGCCAAGCTGGATGAAGGATTTCTCGCCGTACCCCATCGGCCCGATCAACCGGAGGCAGGTTTCGTGGCCACTTGCACGACCGGGAACGGATTGCCGCGCGATCGAAATGGTCCCGGGCCGGGGGGATACTCGGTGCTGTGGGGGATGGGCTATGGACGACAGGGAACGGCCATGATCGCTCTGCACGCGTTTCGTCGGGCGCGACAACTCGAGCAACTGCCCGGTCGCGGTGAAGATGCCCGTGCCTATCGCGAACTCGCGCTGCAGGCGGCCGAAGGCTACGCCGGGACGGGCGCTCCCGACAGCGAAGTCGATGTCTGGCCGGTGGAATTTGGAACGGCCATCCTGATGCACCTGGAGGCGCACCGACTTCTCGGTGGAGACAATCATTTGCGCGAAGCGCGGCGTCGCGCGGAAGAAGCGGTCCGCATGTTCTGGGATGAAGACTCCCCTCTACCCCGCAGCAGTCGCCTCACCGACCACTACGAAACGATCACGGGAGCGGAGACAATGATCTACGCCCTGTTTGCCTTACATGTCGTGGAAAAAGGTCTCGAAATCGAGCTCCCCTTCAGCGATATTGACCGGTGAATAGTGATCTTGCGGTCAGTTCCTTGAGCTCGGTGGGGTGATAAAGTTCACCGATTTTTCGCAGAAGCCCCCTTATAATTAGCATGGTAACTGCTTAGAATCTCGGTTAGTATTCCCGGCAACTGCCGGGAGGCAGCCGGAATTAAAAGGTGATTCCCTGAGAATGGCCACCTTATTCCATTTTAGTCCAGGTCTGGCCGATTCTTTTGTCGCAGTTGCGCCGCTGCACCACGGCTGGACTGAGGGGCATTGCTGAATCCTCCGTTGTCTGTACAACGAGGATGAACAGATCGCCGTCCTCTCTTTCAGTTCCGATGTTCCCTCCCGGAATGTTGGATCATCTCGTTCGAGATATGCCCGAATCCGGGTTGAGGTGTCCATCTCCGGACACCGGAGTGTGAAAGCCTTCGGCTTTCCAGGGAGCGAGCCCGAACCGCATACCATTTTCGCATGTCGGTTCCTGAGTCACGCACACGCTCTCAATGTTGCACGTTCGCCTGAATCATGGGCGGGAAAACGACATACATGAACCCCGAACTTATAGATTGATAGTTAGCATGCTAACCGATGTCCGCTTTTATCTGACGCTGTTAATCGTATCGAGTATCGCCGCGCTGATGACGCTCCCCGGTTGCACCCGGGTGGAAAGCGCCCCTGCACCTCCGCCCAAACCACAGGTCACGACGGCTGCGCCCCTGACGATGAGTCTCGTGGAATGGGATGAATACACGGGACGACTGGAAGCCATTAATTCCGTTGAAGTGCGGGCTCGGGTCTCGGGTTACCTGGAATCGACTCACTTTGAAGAAGGTCAGGCCGTTCGAAAGGGCGATCTGCTAGCGATCATCGATCCCCGTCCATTTCAGGCTGCGTTGAACTCCGCCCAGGCGGAATTACAGGAAGCGAAGGCCCGTTTCAAACAGGCGGAAGCCGCGCGACAGCAGGCTCAAGCGCAGGTCGGCGAACTGAGAGCGCAGCAGGATCTGGCGAATCAACAGATGGAGCGGGCAAGTCGACTGCGGGACCGTCAGGCTATTTCTCAGGATGAACTCGATGTCGCCAAAAGCGAACTGACCCAGGCCACGGCAGCCACGGAAGCCGCCCAGGCGAATGTCGATTCCGCCGAAGCCGCCATCGCTACCGCCGCCGCTCAGATCGAAACCGCCAAGGCCAACCTCGAAACCGCCGCGCTGGATTTGCAGTACACGCAGGTGCGGGCCCCCATTTCGGGGCGCATCAGTCGTCGCCATGTCACGGAGGGGAACCTCATCAGCGGGGGCTCCAGTGAGTCGACGTTATTAACGACCATCGTCTCGCTCTCACCCATCCATGTTTACTTCGACGCGAACGAACAGGAGTTTCTCAAGTACATGCGACTCGCGCAGAAAGGAGAACGGGCGAGTTCCCGTGACGTAAAGAACCCGGTGCTGGTCGCCCTGATTGATGAAGAAGGGTATCCACACAAAGGTCATATGGACTTCGTCGACAATCGCCTCGACCCGAACACCGGAACGATGCGCGGTCGCGCCATTCTCGCGAATGAAGACGGATTGCTGACTCCCGGATTGTTTGTGAAAGTCCGTCTCCCCGGCAGTGGGAAGCACGACGCGGTCCTTGTTCCGGACAAGAGCATCAACAGCGACCAATCCGAAAAGTTCGTCTACGTGGTCGATGCGGAAAACAAAATTCAGCGTCAGACGGTCAAACTGGGCCCCATCTCCCACGGCATGCGGATCATCCGTGAGGGTTTGTCGGGGCAGGAACAGGTCGTCATCAAAGGCGTGCAGACGGTGGCCCCCGGACTCGAAGTCAATACACAGCAGGAAACGCTTGTTGCTGAAGCCAGCAGTCTGCCGGATGACTACACGCCGGTGCCGCGAGAAAAATGGCTGTCGATCGCGAAGACCGAAATTCCCAAAGGAGTGAATCAGAACACCGAGCCCTACCAGTACCCGAACGTTGCCGCTGACAAGAATGCCAAGCAGGAATAATAGATGAAGTTTCCTCACTTTTTCATTGATCGTCCGATCTTCGCGACCGTGCTTTCGACGGTGATAGTGCTGGTCGGTGGCATCGCTTACTTTCAACTTCCCGTCGGTCAGTATCCCGAAGTCGCCCTGCCGACAGTAACCGTTCGCGCGAGTTATCCGGGAGCGACCGCCGAAACGATTTCGAAAACAGTGGCGACGCCGCTTGAGCAGGAGATCAACGGGGTCGAGAACATGTTGTACATGGACTCCCAGGGGACCGCGGATGGCAGCCTGACGATCACGGTGACCTTCGCGCTCGGAACCGATATCGATGAAGCCCAGGTTCTCGTTCAGAACCGTGTCGCGGTTGCGCTGCCCCGCTTACCGGACGTCGTTCGGCAGATCGGCGTCACGACGCGGAAGAGCTCTCCTGACCTGATGCTCGTCATTCACCTGTACTCGCCCGACGACTCGCGCGATCAATTGTATATCGGCAACTACGCCTACCTGCAGATCAAGGACGTCCTCGCGCGGCAGGATGGGGTTGGTGATATAAGTGTCTTCGGTGGCACCGAGTACAGCATGCGCGTCTGGCTCGATGTCGATCGTCTCGCCGCACTCGACATGACCCCGGGCGACGCCGTGGAAGCAATGCGCGGTCAGAACGTTCAGGTCGCCGCAGGGATTATCGGACAGCAACCGCTGGAAGAACCCAAGGGGGGCTTCCAGGTCAACGTAAACACCCAGGGCCGACTCGAATCGGCGGAAGAATTCGGCAATATCATCCTGAAATCCGGTGCCGACGGCCGCCTCGTCCGTTTGAGTGACGTCGCCCGCATTGAGCTCGGTGCGGTCGATTACTCTGTCCGCAGTTATCTGCAGGATAAAAATGCGGTCGCGCTCGCGATGTTCCAACGTCCCGGTTCCAACGCAATTGAAACCACGGCCAGTATTCTCGACACGATGAAGGAACTCCGTGAGTCGTTCCCTCCGGGTCTCGAATACAACGTCATCTACAACCCCACGGCATTCGTGGAGCAATCGATTGACGAGGTCTTCACGACGCTCTGGCAGGCGGGTGTGCTCGTGGTGCTGACTGTCTTCGTCTTTCTGCAGAACTGGCGATCGACCATCATCCCGGTCATCGCGATTCCCATCTCGTTGATCGGTACCTTCGCCGTTATGCTGGGGATCGGTTTCAGTCTGAACAACCTTTCCCTCTTCGGACTGGTGCTGGCCATCGGAGTCGTCGTCGACGATGCCATCGTAGTCGTGGAAAATGTCGAACGACTCATTTCCGAAGGGATGGAACCGCGCGAAGCAACTCGCAAAGCGATGGACGAAGTCGGGACCGCGCTGATCGCGACGACTTTGGTGCTTATCGCGGTATTCGTACCGACCGGCTTCATCGCCGGAATCAGCGGCCAATTTTATCAACAGTTTGCGATCACGGTCGCTGTATCGACGTCGATTTCGACTCTTGTCTCGCTGACGTTGACCCCCGCGATGTGTGCTTTGCTGCTGCAACCCCACGGAGCCAGGAAGAATACCTTCGGGCGCTTCATCGACCAGGTTCTCGGCTGGCCGTTTCGGATCTTCAACCGAATCTTCGATGTCACGAGTGTCTGGTATTCGAAAATCGTCGGACGCGTCATCCGCATGAGCGTCGTCATGCTGGTACTCTATGTCGCTCTGCTGGGCGGAACCTGGTTTGGGTTCACGCAGGTGCCGATGGGCTTTATTCCCGCTCAGGACCAGGGATACCTGATCGTAGCGATTCAGACACCGCCCGGTGCCACGCTTGACCGGACCGACGATGTCACGCAGAAGGTGACTCAACTGGCGCTGGAGGTGGATGGTATTGAGAATGCGGTGTCCTTTGTCGGTTTCTCCGGAGCGACCCGCGCCAACAGCTCGAACGCCGCCGCGATTTTTCCCACATTGGAAGATGCCAAAGAGCGGGCCAAACGGGGCCGCACGATGGATATTATCCTGCAGGATCTGCGGCAACGAGTCGCTGCCATCGATGATGCCTTTGTCTTTGTGATTCAACCTCCCCCGGTGCGGGGTATCGGTACGGGTGGTGGTTTCAAAATGCAGGTGCAGGACCGTTCCGGCGCCGGGCTGATGGCCCTTCAGGAGGTGACAAACAATCTCGTCAATGCCGCCCGGCAGGAACCGGGGATGGTGCAGATCTTTTCGAACTTCAATACCGGCACGCCTCAACTCTACGCTGACATCGACCGGACGAAAGTCCGCATGCTCGACGTCCCGATGAATAACGTCTTCGAGGCGCTTCAGGTCTATCTCGGTTCCGCGTATGTCAACGACTTTAACTTCCTCGGCCGCACCTATCGCGTCACTGCTCAGGCCGACGCTCAGTATCGGGATGAAGAGAGCGACATCATGCGGCTGCGGACGCGAAGTAATAACGGATCGATCGTTCCGCTCGGTTCGATGGTCACGATGAAGTCAACCACCGCCGCCGATCGCGTCGTCCGGTACAACCTTTTCCCGGCCGCCGATATTAATGGTGATACCCTGCCCGGCTTCAGTAGCGGTCAATCGATCGCCACCATGGAACGTCTCGCCGACGAAGTACTGCCGCGCGGTTTCGGTTACGAATGGACCGATATCGCATTCCAACAGAAGGAAGCGGGGAACACTGCGCTGTACATCTTCCCCCTCTGTGTCCTCTTTGTCTTTCTCGCGCTCTCCGCACAATACGAGAGCTGGCTTCTTCCGCTGGCCGTTATTCTCATCGTGCCGATGTGCCTGTTGTGCGCGATCTTCGGCGTCTGGTTGAGAAACATGGATAACAACATCCTTACCCAGATCGGTTTCGTCGTACTCGTGGGGTTGGCGTGTAAAAACGCGATTCTGATCGTCGAGTTCGCCAAGGCGGAAGAAGATGCGGGTAAAGACCGGTTCCAGGCCGCAATCGATGCCTGCCGCCTCCGCCTGCGTCCGATTCTCATGACCGCTTTCTCCTTCATTCTCGGCGTGATTCCACTCGTCATCGCCACGGGGGCCGGAGCCGAAATGCGACAGGCGCTCGGCACCGCAGTCTTCAGTGGCATGCTCGGCGTTACGCTCTTCGGACTCCTCCTGACACCGGTCTTTTATGTTGTGCTGCGACGTCTCGCTCGGGATACCCGGCCCGTCGCGACGGTCTCCACACCAGAAGGCGTCGCCGTCCCGTTGACTCCTCCTGTCATCCCGACAATACAGAGTAAAGACACGTATGTTCTACCTGAAGTGGCAGGTGAGGAAACTGCCGAGCATAGTGAAGAAAAACCTCTTACAGAGCCGGACGAGCCGGGCGAGAATCCCGATAAGACGGAATGACGGAGAAGCACTGGTTGACGTTCCCGGTGGGAACCGGGTACGGTCGATGTCGTTACGACACGACACACTCCGACCGTTCCCTCCCACTAGGGCATTAACCTGATATGCTTCGCTCGCGCCGTTTGTCTTTCGCTATTGCCTTCAGCTCCCTGATGATGTTCACCGCTCCGCATGCGAATGCCGCGGAGCAGGACGCGGTGAAGCGACCCAATATTCTCTTTGTTTACACGGACGATCAGGCTCCCTGGGGATTCGGCGCATCAGGATATGATCAGGCAGTGACGCCCCATATCGACCAACTGGCCGAAGAGGGCGCGCGGTTTACCAACGCGTTCGTAACGACACCCGTCTGCAGTCCCGCGCGGGTTGCTTTGATGACGAGTCGCTACGCGAGCGAATACCGCGTGCTCGACTTCATTCCGCAACCCGGACATCGTCTGTATGATCCCGACGGCGATGTCGGCCTCGATCCTGAAGCCGTTACTTTCCCGGAAGTGCTGCAACAGGCCGGTTATCGGACAGGTCTCGTGGGCAAGTTCCACGTCGGCGACTGGACCCGAACCGAGGACAAGAAGTATCACCCGACGAATCAGGGATACGACTATTTCATGGGGCTCACCGGCGGGGGAACCAGCCCCGACAATCCGCTGCTGGAGAAAAACGGTCTGGTCGAGCAATTCGAAGGACTGACGACAGACATCCTGACCGATCACGCGCTCGAGTTTATTCGCGAGCATCACAAGCAACCTTTTCTGCTCAGCGTGCATTATCGGGCGCCTCACGCCAAATGGCTGCCGGTTGCGGAGGAAGACTGGGCTCCCTATGCGGAACTTGATCCTGAGATTCCGAATCCCGACTATCCCGGTTTGCGAACAGAACTCGTCAAACAGAAAACACGCGAGTACCTCGCCAGCATCAGCGGTGTCGATCGCAATCTGGGACGTTTGCTGAAGTTGCTCGATGAATTGAATCTGCGCGACGAAACCGTCGTCATTTTCACATCCGACCATGGCTACAACATGGGACATAACGGGATCACGCACAAAGGGAACGGATCCTGGATCGTGGAACCACTTCCTCCGGCAACCGAACATGTGCGACGGGGCGACCGCCCCAATATGTATGACAACTCGATCAAAGTGCCGCTGATCGTCCGCTGGCCGGGAGAGATCGAACCGGGAACTATCGTCGACGATACCGTCACCAGCCTCGATTGTTATCCCACGCTCGTCGAACTCGCCGGAGCCCCCCTCCCCGCCGATCACCTTGTTCGCGGACGGAGCCTGGTTTCCTTGTTCCAAGGGGACACCCCCGCCGACTGGGAACAGGACTACTACGGCGAATACAGCCAGATTCACTACAGCCGCGCCGACATGCGCTGTTACCGCACCCGCGAATGGAAATTGATCCGCGATTTTCGTGATCCGAGTCGGGATGAGTTGTATCACCTGACAGAGGACATGGGAGAAACGAAGAATTTGATTGATGAGGATCGGGCGGAGATAAAGACCGTCATTTTGGAATTGTCGCGGCGCATTGAAGAGAAAATGGAAGAAGTGGGAGACGATCTGATGATTAGGACTGACGAAGTAGAATAGAAGCGGGACATGGCATTCAACGCGTCTCGGCTGTTCTTTGATAACCAGCCCACATCACTCATCATGCTTCCTGATTAAGGCACTTTCCGAAAATAAGGGCGGCTGGGGGCAACTGGTAGTGGAGGGCAGCGTCGCGCCAACGGTCATGGTCGTAGAGATCTTCATAACCGAGAGCCAGAGTGAAGCCCTGCTGTCGGAAAAGATCAGAAACAGAATGTTTGATGAGATGCAGTTCGCGGCAATCAGTGAGTTTACAGGAGTCGGAGGTAATGGTTGGCTTAACGAGGCGGGCGGTACTAACTCGTCACAGTGGGGTTGAAAAGCGAGTACGTGATTGGGAAACTCTGTAGGAGAAGATGGTTTCTATGCGTTAGAATCAGCTGTTGTTGACGATCAACTTATCCCAACCGGGGCAGTTTCGATTCAATCCCTCGAAAGAAATGCGCGTCAGGCTGAGTGTGCCAGGGAAGCGGACGACACTCTGCCGAATCAGAGGCAACAGGCCTTACTCGCAAGGGCGACTTGAGGCAATTTGCTCCACCGTTGGTATATAGTTTGCGGGTTACCAAGGTATGTCGTTGATTGATCTAACAAAAAACGCGATTTTGATAAATGTCGCGCTGTTCGCAACAGCGGCGCTCGGCGTCTGGCTGTCCGGGATGAAGCTCAGTCAATACGTCGATGAGATCGCCGATCGCACTGGCATCGGAAAGGCATTTGCTGGTGCCTTGCTGTTGGGCGGTGCCACGAGCCTGCCGGAAATCGCGACTACTGTGACAGCCTCACTATCGGGGGCCGCTGTGATGGCTGGAACGAACTTGTTTGGTGGCGTCGTAATGCAAATCGCTGTACTGGCCGCTGTGGACGCTATTTTATTGCGTGGCAAACCCCTGACGTTTTTCTCTCCTAAGGCTGCATTGTTGATGCAGGGAGTATTGCTGATTCTAATGATCGCAGTGGCGATGGCGGCGCTCGTTACCGGTGAGTTGTTTGCGGTTGGCGGCGTGGGCTTCTGGCCCGTGTTCCTTGCGGCGATCTACGCTGTTGGACTTTGGGTCTTGTTTCGATACGATGGCGAATCCCGCTGGAAACCGGCCGGCGAGGTAGAACAACCACCTGAATCAGCTAAGGACTTGAAGGACTCGCATCACGCCAAGTTCGCTGGCGTTTCAACTGCGAGGATCGGTTGGCGATTCGCGCTCGCAGCTCTCGGTGTGTTGTTGTTCGGGGTCTTCGTTGCTCGCAGCGGCGAGGCAATCGCGACCCAATCCGGGATTGGCCAGGGATTTGTCGGTGCGACTCTTGTCGCATTGGCAACGAGTTTGCCCGAAGTCAGCACGACATTTTCCGCCGTTCGATTCGGGGCATACAGCATGGCCGCAGCAAATATCCTGGGAACGAACTCAATCGAAATAGCCTTGTTTCTGCCTTCAGATATTGCCTACCGCGATGGCCCGATTTTTGACGCCCTTGATCCTTCCGTCGGATTGCTCGGAGCATTGGGAATTGTTGCGACATGCATTTACCTTTGGGGAATTCTTGAACGTCGCGATCGAACCATTTGGGGGATGGGAATCGACTCAGCCATTGTATTGACTGTCTACCTTGGCGGCATGGTTTTGTTCTACTTCCTCTAACGTGACAAATGACATTGATTTATGAACATCAATGATCGCGATGTTTCGCTTTAAAGCCTGTTGGCTGATGCGGAAGAACCCATACGTTGATATGAGATACGAGTTCTTGGAAATCGTGGAAGTTGATTTTGCAGGGGGCACTAGATCCTGTCCAGGATAAGTGGGGCGGCTATCGTACCCGAAAAGCCCTTAAAAGTAGCAGGCTACGCCGCCAGAACACGCTACGGTTATCTGGAATTTGCTATAGCCTGTGCGACAACTTTACGTCGGAATGGAATCGCATTCTTAGTGTAATCGATCCCACGTTGCCGAAACCGAGGTTTCCCTTACCCCCCCGACGTAAAAGTTCTATTGGTTTCGAAATCGGTTTGGCTATCTGAAAATCGCACGGGTGTTTTCAGGTTTACAAGCTCTTCTCGAGTGATGACTTCTTTCACGAATCCGCGGGCGGCGGGGGTGGTTGATCCTTCTTAAGTCGCGACTCGGATCGTCTTGGTTTTTCAGGGGCCGGTTCGTCTTCTTCTTGGGAGGGGAGCAAATCCTTGGTTACGACTTCCCGGCTGGCCATCGACTGAATGCCGGTTTCGGCGGAACCGTTGCCCGATGTGGATGAGGTTTCCTCTGCGGACTCTTCCCCGTCGGGAGTCATCTTCGCGAGATACTCCGGCATCTCGACGCCGCCGATTTCTTTCATCACCTGCATCATCGGGGGTAAAGTTCCCGTCAGACTCTGCAGGAAATTCGAGGTCGACGACTGCCCGTTGCCACCGCCGTTCTCCCAGACGACAACTTTGTCGAACTTGATGTTCGAGATCGCCTTCGCCGAGGCTTCCACCAGGTTGTCGAAGTGTTCGAGCATGAGCAGTTTGAAGGCTTCGTCCGCCCCACCACAGGCGCTGATGATCTCGCGAAGACCTTCCCCCTTGCGGGCGAGAATCTCGTACTGACCTTTCGCTTCGGCCTCCAACCGGGCGTAAATGGCTGCAGCCTCCCCTTCCGCTTCGAGCCGTCGCTTCTCGGCTTCGGCCTGAGCGGCAACGATGATGCGGGCCTTCTCGGCTTTCGCCGGTGCTTCCAGTTCCGCTCGGCGCTCGGCTTCGATCTTCTCCGCTTCCGCCAGCGCCGCTTTCGCCATCGCCCTGTTCTGGGCTTCGAGCACGGCCGCTTCTGCTTCACGCTTGCGGGTTTCCCCCATTTCATAGGCGGCTGACTTCTTCACCAGCAGCTCCGCCTGGGCGTCGGCGACTTTCGCCTGGGATTCGGCTTCCCCTTTAATGGCCGCCGCTTCGTATTCCGCTACGGCGATACGCTTCTGGCGGGCGGCATCAGCCACTTCGGCTTCCTGTTCATAAGCCGCGCGCTGTTCGCCGATCTGCTGTTCTTTATCGAGTTCCGCAATGCGCACGGATTTCGCACGGACAGCGGTCCGGATACCGATTTCCTGGATCTTGTTGGCATCAGCGACCGAGACCTGTTTATCACGCTCGGCTTCCGCGACGCGGACTTCACCGAGTTTTTCCTGTTCGGCAACATCCCCGCGCGCCTTCTGAACAGCTTCCGACGCTGCCTTCCGGCCAATCGCTTCGATGTAGCCCGACTCGTCCGTGATGTCCGTGATATTCACGTTAATCAACACGAGACCGATCTTGCGCAGTTCCGGTTCGACCGAGCTTTGAATCGCCTGTAGAAACTTGTCGCGGTCCCGGTTGATGTCCTCGATATTCATCGAAGCAATCACCTGTCGCAACTGACCGAAGATGATATCCTCCGCCTGTTTTTTCACCTGCGACGTATCCAGACCGAGCAATCGGATCGCGGCGTTGTGCATCACTTCCGGTTCAATCGAGATCGCCACGGTGAACACACTCGGTACATTCACGCGAATGTTCTCAATCGAGAGTGCATCGCGCAGCGGTACTTCAATCTGAATCGGCTCGAGACTCAGAAATTCGTAGTCTTCAATAATGGGCCAGACCATTCGGCCCCCACCGTGAATGCATTTCGCAACGGAACCTTCCGAGGAGCGTCCATAGATCACGAGGATCCTGTTACTAGGGCAGCGTTTGTAGAGCTTGGCCGCCAGGCTCACGAGGAACAGAATGAATAAGAATATAAGGCCTATCCCACCAACCAGGTAGAACATCCCTTCCGACATCTGGGCAAACTGAAGCAGTATAGGACTCATCAGGTTGTCTCCTCGGGGGTTTGGGTTTGAATGGCTTCTACCAGTGTGACTTCCAACACTCCGGGAGAATGGACGCTCGTTACGATAACGGTTGCGCCCGTTTGAATTTCATCCTGCTCCGTGATAGCTTCATATTCCATGCTCCGCCCCTGTAAGTTGACAGTTACCTTACCTCGGCCGCTGTTGTTTCCCGGAATCTTCAGGTAAACAGTCCCCTGCTCTCCCACGGCTTTCTTGATGTTCGCGGTCCCGTCATAGCGAACTTTATACAGAGACTGAATTAACCAGCCGACAAGATAAAGCGTGCCGAGACCTGAGCAGAACGCCAGGATGAAGTTGCGGGGTTCCGCATCGGGGAACTGTTTCGTTGCCGCCATACCGATGAAACCGAAGACGGCGATCGCAATTACGATCGCTCGGAAGCTCAGAACACCAAGCAGTTTTCCTCCCCAGTCACTGTCCCCCGTATCAAAATCCAGATCCGGATCGGACACGTCCGCGAATTCCAGGTCGCCGACGAATCCCACCATGCTCAATACCACCTGAATCGTAATCAGCGTGACGCCGATGATCATCGCGTAGAAATAGAGATCTTCCATGGATCAGATTCCTGTTAACCGGGGAAGGCCAGCGGGATAGAGAGGCAAAATGGGGAAGTGTACACCCATGATGCCCGGGCAGGATCGGTAAAGTCAAACCGAACCTGCTAAAAACAGCGCCATCCGCACGAAAGTTTCTATGGGGCCGCTGTTAACAATCTATGAATGACGTCTGCATGTCATTCTGAAAGGATCAACGGCATAATGGGCGAGTCGGATCCTCAAAATTTAAAAATGATGGCAAAAAACTGAACCGAATATCCAATCCAATGGACGCAGAGAAACCAGAAAAGCAATGCCCTGCTGAATCGGTGCAGGAAAATATCGGCAATCTCACCGTACGGCAGGCTCAACGTTTGCGCGAACTTCTGGACGAGGAGCAGACATACGACATTATCATCGTCGGTGGTGGTGGGAGTGGACTGGCCGCCGCCGTCAGCGCCGCCGAGTCCGGCGCGGATGTATTGCTGCTGGAGAAACAGGCCGAGCTTGGCGGAACGACGGGGATCGCCGTCGGATCATTCACCGGTGCCGAAACATCGCTTCAGCAATCCCGCGAGATCGTCGACACCGTCGCGGATCATGTTATCGACGCCGGTAAGTTCGCCGCACCGGAAATCGAGGCGAAGAACAACGCAGATCTCCGGCGTTACTTTCTCTCGCATACTGCCGAAACATTCGAATGGCTTCGCGGAATGGGACTTCAATTCCACGGTCCCAGCCCCGAACCACCGAATCGGGTTGCGCGCATGCATAACGTCGTCCCGGGAGCCAAAGCCTATATTGCAACGCTGCAGGCGCGATTCCAACAACTCGGTGGCACGATTCTCTGTGCCACTCCCGTGGTCAAACTCGTCAAGCACGAGAACAGCGTGACGGGTGTTGTTGTCAAAGAGCAGGAACGACACCGCTCCATCTTTGCCAAAGCAGGAGTTGTGCTCGCGGCGGGAGACTACGCCGCTTCGGCGGAGTTAATCAAACGCTTCAAGGGCGACGAATACGCACAGATCGACGGCATCAATCCCCGGGCCACCGGGGACGGGCATCTGCTCGCGGAACAGGTCGGAGCCCAGCTGCTCAATATGGAAGTGACTTATGGTCCGGAACTGAGATTCGTCCCACCTGGATCGCGGACATTTCAACAACTCCTGCCGACATCGGGTTGGACAAACCGGGTACTGGGTAAACTGCTCCCGCTGGTTCCCCGGTTTCTCCTGAACCGGATGTTGAAGCGACTGCTCGTCACGTGGCAGCATCCTGAAGATTCGCTGTTTTCCTCTGGGGCGATTCTGATCAACACCGAGGGCGAACGTTTTTGCGACGAGACGAGTTGGCCAGCGCGGGAAATTGCCGTCGCGCGGCAACCGGGCAAAATCTGTTACATGCTGCTTGATGAAAGACTGATTCAGCTCTACAGCGCCTGGCCGAACTTCATCTCAACGGCTCCCGAAATC
>PABD01000194.1 GCA_002702685.1 Planctomyces sp.
AGGTGGAGAGCATTCGAATCCGGTTGCGCGATATGGAAGCGGACGCGATCAAGTTTCAAAACGAAGTCCGAACGCTCGCGCCGCAAGTGGACGAATCCCTGGCGGAACTTCCGCTCGAAGAAGTGGTGACAACGCTTGATCGCCGGCTATCGCAGGCGGAGACGGCGGTGAAAGTTCGGGAAGGGTTGGTCAAGCAACAGGCAGAACAACAACAGATCCTGGAGCAGGCGGAAGCTGGTATTCAGGAAGGTCGCGCTGTACTGGAGGAGATGTGCCGCGAGGCCGGATGTGATGAATATGACCAGCTGGCGGAAGCGGCTGACCGTTCGCGAAGACGGATCGAACTTGAAAAGGCGATCGACGATCTCAACGTGGAAATTACGAATCGTGCCGCGGGGCAGCCTATCGCAGAGTTCATCGCCGAAGCCGAGCAGATCGATGCCGATTCGATCGAGCCACAGATTGCCGAACGGGAGGAATCTGTACGCCGATTGGAAGCCGAGCGCGATGACTGCGTGCGGGAATGGGAACGCCACAAAGTCGAACTCGAAAAAATTGATGGCAGCGCCGCGGCTTCTGAAAAAGCGGAGGCGTGCGAAAGTCTTGCGGCGGCGATGGAAAATCAGTTGCAGCGTTTAGCCGTTCTCCGCGTGGCGTCGGCCGTCCTCCACACGGCGATGGAACAGTACCGCGATCAGAATCAGGACCCCGTTCTCAAACGTGCGAGCGAGTTCTTTCGCGAGATGACGTTGAATTCGTTTTCTTGGCTGCAGGCGGATTTTGATGAGAGTGGTTCGCCGGTCATCAAAGGTGTCCGTCAACGCGATGGACAATTGGTTGATGTCAGCGGCATGAGTGACGGCACGTGCGACCAACTCTTCCTTTCGCTACGGCTGGCGAGCCTGGAAATGTGGTTGGGCGAGCACGAACCGATTCCCTTCATCGTGGATGACATCTTTCTCAACTTCGATGATGAGCGGGCACTCGCGGGACTGAAGGCCCTCATCGAACTCTCCCGGTTCACGCAGGTGATTCTGTTTACGCATCACCAGCACCTGGTTGACCTGATCCGGGATTCGTTGGGGGCGGGTAGCTTCTCGCTCTGCCAACTGCGGCGTGAAATGGTCGAAGAACATTGACGACGACTGGCGTCGACGGCGAAACTTTACCTTGACGTCCATATTTGAAATCTATACAATGAGGTGCAGGTTTTGTGCTGATGATATCTATGGATCATAATTTCAGGGTTCCGTAATGAAATTCTGGTTTTCGTTATTTCTTACCGTGCTGCTCAGCGGGCAGACCGCCCTGCACGCTCAGGATGGCAATTACAACGGGCCCCCCATCGACTACGCAACCGCCGAGGTCAACGATCCGGTGACGAAACTCGGCAAACAAATCGAAGCGGGCACCGCGCAGCTTTCCTTCGACGAAAACCTGGGATACCTCCCTGCCGTACTGGAAGCACTGGAAGTTCCAGAGAGCTCACAGGTCCTCGTCTTCTCCAAAACGAGCCTGCAGGTATCCCGGATTTCTCCCCGCCGGCCGCGAGCAATTTATTTCAACGACGACGTCTACGTTGGTTACTGCCAGTTTGGTGATGTGCTCGAGATCGCCGCAACCGACGCGAAGCAGGGAGCCATTTTCTACACGCTCGATCAGTCGAACGAATCCGCACCGAAATTCTTGCGAGACAAAGGTCACTGTCTCGGCTGCCATTCGTCCAGTCGCACGCAGGACGTTCCCGGTTACCTCGTACGGAGCGTATTTCCGCAGTCGTCCGGGATGCCCGAATTCGGACGGGGAACGTATACCTCCGATCATACGAGCCCGTTTGAAGATCGCTGGGGAGGCTGGTATGTCACCGGCACTCACGGGGAGATGCGACATATGGGGAATGCGGTTCTTAAGGATCGCGACGGAGAGCTCGATCGAGAAACAAACGCCAATCGGACATCACTCGAGGGACTCTTTCCCACGGCCCCCTACCCCACTCCTCACAGCGACATTGTCGCGCTCATGGTGCTCGAACATCAGACGCAGATGCACAACGCGCTCGCCGCCGCGAACTACGAAACGCGGCGTGCAATTCATCAATCCAGAATCATCAATGAAATCCTGGAGAAGGACAATGATGAATTGAGTGAGTCGAGTGACCGCCGTATCAACTGGGCGGCGGAACGGGTCGTCAAACATCTCCTGATGTGCGATGAGTTCGCCCTGACCTCACCGGTGACAGGGACCAGCAGTTTTACGGACGATTTTCAAGCGCGCGGCATGCGTGACTCCGAGGGCAGATCCCTCCGTGATTTCGATCTCCAGACGCGTCTCTTCCGCTACCCGTGCAGCTACCTGATTTATGCGGATGCCTTTGAGGGGCTCCCGGATGAAGTGCGCCGACGCGTAATGCTCAAACTGGATGAAATCCTTCTCGGAAAATTGGACGAGGAAGAGTCCGATGATTTTGATCATCTCTCTCCGGACGATCGCCGAAACATCCGTGAAATCCTGCTGGAAACCAAACCGGAGTTCAAGTCGCTCGTCGAAGCCGACAAGTGAGCGATTGTGAAGGCAGGCTGGGCCGTGAAATCCGCGTGAAGGTTTCAGGACCGGGGGTGGGAAGATGGCACGGCGAATACCGACCAGCATATGATGGACTGGTAGGTCATTCAGACCAAGTCTGTGGCAAGTAGCGGGAGATCGCCGAATGGGCGTGGAGTGGGTGCAGTCTGAGGGAAAACCGTTCCCCTTAGGGCAAAGCTGGATCGAAGAGGAGCAAGCTTGGAATTTTGCTCTGTATTCCAAACACGCGGAGAAGGTCGAACTTCGATTTTATAACGACCTCGATTTTACGAACCCGGTGAAGGTGTTCGAATTCGACTACCTCGTCAATAAGTCCGGTACGATCTGGCACTGTCGTCTCCCTCGGGAAGAATTAGCGGGGGCGATGTACTATGGCTACCGGGTCGATGGACCGGGCCCTGGTCCCGACTTCGCCTGGCATACCTTCGACGTCGAAAAAATCCTGCTCGACCCCTACGCGCGATCAATCTTCTTTCCCCCCGATTTCAGCCGGCAGGCCGCGATTGAGCCCGGTTCCAACGAGGGCAAGGCCCCCCTCGCGGCGCTCGAAGAGGAGAGCTGCGAGTTCTCGTGGGGTCACGATGAACCGGTGCGGCATACCTCGGATCTCGTCATTTACGAAATGCACGTTCGGGGCTTTACCCGTCACGAAAGCTCGGGGGTCGAAGAAGCGAAACGTGGAACTTTTGAAGGAGTTATCGAGAAGATTCCCTACCTGCTGGAATTGGGGATCACCGCAGTCGAGTTGATGCCTGTATACCAGTTTGATCCGGACAATGGCGACTACTGGGGCTACATGCCGCTCGGGTTCTTCTCTCCCCACTCCACCTATTCCAGCCAGCCACATCATTGCCAGCAACGGGACGACTTCCGGCAGATGGTGAAAGCCCTCCACGAGGCGGGGATCGAAGTCATACTGGATGTCGTTTACAACCACACGGCGGAGGGGAATGAATCGGGACCGACTTATAACTTCAAAGGGTTCGACAACAGCACTTATTACCTTTTATCGGGGGACCCGGCGGCACCCTATCGCAACTTCAGCGGCACCGGTAACACGCTGCATACTGCGAATCGAGCCGTCCGGCAATTGATCGTCGACAGCCTTTACTACTGGGTCAAGGAGATGCGTGTCGACGGATTCCGTTTCGATCTGGCTTCGATATTTTCGCGAGGGGGAGATGGGGAACTCAACCTGACCGACCCACCTATCTTCGGTCAGATATCGGCGGAACCGGAACTGGCGAATATCAGGCTGGTCGCGGAACCGTGGGATGCCCACGGAGCTTTCCAATTGGGAAGCCGTTTTCCGGGGCAGTTATGGATGCAATGGAACGGTCATTACCGCGATACGGTACGCCGGTTTGTGCGAGGCGATCGGGGGATGGTGGGGGAACTGATGTCGCGACTCTACGGGAGCAGTGACCTCTTCCCGGACGACCTCGAGAATGCGTGTCGGCCTTGGCAGAGCATCAACTATGTGTCGTCGCATGATGGTTTTACGCTGTATGACATGGTCTCCTATACACAGAAACGCAACTGGTCCAATGGCCATAACAATACCGACGGAGAATGGGACGGAAGTTCCAATTGCGGTTGGGAGGGAGATAAAGATGTTCCTTCCGAAGTTGTTCGTTTGCGAAAACAACAGGTGAAGAACTTTTTCTGTTTGCTTCTGCTTTCAAATGGCACACCGATGTTTCGCATGGGGGACGAATTTCTCCAGACGCAGCGGGGAAACAACAACCCGTACAACCAGGACAACGATACGACCTGGCTCGACTGGAGCAAACGCGAGCGGAACGAGGACATCTTCCGCTTCGTCCGTCTGATGATTTTCTTTCGCAAAACCCATCCGTCCATTTCGCGGTCACATTACTGGCGCGAAGATATCCACTGGTACGGAACGCAACATCATTTGGATATGTCACACGACTCCCGGCAACTGGCCTATTGCCTGCACGGGAGTTCCCAGAAAGATGACGACCTGTACGTGATGATCAACAGTGCGAGCGAAGCCCATGAATTCGGGATTCATGAAGGAAGCCCGGGGCAGTGGCGACGCGTGATCGACACATCGTTAAACAGCCCCGACGATTACTGCGAAGATTCGAGTGCCGTTATTAAATCCCGCACCTGTACGGTGGCCGGGCACAGCGTCGTTGTGCTGATCCGCGAATGATTTATTCCGCAATCGCGGCGTCGATCGCTTTCCAGAAATCGACGCGCATGCCTTCCACGTCGATCGCCTCGTAAACGGTAACGCGACGCGGATTATTCGGGAACTGCTCGACTGTTTTGGCATCGCGCACGATCGGGGCCCCCACGACGACGGGCGTCGCCAGGTCGGGGCGTAAATAGGCTTCGATCAGCGCGACATCCCACATCACCTTGGATTCGCTTTTCGCAGTGCGGGGAAACGTTTCCCAGCGATGGACCAGCAGATCCCAGACCTCCCCCTTCCCCAGCAGATGCTGGTTGACTTCCGCTTTGGTCAGGTAGATCTGCTTACTGACGGCGGGGGCGGGCATATGGAAGTATTCGACATTCGACTCGAAGATCGCTTTGACGGCGTGAATGTCGTTGCGCCAGTTGAAGATCCCGGGCCCCCATTCGCCGTCTTTGTAGTTGCCATCGATGAAGGCGAAGATGACCTTCGGTTCAATTGTTGGATCCAGCTTGAGGGCCGACGCCAGGTTGGTGCAGGCGCCGAGGGCGAAAACGACAAGCTTGTCGTCGGGACCTCCAGCGTGCGCCCGTTCGATAATCAGTCGGGCTGCGGGCGAATCCACGGGTTGATCCGGAGCGGACATCGACCGGTCGCCGCCCACAGGATGCGGAATCTTGTCGGCCAATTCCATTGCCTTCAGGATCTGCTCATTGATTGTCTGACTCTGGTGGACGGTGTCGTTCGGTTCCGTCGAGCGTGTGAAGTGAGCCGACGTGACTCCTTCGACTGTGAACTCCGGGGCCACCAGGGCCCGGACGATCGCATACAGATCGTCGATCTCGTTGGCGGTATCGGCATCGACGATGACCCTGACCGGCGAAGCGGCCATTCCACGAGAGAGTCCCGATGTCAGTACGAGACAAAGAACAGCTGAGATTAGTATGAGGTTTTTCATGAAGCGCAATCCAGGATTCGAAACAGATAATGCCGCCATCAGTGCATTGTAATTCTTCCGGACGAGCTGCGACAACGAACAGGACGGAAATTCCAAAACGAGATTCCAACAGAAGAATTGCGATTTGCGAACGAAACACGTTCGATCATGAGCAGTGACTGCTCTTGACGAACCGCTCCGTTTTCGAGACATTTTGTAAATCTTTCATTCAGGGACCCGGCAAAATGAATTGGCTGCACAGGATTATCGTGGCGTATATGGTGTTGACCACCATGCATGCGCCTTTTCCTGTTCTGGACGGGGACAACCTGCGCAGTGGCGAAACACGCCCCCACCCCCCGGTCACCTACAGCGATTGGTTCGACGTCGACTTCGTTCTTCTCGGCTGCGACCTGCCCGATGATTCGGATGATGGTCCCGTCGACGACGATCCCGAGGATGGCTCCGATTCCGCATTCGGCCATCCTCTCTCTGTCGCCCGGTCGTTCTCCAAGTCGCTGCTCCATGGTGGGCTTTACGACTACATTCACGCGAGGATGAATGTTTCACAGATCGATGCTTTCGATCCTTTTCCCGCGCGCGACGAGCATTCGTATCGCGATGTCTCCTTCGGAAAGCTTTGCCAGAACGGTATCGCCCGCTTGCGCTGTTAAGCATCCCGGCGATTTTTCCGTTCCCGCTCCCCTTCCGCTTTCCCCGCGCAATCCGTTCGAGGGTTGCAGTTACCAGAGAATTACCATGGGAATTCATCCAACTGCTTATGTCCACACGGACGCCGACGTTCACCCCTCGGCCGAGATTGGTCCTCACGTTGTGATTGACGGACCGGTACGAATCGGCGCCGGCTGCCGCATCGGCCCGTCCGCTGTTATCCTTGGCCATACGGAAATTGGCTCCGGCACGTCCATTCATTCACATGCCGTCCTGGGAGATATTCCGCAGGATCGCAAGTATGACGGCGAAGTGACCTATTGCCGGATCGGCAGTGGTTGCATTATTCGAGAGGGGGCCACGATTCATCGCGCGTGCCTTCCGGGCGAGGCGACCATTGTGGGCAACCGCTGCTACCTGATGACGAATTCACACGTGGCACATGATTGTGTGCTGGAAGACGAGGTGATACTGGTGAGCGGCGCTCTCCTCGGAGGTCACGTTCAAGTTGGACGCCAGGCGATCATTTCCGGGAATACCGGCATTCATCAATTCGTCCGCATCGGTGAGATGGCGATGATTGGTGCCGTCGCCATGATCGGTCAGGACATCCCTCCGTTTGCCATGACCAACAGGCGTGGAGAAATCGCCGGTCTCAATTCCATCGGCCTGATGCGGGCAGGGACGCCGAGTGCGGACCGGCAGGAATTGAAGGTGTTGTTTAGAATGATCTACCGTTCAGGTATGTCTCTGCGACGCGCGGTCGAGCTGGCGAATGATCTGGCGACGACGGATACCGGTCGCCGCTTTGTTGATTTCTTCGACGCGGGCTCGCTCCGTGGAATTCGAAAATCGAACCACTCGGGAACCTCTGACCAGCGGAAGGCGGTTGCCTGAAACGCTTCCCCGGTTAGGATGGTTGTGTCCCTCTTTTCGATTTGTCTCGTCCCTTCGTTTGCGCTGAAAGTGCGTCCATGACTCCTGCAATTGCGCTCATTATTCTGGGTTTGGTCTGCCTCGTGCTCGGTGGAGAGTTGCTCGTGCGGGGGGCTTCGAAGTTAGCTGCCCTGGCGGGAATCTCTCCGCTTGTCATCGGCTTGACGATCGTCGCCTTCGGCACGAGTGCGCCGGAACTTGCGGTCTCCATCAACGCCTGTCTTGATGGCCAGACCGATATTGCGGTGGGTAACGTCGTCGGCAGTTGCACGTTCAATGTTCTGTTTATCCTCGGGATTTCCGCCCTCATTTCTCCCCTGGTCGTGTCGAGTCAGCTCGTTCGATTTGATGTCCCGCTGATGATCATCGCCTCCACTCTGGCATTATTTCTGGGGTTGGATGGGGGCATCAGCCGCGTCGAAGGCGCGGGGTTGTTCACCGGCATTCTCGCTTATACGTTCTGGACGATTCGGCAGAGCAGAAAAGAAAGCGCGGCGGTCAAGCAGGAATTCGAACAGGAATACGGCGAGATGCAAACTCCCTCAGCACCGCGGAGTATCAGTATTCAGATCGTTCTGATGTTGGTCGGTCTGGTGATGCTGACGTTCGGTGCGCGCTGGCTCGTCGAGGGAGCCGTTACCATCGCGCGACTCGCGGGCATGAGTGAACTTCTCATCGGCCTGACGATTGTCGCGGCTGGAACATCGCTCCCCGAAGTGGCGACGTCCGTGCTTGCGAGTATCCGCGGTGAGCGGGACATCGCAGTCGGGAACGTCGTGGGTAGTAATCTGTTCAACATTCTGTGCGTACTCGGGTTGTCCGCTATCGTCGTTCCGGATGGCGTTGCCGTCTCCGACGCCGCGCTCCAGCTCGATATTCCCGTCATGATCGCCGTCGCAGTCGCTTGCCTCCCCATTTTCTTCACCGATCATCTGATCGCCCGGTGGGAGGGAGGACTCTTCTTCGGCTATTACATCGCTTATACGACATACCTCGTTCTGGCGGCGACATTGCCCGCAGTCAGTGTAACGCTGGGCGCTGCCATGACTTTCTTCGTGATTCCCCTGACGGTCATCACGCTCGCGATCGGCGTATTTCGCAAGTTGCGGCACCGCAACTCGACAGTGGAGCCCCAGTGACGGCAAGCAGGCTTCATACGTCTCCATGCAGCTGACGAGCGGCCCGCAGCCCATATTGTGGGTCACTTCCCACCAGGAGTACACTTGGGCTAGGTTTCTCCCGCATCGAATCCGACGACACTTGACAGTTCCTAAATCGAATTCTGTTATAGAATCATCGATTGCCAGCGTCCCGATGGCTTGGCGTCATCCAGAGTCGGCATGGGGTAAATATTTTTCGATCCGCCTTACTTCTTGCCCTTCAATTTCGATGTTTCGTACCACGTCGGCAAGAATACTTCCATAAGAGTACGAACTTATTACTGAGCGGGACGAATCCAGCCCCACACGCTCTTTCGTAAAGTTCCCGTTAACGCGTTGAAAAACTACTAAACGTACGGTTACGATAGAAGCCAGCTTTGCTGTTCCCTGAAATAATTTCGGGTAAGTAGAAAAGAGGCCTTCGCTGGTTTTCAACATGGTTTCACCTGGAAAATGTGTCGTGGAAGTCTGCATCACTGTTGTCGAGCGATCTGGGTTCGATTCGGGAAACAGGGAGGCGAGCTGATACATTTCCTGTGCGAACACTTTTAATGTGCCCCGGAACGATATGAGCGATTCTGAAGATTTTATTCTGAGTGAACTGCTTTCCGTCGAAAGAAGAATGAATCGGGGAGAAGCCGCGGACGACTCTGCGCCACCGACACGCCGTGATCTCAGCGCGGAGGTACGGGAGATTCTTCTCGAGAACCGGCAGTGCGTTCATTTTCTCGACAAGATCCGTGATCTGATGGAACATTCGACGGAGGCAGATTCAGATTTGCCTGTACCGCGAATGATCGGGAGATTCCGGGTTAAATCCAAACTGGGAATGGGTGGTTACGGAATCGTTTTTCTCGCGAACGACGAAGTCACCGGGCGGGATGTTGCGATCAAGATTCCGCGTCCCGACGTAATGATGTCCGACCCTCGCTTGCGTCGCTTCCGCAACGAAGCGCGTACCGCTGCCCAACTCGATCATGCGAATATTCTCCCGGTTTTCGAAAGCGACAATGAAGGTGCAGTCCCTTTTATCGTGATGCCCTACATCGCCGGTGGCAATCTGGCTTCCTGGCGGGACGCTCAACGAGGTGAAATCTCCCCCAGAGATGCGGCGGTAATCGTCCTGCAACTCGCTCGTGGAATGGCGCATGCGCATAGCCGCGGAGTGCTGCATCGCGATATCAAGCCAGCGAACGTCCTTCTGGAGCCGGTTGCTGAGCAAAATGCGCACAGACTTCCGTTCACGCCCCGATTGACCGATTTCGGATTGGCGAAACTGGATAATGGCGACCAGAACCTGACGCGAACGGACTCCACTCTCGGCACCACGAGTTACATGGCACCGGAGCAGGCGCTCGGTAACACTCGAAATATCTCCGCGCGTTCCGACATCTTCAGTCTGTGCGTTATTCTCTACGAATTGCTGTCGGGGAAACACCCGTTCCGCGGCGAAGTCAGCCTCGAAACGATCAATAACATCACGCAAGCCGACCCCGCTCCAACGCGTCGTTTCCGACGGAATGTTCCAGTCGACTTGCAGGCGATCTGTCTTAAAGGACTTGAGAAGAATCCGGATCGTCGGTATCGCACGGCAGACGATCTCGTCGAAGACCTTGAGCGATTCCAGTCAGGCAAAACTGTTCATGCGCGACCAGCCGGTTGGATGAGACGGTGCGCAAAGTGGAGTCAGCGTCATCCTCTGCTGGCGTTGACGACTTTCCTAACCCTGATCATCGGCGCTGACCGGACACATTTCTGGGATATCGAGCATGAGGAGGAACTCATGTCCTTTCCCGCACCCGTCCACTTGAACGCATCCGCAACATATCATGACCTGTCACGACGACTCTCCGGCCCCAGTGCATTAAGCTCGGATGGCAGGCAATTGGCGTTGCTTGTGGATGGTGTCGTTGAAATCATCGATCTTAAGACCCCATCAGAGTAGTGGTCGCGCGTCAGAAACGAAGTCACCGAATTGCACTCGTTTATAACACCCGCTGATGATGTCTATTGCGCGGGTACCCCCTCTAATTCGGATTCGACTTTCGCGATGCGGGTGCCGGTTTTCATTACGGAGTCCGGGTTCAGCGAGATGCTGTCGATCCCCTGCTTGACCAGGAACTCGGCGATCTCCGGATAGTCGCTCGGCGCCTGGCCGCAGATACCGATTTTCCGCCCCGCCGCTTTGACTTTACGGATGGCGGCCGCGAGCGAATTCAGCACAGCGGGGTTCCTTTCGTCAAACAGATGCGCGACGATTTCGGAATCACGATCGACCCCCAGGGTGAGTTGCGTGAGGTCGTTGGAACCGATGGAGAAACCATCAAATATCTCGGCGAATTCCTCGGCGAGAATCACGTTACTCGGGATTTCACACATGATGTAAATCTCAAGTCCGTCGTCTCCGCGCTTCAGCCCGTGTTTTTCCATTTCCGCCAGCACTCGCCGGCCTTCGTCGACAGTGCGGCAGAACGGGATCATCAGTTTCAGATTCTTGAGCCCCATCTCCTTACGGACCTTGAGCATCGCCCTGCACTCAAGGCCAAAGGCGTCGCGATAGTTCTCGTGGTAGTAGCGTGAGGCCCCGCGGAAACCGAGCATGGGGTTTTCTTCGCGCGGCTCATAATGTTCGCCACCGATCAGGTTGGCGTATTCATTCGTTTTGAAGTCGCTCATGCGGACGATAACATCGCGCGGATAAAATGCAGCCGCAATCATCCCAACGCCCTGCGCGAGTGTGTCGACGAAGAACGCCGGCTTATCCTCGTAAGCGGAAGTCAATTGTCCGATCTCGGTCTTGAGGGCAATGTTATCGAGCTGGTCGTAGTCGATCAGCGCCATCGGATGGATGCGGATGAAGGAGTTGATAATGAACTCCATCCGCGCGAGACCGACACCGTCACTCGGCAACATGGAGAGCCGGAACGCTTCGTTCGGATTGCCTACGATCATCATCACTTTCGTTTTTGTGGAGGGCAGCTTTGAGAGATCGACTTCGCGAACCTCGTAGTCTAATTGGCCCTCGTAAATGTGCCCGGCGTCCCCTTCGGCACAGGAGACGGTGACCATCGCACCGCCAGGGATCAGTTCGGTAGCATGTTCGGCTCCCACGATGGCGGGAAGTCCCAATTCCCGGCTGACGATCGCCGCGTGGCAGGTGCGTCCGCCCCGATTGGTGACAATCGCCGCCGCCTTTTTCATGATCGGTTCCCAGTCCGGGTCGGTTTTATCCGTCACCAGCACGTCTCCCGGCTGGATTTCATTGATATTCTTTGCGCTGTGAACAATTCGGGCCACGCCGTGACCAATTCGTTCACCGACACTGTGTCCGGTCGCGAGGACCTTGCCCCGTTCGTTCAGTTGATACGTCTTTACGATCGTACCCTGTTGTTGCGAGTGCACTGTCTCGGGGCGAGCCTGCACGATGAAGAGTTCCTGCGTGTTTCCGTCTTTGGCCCACTCGATGTCCATCGGGCAATAACGCCCCTGCACCGCGGAATAATGGTCCTCGATCAGACATCCCCAGCGGGCAAGTGTGAGGATATCTTCATCGCTGATGGCAAAATGCGCTCGCGCGGCGGGATCCACGGGAACGTTGCGCGTCATCTTTCCGCCACCCGAATCATAGACCAGCTTGAATTCCTTCGAACCGACTGTCTTTTTGAGAATCGGTTTTGCACCGGTCTTGAGTGTCGGTTTGAAAACGTAATACTCGTCCGGATTGACGCTCCCCTGGACGACGTTCTCCCCCAGACCATAGGCAGCGTTGATCAGCACGGCATCCTTGAACCCGGTCTCGGTGTCGAGGGTGAACATGACGCCTGAAGAGGCCAGGTCGGATCGCACCATCCGCTGAATGCCGATCGAGAGCGCGATATCAAAATGGTCGAACCCTTTTTCCGTGCGGTAAGAGATGGCCCGGTCTGTGAATAGCGATGCGAAACAGCGTCGGCAGATATCGAGCAGTGCGGTGTGACCGTGTACGTTCAGGTACGACTCCTGCTGGCCTGCAAAGCTGGCATCGGGGAGGTCTTCCGCCGTGGCGCTGCTGCGGACGGCGACATCGACGCCCCCGGAAACCTGTTCACTCAACTGGTCGTAAGCTTTCAGGATCTCTTCCCGCAGGTCGAGGGGAATCTCGGCCGAGAGAATCGCATGCCGGACTTCACGTCCATGTTGTTGCAGGTTGGTGATATCGGAAGTGTCAAGGTCCGCGAGAATGTGGCGTATCCGCTCATCAAGCCCCGTCTCTGCCAGGAAACGCCGATACGCATGGGCGGTCGTCGCGAATCCATTCGGAACGGCAATCCCCTTCGATTTCAGGTTACAATACATCTCCCCCAGTGAAGCATTCTTGCCTCCCACTGCGGGGACGTCTTTGATGTTGATCTGATCAAACCAGAGGATCAAAGGTTCCTGGGACATGATTCCACTCCCCATGCTTAAGATCGAAATTGTGAGGGTCGACATCTCAACGCCAGACAACCAATCGCCACATCTCTAAATTCAGTTACCAACCGGTCATTTCGGATAGATTGGATGTCCATATCCATTATACAATGAATGTGGAAAAACCATACGTCAGGTTAAGAAGCTTTACCGGATTCATCACTTTTCCGGATCAACAATTTGTCTTCGGATCGCCCCCGTCCCGGGGTGTCAGAGTGATTGGCCATGCAGGTTCACGAGAACCATCAAGATCACACCGGAACCATCCTCTCCATCCGAGGGAGCGTGGTGGACGCGCACTTCCCTTATCATCTGCCGGCACTGCAGACCGAATTACACGCCGGGGATGAAGGTAAAATTATCATCGAAGTCCTCACGCAGTTGGATCATCACACGATCCGAGGCATTGCACTGACGTCGACGCGCGGCTTGTCGCGTGGTTCAAAAGTCATCAATACCGGTCATCCGCTGCGGGTTCCAGTCGGCAGGCAACTTTTGGGCCGCATGTTGAATGTCTTCGGCGAGACCATCGACAACAAAGGCCCCATCGAGGAAGCGGTCTGGCGTTCCATCCATCAGGATGCACCCGAACTGGTCGAGCGTCCGCCCCGCTCGGAGATGTTCAAAACCGGCATCAAAGCGATCGACCTGCTCGCACCGCTGGAACGTGGTGGTAAGGCGGGCCTCTTTGGCGGCGCGGGTGTCGGCAAGACCGTGCTCATCACCGAACTGATTCATAACGTCGTCGGTGAACACGAGGGGGTCAGCCTGTTCTGCGGTATCGGTGAACGCTGCCGCGAAGCGGAGGAACTCTACCGCGAGATGAAGGAAGCCGACGTGCTCGAGAATTCGGTGATGGTCTTCGGGCAAATGAATGAACCTCCGGGGGCCCGCTACCGAGTCGGTCACGCAGCGCTCACGATGGCGGAATATTTTCGCGACGATCAACGGCAGGATGTGCTGCTACTGATCGACAATATCTTCCGGTTTATCCAGGCGGGCACGGAAGTCTCGGGTTTGATGGGGGAACTGCCGTCACGCGTCGGGTATCAACCGACGCTCGCCTCGGACCTGGCGGATCTGGAAGAACGGATCTGCACGACAACGAACGGGGCGATCACCTCGGTGCAGGCGGTGTACGTGCCCGCGGACGATTTCACCGACCCTTCCGCGGTTCATACATTCGCGCATCTGTCGACTTCGGTCGTGCTCTCCCGAAAACGCGCGGCGGCCGGACTTTATCCGGCGATCGACCTGTTGAACTCCGGTTCCAAAATGCTGATGCCCCCTACGGTCGGGGAACGGCATTATCGCGTCGCTCGGGACGTTCGTGAGACGCTCGCCCATTACGAGGAACTCAAAGACATCATCGCCATGCTGGGGTTGGAGGAACTCTCCCGGGAGGATCAGCGTGTTGTCAATCGCGCCCGCCGGCTGGAACGGTTCCTGACGCAGCCCTTCTTCAGCACCGAGCAATTTACGGGATATCCGGGACAACTGGTAACCTTGGAAGAAACTCTACGCGGCTGTGAACGTATTCTGGATGACGAATTCCATGATGTTCCGGAGCGGGCGCTGTACATGATCGGGGCGATCGATATGGCAAAACAGGAGGCCGCGCTATGAACCTGAAAGTGCTGTTGCCGACGGAGATCCTGATTGATCAATCCGTTCTCAAGATCATCGCCGAAGCGGAGAATGGCTCGTTCTGTCTGTTGCCGAAGCACGTCGATTTTGTTTCGGCCCTCGTGCCCGGTATTTTGACTTTTGTAGATGAACAACAGTGCGAGAACTACGTGGGCCTCGCAGGCGGCATACTTACAAAAGCGGGCGCCGACGTCCGCGTCTCGACAGTTTATGCGGTCCGGGGAGACGACCTCGGAACGCTGCGTGAGAAGGTGGCCGAGCAGTTTGAAATTCTGAACGAACGCGAACGGGTGGTACGCACGGCGATGGCGACACTCGAAGCCGACATTCTGAGGCACTTCATTCAGCAGGGAGCGACCGGCGATGTCAAATGAACGGCACGACAACGAATGGGACCAGACAGAGTTCACTTCGGACGATCTGCATCTTCAGGATCAGGAGGAGATCCAGCGCCGGATTGCGGCGCAGGAACGACGTAAGTTACGGGCGAAAGAAGAGAAGCATCACACGGTCTGGTTCGGACTGGGGATGTTCGGACTGGTCGGCTGGTCCGTTGCGATTCCCGCCGTCGCTGGCGCGGCGCTCGGCGTGTGGATCGATTCCCGCTGGCCCTCTCGCTTTTCCTGGAGCCTGATGCTGCTGGTGGGAGGCCTGGCCCTCGGATGTATTAACGCGTGGAAATGGTTGCACCGGGAAGGAAACGTTGATCGATGACTGTCACTTTATTCCTGCAGTTGATGTTGAGTCTCATCGCTGGCTTGCTGCTGGGAGCAGTTTTCTTCGGCGGTCTGTGGCTCACCGTCAAACACTTGCCGACGGCTCGCCACCCCGCTCTGCTTTTCCTGGCAAGTGCGCTGGGGCGGACGGGGCTGACGCTCGCTGGCTTCTGGCTCGTCGGGGTCTGGCTCTCCTCTGATTACCAATGGCAGCGACTCGTCGCGGCCCTACTCGGCTTTGTGATTACACGTTACTTATGTACCCGGTACATCGAGAGCCGGCCCGGGTCTGTTTCTCAGGATTCAAACCCATGACGATTTCACCTGATGAACCAATCTGGCAATGGGGCTTTGCGATACTGAACCGGACGATTCTGTTTACCTGGCTGGTGATGGCGTTGCTCGTGTTGATTTCGTGGCTGGTGACTCGCCGTCTCTCTTCCGGTACGAAGATGTCGCAAGGTCAGAACCTGCTCGAAGTACTGGTCACCGGTTTGCGGAATCAGATCCGCGAAGTGAGCCAACAGGAACCCGGCGCTTACCTGCCCTTTATCGGTACGTTGTTTCTGTTCATCGTGGTTTGCAATATTCTTGCGATCGTGCCCGGTTATCATTCCCCCACCGGTTCCCTGTCGACAACGGCTGCCCTGGCCACATGCGTCTTCGTCGCGGTGCCGATTTACGGGATTGCCAGTCAGGGAATCAAAGGGTACCTGAAACAATACATCAGTCCCTCTCCATTCATGCTGCCGTTCAACATTATCGGTGAACTGTCACGCACACTGGCGCTCGCCGTGCGTCTATATGGAAACATGATGAGCGGAGCCGTGATTGTCGCGATTCTCGTTGGATTCGTCCCCCTGTTTGTGCCGATGCTGATGCAGGCTTTCGGACTGCTCACCGGTGTCATTCAAGCTTACATTTTTGCCGTCCTGGCGATGGTCTATATCGCGTCGGCCACGCAGTCGTATTTCGGCGCAGTACACACCGATGCCATCGAGGACCATTCCGAGTCCGTACCCACAGATGGTACTCATCCCTCAATGAATGAATGAAAGAAAGAGGTAGGTCTCCATGGAAGCGAACACCATTATTGCCGCGGTATCGATTTTCACGGCGGGCATCACCATCGCGATCGGCTCGATCGCTCCCGCGCTGGGAGAGGGGCGGGCGCTGGCGCAGGCCCTCAGTTCAATTGCCCAGCAACCCGACGAAGCGAGCACGATCACCCGCACGCTGTTTGTCGGGCTGGCGATGGTGGAATCAACCGCGATCTATTGCTTCGTAATTTCGATGATCCTCATTTTCGCCAACCCATTCTGGAGTCACTTTCTCGAAGCAAGTGCCGGTTGATCTACTTGAACGACGAACTGGAACAAGACAATGTCCATTGACTGGTTTACGTTTACGGCTCAGATCATCAACTTTCTGGTATTGGTCTGGTTGCTCTCTCATTTTCTGTATAAGCCGATCGTCAACGCCATGAATGATCGGCAGGCCCGCATTGCGGCCGAACACGAACAGGCGCTGTCTGCGAAACGGGACGCGGACTCGGCCGCCGCAGCATTCCAGCAGAAGACGGAAGAATTGGCGCACGCGAAAGACGAACTACTCGCCGAG
>PABD01000195.1 GCA_002702685.1 Planctomyces sp.
TCCATCACGGCGACGTCGATGGTGGGGAGCTCTTTCGGCTTCGCTTCGGCCTCTTCCTCGGTTTTATCCTCGCCACATCCAACGAGCAGCGATGCGGTCAGAAAGAACATCATCAAAGCGATCAGCGACGGGCGCTGGCAAGTGGATGAAGCATAAACAGGTGAGAACAACGACACAGGCAGGATCCTATTTTATGGCGCGGGAACACTATGGAAATGTCTCGCAAAGGATTCAAGTTTTCGTGGGAGGGGCAGGAAATAGAGGTGATCCGGAGATCACGGGGCGAATACTAATGTAACACCTCGGAGTACGTCAGGTTGCCCAAAAAATGAGCTTACTAACGAAATTATAGAGGGGAGAATCGAAGCAACGATACCCCTCCCCTCCCGGATTCTGGCCAGATTTTCAGCAGTCTTTCCGGACCTGTCGGTCTGGAAGCGGAGTTCTGTCGCACAACCGCTGAACCAGGGCTGAATGGCTAGTTACGGTGATGCCGTTTTGTCAGGCTTTGCCAGCAGGAAGACAATGAGATCCGCCATTTCCTGGGGGGAGATGTCCTTTTCCAGACCTTCCGGCATAAGAGATTGCCCCGAGCTTGTGATCTCTTCAATATTTTGCCGCAGAATCGTTTCTTCCTTCCCTTCTCCACGTCTGAGCGTGATGCTCGAAGCGTTCTCCGCGGCGATGATACCCACAGCCGTTCGCCCGTCGTCTGTCAGGACGACGTAATTCAGAAAGTTCGGGGAAACTTCACGATTCGGGTCGAGAATGTGAATCAGCAGTTCCGCCGGTGTGCGATGTTTTACCGTCGCGAGGTTGAATCCGACGTCATGCCCTTCGTCTCCCAGTTTGTGGCAGGACGTGCATGTCTTGCGGAAGATCGTTTCGCCCCGCTGGATGTCTCCCTCAAGCTTTAACGTCGTTTGATATCGGGCGATCACCTCATTCCGAGGACTCGGAGCATCTGCGGCGAACAATTTTTCCGCGCGGGCTTTGATTTCCGGGTCGCGATTTCCCGTCAGGAGGCCCCTGCGAATCGGGGTGATTTCATTTGCCGGGACGGTCCCCTGCTCGACGGCATCAAGCAGCGCGTGAATTCTCTCGGGACGAGCGAGCAGGACCTCGACGACCTCCGTCCGGACGGACGGTGTCATTTGCGGATAAGCCGACAACAGCAGCGGAGCGACTTCCGCGTTCGTGTATCCAGCCGCGACGCTGACCGTGGCCAGTTGCAACTCCGGAGACTGCCGCGGATTAAGTGATATTTCCAACAGGGATTGAATCTCGCCGAACGGCTTCAGAGCCAGTAACTCGAGCGCGGCGACTTTGTTGTCAAACGCGGCAGCATCATCGAGGACAACTTCCTCGGCAGCGGCGAAGAGTTTTTCACTTCGGCCATCGTCTGCAATTACGTCGAACAAGTTGGCGCGGCTTTGTCGCATTCCCCTACCAAGACCCGTCAGCAGTTGCGCCGTTACCGGATCGAATTGTCCGTTGTCAAACGAAGATGATGAATCGATTGCCCCGAGAACCGCTGCGATACTCGCTTTTTCGTTGCGAACACCAACCATTTCTGCGAGTTGCACCGCAAGTTCCAGGCCCTGTCCGGAAATGAATTCGTGGTCGTTCAACAGTTGCGACAGCAGGTACGCTTCTGAATCAGCAATCGAACTCAACAGCGCGGTCAGCGTCCAGGTATTGCCGGCATCCTGATGCGCGATGGTCTTGGTGGCTCCCAACACTTCTTCTTCGAGAACTTCATCGGGTACTTCACCCAAAGTAAGCGCCAACTGGAATCGCACGCGGGCGTCGTCGTCTTGCGCTAGATCCAGGACCCCTGTCGCCAGCGTCGTATCGGAGGTGGGAGTGAGCGTTCGTAGAAATGATTCACTGACCAGCACAGCCTGTTCGCGCACACGGGGAGACTCGTCCTCCAGAGCGACTTCGACCAACTCGGGGGTCAGCGCGGACAAACCTTGAAGCGACCAGAGAGCTTGAATACGGGCGACAGGGCTATCACTTTCCTGTAATAACGTCACGAGCGGTGCAATCGCCGCCTCGTCCTGACGTTCGAATATCAGACGATGAGCCGTCTCCCGCCACCAGCTGTTCGGGTTCTCCAGTTCAGAGACGAGTTCGTCAATCGAAGCGCTCCCCAGTTGCGGGCGGCGATTTAAATCGTACCCCTCAGGATAACTCGGTGGGGCGAGTCGATAAATACGCCCCCGGTCCCGGCCGCTCTCGAGATCGAGATGCGCCTTGATGTCATCGGGAATCGACCAGGGATGTTCGATTGTCTCGCGATACATGTCGAGAATATGTAACGTGCCATCGGGGGCATTCACGAAGTTGACGGGGCGGAACCAGTTATCGCGCGACGCGAGGAATTCCACTCCCTCCTGCGCTCTCCGGGCGATGAAAGTCGGCCCGTCCGGTTCAAGCGTGTAATGCATCACCAGGTTGCCAGCGACCTCGGCGATGAAGGCGTTGCCGTAATACTCCGGCGGGTAGGCAGCGCCGCGATAGATCGTGATGCCACTTGACGAAGTGACATAACCGGTCGCGACCATTTCACTGCGGGGGGACTTCTTTGACGGATCCGACGCGAGTCTCTGGGCGTTCAGGACCCGCCAGGGTTCGGGAGGAGAGATACGGAAGACTTCGATCGCGTCACCGGCCACGGCCGCATCATTGATCGCGAGGCTGGCGGACAAAACTTTGTTTCGCGCGAGATACCGGTCGGCCAGCACAATATGCTGCGCGGGATTACGGATGTTGCAGATGAACCGGTTCCCGAAATCGTCGAAGGTATTTCCGAACCGGGCGCCCCCGGTCAGCACTTCAAACGTATTGGTTACAGGATCGATGGAGAAGTCATTTCGGCGAAACAGAATCGGTTTGGCATCGGGATCATCGCCAGGCGTGATGGAACCACCATTGCTCCCCCCTGCCGCATAGACTTTATGATCAAGCCCCCATTTCAGGTTGTTCATCACCGCTTGCACATTGAACTTGCGGAAGCCGGTGAAGACTCTTTCCCGAACATCCGCCTTGCGGTCTCCATCCGTATCTTTAAGATACCAGAGATCGGGAGTTGCGGCGACGAAGATTCCCCCCTTCCAGAATGCGACTCCGGTCGCCCAAGAAAGCTTGTCCGCGAAGATGTCGCTCTTGTCGAACTTTCCATCGCCATCGGTATCTTCCAGAATCCGGACGCGTCCAATGGGGAGCGACGTCTGTTCCTGCCAGGCCACATCGTGCTCGGGGCCGGTATAGGGGTAGTCGCTCATCTCGACGACATAAGCGAGACCATTTTCATCGTATTCCATCGCCACCGGGTCATAGACGAGTGGCTCCGCCGCCAGTAACTCCATGCGGAAACCATTTAAAAGCTCGAACGACTCCTCTGCCTTCTCCGGCGGCAGCGGTTCGATATGTGGCAGGGCATCTTCCAGGTTGCCGGTCTTCTCCTCCGCGGGAAGTAACCGTGTCGCGCAACAGAGTCCAATTCCCAGTACCAGAAGAGTGATTCCGGAAAACAATCGGTTCGTGATACGACTGGAGTTCGTCATTGTTTATTATCACTCACTTTTTGAGGGTGATCGCATTTTGGGATGTAATCGCTTCACGCTGAAACCAGCCGAGGTCGGATTCATCCAGTTTGAGCAGCGCCGACTGGAAATGAAAGAAAGGGAAGTGTGAGCCGAACAGTATCCGGTTCACCGGAATTTTTTCGAGCAATTCCTCGATTCCTCCAACACCTTCCAGCATCGCGATGTCGACAAAGAGATCAGGCAGCCCGCTGAACATCTCGAGTTGAGCGAGTGACAGGCTGCGAAAGACATTGATCAGTTGCACTTTCAAGGCGGGTCGCGCGAGAAGCAGATCTTTAAGCGGCGCGGGATCGACATGCGGAACCGGCATCAGGGGATGATGCGTCCGTTCGTCTTCCATGCTGAGCGCAATCTGTACAATTAACTTGTTCTCGCCGGCGAGATCGAGGAGTCGCGCAAACTCCGGGTGCTGGAGATCGTAACCATGATAATTGGGATGCAAGCGGATGCCGGGCATGTGATGTTCCGAATGACAGCGTCGGAGGTCCTCTTCCCAGCCCGGCAACATGGGGTTCACCGACCCGAAGGGAACGAGCACTCCCTTTCCGGAAGTTCGACATTCTGCAGCAAGTCGCGCATTCACACCAGCGATGTCGCGATGGAAGAGTCCATCGAAACTGCCGGCCCAAGCTTCAGTCACGCCTTGTTTTCTGAGCAGACGCACTAGGTCACTCGTTTCATCGCCGGGCAAACGGCGGAAAGGCCAGCGGGAGAGTGAGATGTTGGTATCAATGAGCGCGGGCATCAGGATGCGACTCCTTTCGTCCGCAGGATTGGAGCGAGCATCGCTTTCAGGTTGTCGGCGAAGATTAACTGCTTTTCGACATCGTTGATATTGGCTCCGTATACCTTCGCCAGTTGCGAAGCGAAACTGCGACCGCCGGCGTCACTGCCGTAAATGACGCGATCGGCTCCCAGTTCACGTACCGCCATCTCCACCAGGCCATTGGTCGGATCACTTCCCGCAATTCCCAGTTTGATCTGAGGATAAGCACGAATCGCGCGAATCCCGAGTTCCCAGTTTCCCCCCGCGTGTCCGCAGATCAGTCTGGCACTCGGATGACGCTTTGCCAGCGCGACCACATCCAAGGGAGTTGATTCCCCTGGCAGGTTGCCGGTCGTTTTGATCCAGGTGTGTTGAAAGATCACGGCTTTGAGACGGGTTGCTTCTTCGACGATTTTGTCGACGGCATCATCTGTGGCACGCCCCGCGACCCATAACTTCACGCCGACCATCGGGCCATCCGCGATGCACCGGCGGATTTCTGCGAGGCTCGTTTCGAGGTGTTCGGGGCTGACGTAAACATACGAAAGCACCCGGTCTTCTCGTCCCTTGATCGCTTCCAGCACCTGATTGTTCTGCCGTAACAGTTCTTCCGCGGAGGGATTGGTCGCAAATGGCCACCCCATGTAGATCACCAGTTTGGCAATGTTCAATCGGTCGGCGTACTTCAGCAGGTTGTCCATCCGCTCACCCGCCGTTTTGCCTTCGACACCGGAGAGATGGCAATGCTGGTCCCAGATTTCGAACTTCGCCGGCGGCCCCAATTCCAAGGGTGTTTCCGGTTCAGCCGCGGGAAGCGAGGATGTGGACAAAGTCAGTCCCGCAGCCAATGCACCACTCGTGGCGAGCCACTGGCGACGCGTCAAATAGAAATTCAGATCTGCGGATTCATCAGGACGATGCGACATGCGGCAGTGCTACTGAGGAAAAAGACTCGAAAGGTGGGAGGTTGTGGAAAGCCAGGAGGGAATTTCACCTTAACCGGCCCACAGGCCACACGCAAGTAAGTCTCTTGATTGCAGGAGGTTCCAGCGTGGTGAAAATACAGCCAACTTTCGAAATATTGGCGGAATCTGTGAAAGGAGGAGCGCAACCGTGTGTGTTACTATGTAGCTCCCACACCTTTCCCCAACGAAGCTGTCATGAGTATCCCCGAAACCCGCGCGAGCCTGATTCTGCGACTGTCCGACACGAACCCGCTTGAGGAAATCGACTCCGGTCCCGCAAGGCTTACCAGATGAAGATTTGGAACCGGCCAACGACTTTTTCGGGGGAGGCGGAGCGTAAACATACTCCATGAAAAAATACCGCGCATAGAAAAACGCCCGGCGAAATTCGTCGGGCGTTTCTTTGTTGTTATCTACGACCTGTGGGAACTATTTATTCGATCGCGGGGCAGAGTTGTCCGGGGTTTCCTCACCCTGGTTCTGCTGGGGTTGCAGGTCGGGGCTGATGCTGCCGATGAAGTCGAGCATCTGCAGATAACTGTCGATCGCGCCGGCGGAGGGGCCGTCCAGATCTTTCTGCAGATCACGAAGCCCCTTGCGGGATTCATCAATGTTCTTCTGCATGTCCTGCACGTCGCGCCCCTTAAGGACCTCCTGCAGCAATCGGTTCATCTGCGCGTTGTTCATATTCGGAGAGAGCGCGCTGGGGGTTTCGGTCGTGATGGCCGGAGCTTCACTCGGTTCCGGTCGATCTCCCAAACCGATCAGTCCGACTTTCTCACGGGGCACCGTCATTTCGCCGAAGTTTTCACTTTTGATTTTCACTTCTTTGTCGTTGAGGGAAATCACTTCCCCCGACACGACGTCATTGTTTGTCAGTTCAATCCAGTCGGCGCGAACCAGACCGGTCGTCAGTAGAGACGAAGCCGCGAGTGCGGCGAATGTGGTTTTCAAGATATGCATGAAAGACTCCTTTTGGGGAATAATAACGAAAGAAATTCGAAAAAAGACCGATCGCGACAGGTAATTATTCGGGCCTCCCGCCGTCACGTCCAGATGGGGCATGCCCTGATTGCGGAGGTAGGGAATAAGGGAAATGATTGCGTAAGCAACGACGATGACAGCATGTCACCACGGGAACAGGTCCGCGACATTTTGTGGCGGGCGGGATGATCGCCCCTCGCGGTACCGGGCGTTTGCGCGAACCTGGTTCAATTCATCTTCAGCTTCTTTGTCCGTCAGCGGCGGGGGTATTGCAGCTCTTTCCCCCTCTTCAGTCCGGCCACCATTCGATCCATTGTTGTCGGATGAGGTGTCCTCATCAGCCGGTTTTTTTACGTCATTTTGTCCCGATTCGTTGGAAGAATCCGGTTGTTTCCCCGGGTTTGGACTGTGTTGATTTCCTTGTTGGGATTCCTGCTGCGAACCAGAGCGATTACCGCTATTTCCCGGCTCATTCACGTTCGAATCAGAGGCATCGTTATCGTTCTGGTTGTTGCCGGAACTCGACGAACTGTCCGATACCGATTGATCCCGGATCTGCTTCCATAACCGATACGTCAACTCGAGATTCACGCGGGCGTCTTCAGCGCGTTCCTTCTCTTGAATCGCCTCGCGATACACCTTCATCGCCGACTGCAAGTGCGTGAGCGCTGCGTCACGGCTGAGCTTTCCCTGCCGCACGCGTTCGTACCAACTGTTCGCCAGGTTGAAAGCCGCCTTGGATTTCAGCTCCCCGGCGGCCTGCTGCTCGACGATTGAGAATGCCGCAATAGCCGCATCATGATCGCCCGCCGCGTACGCGGAGACACCGCTGTTGTAGGCGCTGGCCATCTCGTAGCGGGAGAGCGTTTCCGAGTCACCGCTCGCGCCGAGATTGAGCATTGCCAGCAGGAGCAGCGCTCCCCATGCCGCCTTGCGCGGGAATTTCGAAGTGGCGAGCGCATTCCTGAACTCAACTCGTACTCGCGCGGCTCGTTCCGCGAACGCTTCTCCCAGCAGTAATGCCAGTGCCAACAAAGAAAGCGGTGCGTGCAACGGCTGAGACATCGGGATCGATTCGACGGACTCCTCCGCTGCAGAACGGGATCGGAGCATCGATACAGCAGTCCTCTCATCCGCCGCGGAAGAGACGGGCAGAAATCGCCCCCCCGTCGTCTCCGCAAGTTGTCGCAACAGTTCCGGACGCATCCGGGTGGTCACCGTCTCTCCCTTGTAGGTCAAATATCCTGTTTCGGAATCATCGGGAATGCGGCCTCCCTGCTCTGCATTCCCGATACCGATCACATACATCTCGACCGCAGGGTCCAGCGGCGGCCGATTGGTCGGCGGACCGCCATGGAACTCACCATCGGTCAACACAATCAGTCGTTTTGTGCCCGCGTACCGCAGCGCGAAGGCATCGACGGCGAGCGCCAGCCCCTCTTCCAGACGACTGCCAGGCAGTGAACCTTCCGCGGGCCGCATCCGATCAAGCTGATCGCGCAGTTGTTCATGATTCCGGGTGAGTGGCGAATCCACCCGCGCATCACCCGCGAAACTGACGAGAGCGATGGCCGATCCACCGGAATCAGCAAGCACTTGTTCGGCAATCTCCTGAGCCTGTTCTAACCGCGACCCACCGACATCCTCCGCCAGCATCGACCGGGAGCGATCGATGAGGATAACGGTCTGGCCTTCGGAGCGAATCACAAAATCAGGGCCAGTCGGCACTCGGACATCGAGGAAAGCCAGCAGAAGGACAACAAGAGCGAGGGCACGGCAGACGATGGCGAACGTCTGCCAACTGGGGGATGTCCACGCAAAGTTCGAGTGACGAGCCCGATAACCCAGCCAGGTACGCCAGCACATCATCCAGATCGCCCCGACGGCAATCAGCGCACTCCCCCACCGCAACCAGTCGAGACGTTCCGGATGCGCGAAGTAATGATCGATCGGGAATAATGTTTGGATAATATCCATACAACGATTCAGATAAAGAAACTCAGTTTGCTTCTCTCAAAAGGGTCCAGCGGAGCGCTGTTTCCGCTCCGAAGAAAACGATGACCATCATCAGGATGGGAGGCCAGTCGACATCGAATGCCGTAAATGGACTCACGGCCCAATGATGCCGGGTTCGCAAATGCTGTTCACCGACGGGGGTTCGTTCCAGTGTGTCGATTTCGTCGTAGACCTGTTCGAGCGATGCGAGGTCGGAGACCGTGTAAAACCGACCGCCGGTAGACGATGCGAGCTCACTCAAACGATCCCGTTCGCGCTGGATACGTTTCCTGGCCACGTCCGCCTGGATAGAACGAGGTTCGAGCCCGATGACATACGTCCGTACGCCGTAAAACCGCGCGAGTGCCGCCGCCTTCTCTGGATCAAGTCGACCGGCGTTCTGTTCTCCATCGGTCAACAGGACGACGACCTTCGTCAGCGGTTGGCTTTCCCGCTGGATGTTCTCTGGTTGTGTATCTCGAACCGAAGCCTCCAACCGCTGTAATTCCGCAATAGCGAGCGCCCACCCGTCGCCGATAGCCGTTCCATCTTCGCGGTAGTCCGCGGCGGGTTCGGTTCGGTCCAGTTCCGCGACGACCGCTTCGTGATCGAGTGTCAGCGGTGACGCCACCTCGGCCTGCGCGGCGAAAGTGATGAGTCCGATACTGTCAGAACCGAGCCCTTCCGCCGGTTCGTCTCCCACGATGAACCGGCCCGCGACGTTCGAGACAGCCGCAAGGCGCGTGATGCGTTGACCGTTCTGTTCGTAATCGTCGGCCAGCATACTTCCCGAACGGTCGACCACGATTTCGAGCGCTATCCCCTCAGCGGGAACGGAGGCGACCTCTTTCCAGTCGAACGGAGAGGCAATGGCGACAATCAACGCGACGAAACCCAACATGCGAAACAGCGGAACCAGACGCCTGAGTTGCAGACGCCAGGTCATCCCGAGTTCCGCGTTTCGCCAACTCACATTAGCGGAGAATGCGTGAGACCGCCGCCACCACTCGATCATCAAGACGAGTGGAATCAACAGCAGCCACCACACAGAGGGAGTGATCAGCGTCATTACTCACCTCCCACATTTTCCGGTTCCAGTTCAAACGAATCCTCATTCAACATCACGGCTCGCACACGCGCAAAGCATTCCCGGATGTCGTCGAGGGTGGGATCAACCCCTGCGTAGTTCAAGCGATCGGCCTGATGAAGAACGGAAATCGCCCCACTGGCCCTCGATGAGTCTTGCCGGGCCGCCAGCCATTCTTCCCATTCCTCGGTGGTTCGATGCGCGCCCCGCTCGTGATCATGAGCGGAGAGCCAGCGACGAAACAGCGTTGCCAGGCGTACCAGCGCCGCACGATTCGAGTAAGCATCATGCAGCCAGTCCTCATGCAGCCTTTCCAGTTCATCTCCCAAGTGGCGATGTGACAGGGCACGCGTCTGAAGTCGGTCCACGAAGCGGCGAGTTAACGCAATCGCGACGGCCAGCAGCAGAATCGCGCCCAAGAGTATCAATGTCTGTCTCCAGGTCCACGGCAACCAGACTTCGTCGTAGATCGGTCGCAGTTCGGTATTCCATTCCCACGGATTGCGGGATGAAACGATCCGCACGGGGACTGGCGCGGAAGTCAGTTTGCGAAAGCGCTGCGCTCGTACGGGGCCATCGTCGGCTGTTTCAGCGGCCGAATACAGCGTCAGAGTAACGGCGGGAAACCGTTGTGCACCGGGGGCGTAACTTTCGAGAGTCAGTTCGCACTCCCACCGTTGTTGGTCTGCTGTTTCGCGAGTCGATTCGGTCCGATCAACAACCTGCCAATCACCGATCTGGTTTTCGAAGTGGGGGCGTTCCAACGTCCACTCCGTCGGGAAGCTGACGGTGATCGTCAGCTTGACCGGTTCCGCAATCATGGCTTGAGTAGTATCCGCGATGGCGGTCGCCTCGAAAGTAGATTCGGCAACCGTTTCCATAGTGGGAATCAGCAGCATTGCGAGTGTCGCAACGAAGAAGAGAGGGATACCAGAATTCATACGCGTCCCCCCTCTTCCAGATACCTTCGGAGTGCCAGCGGGACATCGATTTGCGTATCGAGTTTCAGTGGTTTCAGGTTCAGCCGCCGAAACAGTTGGTCCCGCTGTGTGTTCGCCGCCTGAACGCCCTCTTTCCAGGCTCGACGTTGTCTGCGGCTGAAGGCGTCGATCCAGCGAGTGCGGCCCGTCTCCCGGTCGCGAACGGAAAGGAGCCCTGACGAAGGGAGTGTGGTATCCAGCGGATCCGTTATCACTACAGGAATAATGTGGTGCTGCGCCGCCGCACGGATCAAAGTGTGTTCGAGATCTTCCGCGATAAAATCGGAAATGAGAACCATCACGCCTCGTCGACGTTCCGCCCGGCAGATATGCTCGAGCGCGCAGTTGATCGATGTCCCCCGCCCGCGGGGATTGTGATATGCCAACTCCCGCAGAATGAGTAAGGCATGTTCGATCCCCCCTGCTGGAGGGACGGTTCTCACGATCGCTTCCGCGAACAATGTCAGCCCGATCTGATCCCCTTCCGAAGCGGCCAAAAGAGCCAACAGGGCGGCCAGCTCGGTGGCAATTTCATAAGGCGACCGGCCCGCAAGGTGCAGAGAGCCGCTGCCATCGACAATAAGATGCAACGTGGTGCGGCGTTCCTCGCGAAAACGCCGGATGTGGGGAATGCCGGTCCGGGCAGAAACGCGCCAGTCCATCGCGCGTACATCGTCTCCCGGTTGATAGGGACGTGTTTCTTCAAACTCGATCCCACTCCCCTTCACGGTGGAGTCATAACTTCCCGCGAAGTCCCTGTCGATCGCGGATTCGCAGCGGAGCTTGAGCCGGCGGACGCGTTCGAGCAGCTTCTGCTGATCACGCAGCGAAATTTGTTCCTTCGTTTGATTCGACATTGGCGTTTCCTTCACTACGGGACAGGAACGCGGTCGACCAGACGTTCGAGAACATCGTCCACGGTCAGCTCTTCGGCGAGTGCTTCATACGACAACGCCATGCGATGCCGGAAAACATCCCACAACACGGCCCGAACATCTTCCGGGATCACGTATTCTCGATTTTTTAGAAAGGCTTCTGCGCGTGCCGCCAGAGTGAGGGCGATCGTACCGCGCGGAGACACGCCGTATCGGATCAGATTGCTCAGCTGCGGGTCTAACTGGGACGGATCGCGCGTAGCGGCGACGAGATCGAGGACATAGTTACGGAGCGTCGTCGAAACCTGTATCGATTCCAATGCGCGGGCGGCCATTTCAATCTGCGTCTCATCCACAACCGGAGCCGACTCGATCCGGCGATCGCCGGGCAACAATGCGCGGTTCAGGATTTCTTCTTCGTCTTCCCGAGCCGGATACTTGACGACCAGTTTCATGAGAAACCGGTCCATCTGGGCTTCCGGGAGGGCATAGGTTCCCTGCTGGTCGATCGGGTTTTGCGTCGCGAGAACCATGAAGGGAGAAGGCAACTTGAGCGTCTTACCACCGATTGTCACCTGACGTTCCTGCATCGCTTCCAGCAGAGCGGACTGCACCTTCGCGGGCGCCCTGTTGATTTCATCCACCAGCACCAGGTTTGCGAAAATCGGTCCGGGTTGAACTTCGAAGCGGTGGTCCTGCGGTCGGTAGATTTCGCTGCCGATCACATCCGCGGGCAACAGGTCCGGGGTGAATTGTAGCCGCGAGAAGTCTGTTCCCAATGCTTTTGCCAGGCTGGATACCGCCGTCGTCTTTGCCAGTCCGGGAACCCCCTCGATCAGGACATGCCCACGACAGAGGAGTCCGATCAACATGCCCCGCAGGAGATGATGTTGACCCACGACCGTCTCACCAACGCGCGCAAGGATCTCCTCCAGCGACTGACGAACATCAGCCACGGCGGCAAGGTCAACGGAAGCGGAGGTTGTTTCAGGCATCGGGAGGCAAGGTTCCTTTAAAAATACTGCTGGCACAACATTCATCAGGAGTCGGATTCAACGAGTTGAGGGGTCGACATTTTTTCGAGCAGCATCCGCAGTTCCTGTAAATCCTTGCGTAGCTCCAGTTGATCGCGTCGTACCTCTCGCATCACCGTAATGGTGTGTCCTCGTTCCAGCTGTTTAATCCCGGCCGCAAGTGTCGCCCATGCCGCTCCGAGTACAGTCATGACGGCCATCAGTACCGCCATCAGGCTGAAGTTCGCCCACCACTCAAGCTTCACACTCGACAATGTCACGACGACGACAAATCCGCCGATCACCAGCGCGAGTGCCAACCGTCGCCACAGACGCCCCCGGGCATACCGTCGATCCGACACGCTCGTCTCCTGTCGACGCAGCAGCCAGTAATACGAAATTAACTCTGAGATGATGATACAGATGGGATAGATCAGGAAGACCCCACCGACGATCCACATCAGTTGCTCATAGAGATGTAGCATTTCCCGGCCCGAAGTACCGCCGATCAGCGATGCGAGTTCATCTACGGCGGACGAGTCTCCGTTCTGAAGTTTCTCCATCGCCTCGATTGCGGCGTTCCGTAATTGTTCGTTCTCACGGAGCGCATCATCGGTAAGCGTGTCCGAAGTCGACACATTTCCGCCCCCTGGCGTGGAAGCTGTGCCGACGTCCTGCACGGCGTCAGTCGACGCCTCCTTCTGGGCTCTTGCCGCCGGCTGTCGGTTCTTCGGCTTCGTCCGTTCGCTCTCCGGTAAATAGGTACCCGTTTCCGGATCGAGACCGAGCAGAGAATGGTAAGGGCTGAATGTCGAAGAAGACTTTTTCGTTTCCTTCGCGTTGGTTTCCTTCGCGTCGCTATCAGCTTCCTGCGCGATCCCGTATGCCGAGCTCGCTACCATCAGGAGAGCAACTAAGAAAGCAATGCGCAGTCCTGCGAGTTGATGGCCCGGAAACGAATGCGAGGTTGTATTTGAAGTGGAATGCATCATGAGAGTTGTGTGTGCCAGTGGCGAATGGAAGTGAAGTTAAAAACCTGCAGGCCCTTGATTTACTTACGTTCAATACCCTCTGATCGATGGAAAAAGATCAGGGAGACACCAACAGTCAGGCGAAGCGACGCGTAGAATAAAACAGTCTTTTTTATTCGTGAGTGTATTTTGCGCGAAAACTTATTACCACATCGGCCGCATTGCGACAATCAGACGCTGCGGCAAGACAAGGATTTCCCATGATCAAGATGAAAGTTTCCCCCTTCAGGAAAACGCTCGCCGTCTGGCTCGGTTGCGTTCCCCTGGTGGGTTTAATGGCAATGTCGCCTCCCTCCCTGCTCGCGCAGGATGTATCGGGGAACGATATCACAATTGATAACGACGTGGAGGCTCCCCCCGTTGTAGAGGATGTATCCAATTATTTGCCCGCGGATGCATTGGGACTAGTCCGTTTCGGCGATGTCGCCGCGTTTCGGGAGGGCTGGAAAAACTCCTCATTTGGAGCCCAGATCGACGATCCGGCCCTGAAAGACTTCTTCGATGGTGTACTGGGGCAACTCGACACGTTGAAAACCGGCCTGGGTGTCGATGTCGTCGAACTCATTCAGCAGGTCGACGGCGAACTATCCATCGGTCTCATGAAGAACAGTGCTGGGGAACTTTCGGTGGTTGCCGTCAGCCACTTTGCCGACGAAACCGCTGCGGAAGCCTGGATCGAAGAGCTCACCGCTCGGCTGCAAGCCGAACAGGCAACCGAAACGACAGTCGAAATCAATTCCACGCCGCTCCATTCCTGGAAACGGACCAACCCGGATGCCGTTTCCAACCTGAGCTACTTCGTCCTCGACAACCAGGTCGTCTTCAGCGATGACCTGCAGACGCTCGCCGAAACCTACCGGCGCGGCACGACCGATACCGCAACCGACAAAGCCACACTGTCGACCAACGAAAACTATCAACACGTCATGTCGCGGATCGCTCCGGGAACGAGTGATTCTGGATTCAACTGGTACGTCAATCCGCGCGAGATGCTGCGTACCGCTGTCTCCATCAATCTCGGAGGAAATGAACCGCCGCCGCAGATGGAAGAAATGATCGGTGCGATCGGCGTGGACCAGGTCAAAGGGATCGGTGGTACACAGTACCTCGGAGAAGCGGGGCTCGACTCGGTCTCCACGACCTACGGCTACGTCGACACGCCAGTGAAAGGTTTTCTGAAAGCCCTCACCATGCCCGCCACACAGCAGGCACCACCGCAATGGGTGAAGGAAGATGTGTCGCTATATTCCCAGATGAACTGGAGTGTCGATCGCCTCGTCGACACGATGCGGGAAGTCGTTGACCAGCAGCGCGGCGAGGGGACGTTCGATAAATCGCTCGGTTCGCTCAAAATCACGAGTGGCGACGCCACCCTCTCGGAACTCGCCAGTGTCATCAACGGTCCAATGCATGTCGCCGCCGAAATTCCGCAGAGCGCCAGTGAACTCTTTCGTCAAAAGGCAATCTTCGGCTTTGAAATCCGTGAGCCCGCGTTGATTCGGGACATGCTGCAGGAAGCCGCGGCGAATCGAGATGAAGCCGTTGAGAAATTCGGAACCACCGAGATGCTGCGGGTGCGCATGGACCTGGGCGAAGCACTTCCGGGACTGAATGTGCTGCCCCAGATGGAACTCGGAATCGCCGTAACAGACGAGGCCGTTCTGTTCTCGCCCAATGCGGACTACCTGGCTGGAACCCTCGGTGGCGATCGCGCCGA
>PABD01000196.1 GCA_002702685.1 Planctomyces sp.
AGAAGGCGACGCTCCGCACCCAGCCGGTATGCCCGGTGAGCATCGTTAAGAGTGCACAACTATTCACGCCCCAAAATCTGACAGTTTTATCCAAGCTTCCTGAAACGAGATACTTCCCATCCGGCGAAAATGCTACGCTGAGAACGGAATTTGAATGGCCTGCAAGCGTGGCAATCAGGGAGGCGTTTCGGGCGTCCCACAATTTTACGGAGTGATCAATACTTCCAGAAGCGAGGTATTTACCATCAGGGGAGAAATCCAAACTGGTGATCGATTTCTCGTGTCCGTTGATAGTGTGTAACGCTTTCCCTTTTCTAGCGTCCCAAATTTTTATGGAATTATCATCGCTGCCTGACGCTAAAAAGGAACCATCGGAAGAGAACACCACACTGCGAATCCAGTGTGCATGTCCGGTGAGTGTGGAAAAATTCTCAAAACGATACGGTCTGCTATCTTCGGTGTTGTTTACCAATGTCGAAAACCACGGAAATTGGATTTTCGAATTATGCTTCGCCTGCCGTTTCACGTTTCCGACATCCCATAACTTTAAAGTCTTGTCCGAACTACCTGAGGCGAGGAAGCTACCATCACGAGAAAACATTACACCATTAATCGCTCCGCCATGTCCTTTGAGCGTCGATAGCACGGAGCATAAGTCGACATTCCACAATTTGATGCTATCATCAGAACTCCCTGAGGCGAGACAGTTGCCATTGGGAGAAAAAGCCAGCGTGTTTATAGCGCCACTATGTCCCAATAGGGTTGAAAGCAATGTAGTATTGCTGAAGTTCCATAATTTGATCGACTTGTCGGCACTTCCCGAGGCGAGGAAGCGGCCGTCTGGCGAGAACACAACACTTCGAATACCCTCACTGTGGCCTTCGATTGTGGACTGAAGTTTAAGACCGTCTACGCTCTGCAATTTGCCCAATCGATTTAAGGCGATTTCTAGACCACCCGACGAGAACCCCTTGCCGATTGGTTTCGAGACTTCATTTGATTGCTCTCCCAATGCATCGGTACTTACGAAATATTGATTTCCGTGTTGGCGCGGCTTCACTGGTTCAGGCGGCTGCCTCACGTTCGCCGGTTCCCCTCGTTCTTGGCGAGGACTGTCTTCCGACGAACTCCGTTCCAATTCGTCTGCAAATTCAGCCAGGCCCGCCTGCCGTTCATCAGGATCATGCTCTAACGCGTTTAGTAGTAGCTCCCGTATTCGTTCGGGGATCAGACCCTCCCGAAATGAACGAACGGTCCGCCTAGTGAGCGAAAAATAAATCGTAGCCGCCAGACTCCAGAGATCACTTTGCGCCGTAACGGAACGGGGGTCGCAAGCCTGTTCCGGTGACATGTATTCAATCGTCCCCAGATAATTAATGGACGTTAACCCGCTGCCGGAGACACCTTCTTCCAATGTCTCAATACGGGCCAAACCGAAGTCGATCAGGTACGGTTTACCCTGCTGATCAATCAGGATATTGGCCGGCTTAATATCGCGGTGAAGAATCGACTGTTGATGCGCGTTATGCAGTGATCGAGCGACGGGTATAAAAATACGGAACATTTGAGGTAATGTCAGTGGAGCTTCACGAAGTTGCTGTTCCAAGGAAACCCCATCAATCCATTGCATGACCAGAAAAGGCCCTTTTGCGTCCTTGCCAATATCAAAAATCTGAACTATGTGTTGATCCTGCAAGCTAGCGAGCACCGAGGCCTCTCGATGAAATCGGGCGAGCAGTTGAACATCGCGAACATGCTCGGGGAGTAGACGTTTAATCGCGACGGTTCGATTAGCGAGTCTTTGATCAACCGCCTTCCAGACCGTTCCCATCCCTCCCTGACCAGCACGTTCTAGAATTTCATACCGACCATCCACGAGTTCGGTTTCAGGAAGAGGGAGCTTGCCATCGCACGAACCAGTATTATGTTCAATTCTCTTGCTGTCGGGGGGAATCGTCGGCTGCCCTGACAACGAACGGTCATCATTGTCGTCCATCTGAGTTCCTCAAGTGAGTAGTCGTAAGTATCGTGTCTTCATCTGATATAATACAGGTCGCGAGTATAAGTTAAAGAGTCTGTTGAAACTCTCCAACTTTTATAGTCGACCGCCCAATGCGGATCGTTTGTCCGAAGCAGAGAGGGATAAGTTCATTGTCATCCGGTTCATGACCGTCGACAGATACGTGAAATACTTCTTTACCCACTAAACGCTGGAAATAGAATTCCTCTTCCATGGCAATGATCCGAGCCGGTACATCGACAGCTTCCCATGCATGCAGCCTAACTGCGCAGTCGATGGTATGGCCGATCGTAACAGATCGAAGGAGAAGGATATATTCTTCTTCGCGAAAATTGGAGAGTCGCGAAATTCGCATCGCGTTTATTCCGAGGCGTTGAGCATAGTTCCATAATTGAGGGAGTCGGCCCCCCCACTCAGCTGCGTAAGGAAACAACGGATCGTCGTCGAAACTATCGATTTGCTCCGCGAACGGATACGCCGTCAGTTCAAGTTCAAAGTCCTCCGCGAGAGTCAAACCGTGAGATGCCGTCTCTTTCTCAAGATCGATGCAGATGGATCCGCCCTTTACCACAGCCGTTTTATTCGAACTGGTTCCACGAGTTGAGTTCAGATCCGTAACTCGAATTCCAAACTGGTCGAGTCCGAGACGTACGTGTTCGCCTGAGATCCGGAGAGACCGTTCCCTGTTCTTTTCATCCATCGGGATCCAACGCAGGGCAATGTCATTGCGGGGGTTCTTCGAAGGATCGTCACGGCCCATTTGGATTTGAATCTGATTGAGAATGAGCGTTCGGTGCCCGTTCTCAAACTCCAAACCAAGCGTTCTGGACTTTGAAGGCTTGAAGCCCTTGGCTGAAGAAATAAAGGGGTGTTCTACCGTGCGTTCGTAGTTCCGCTTGAGTGGGATCAGGTGCCTGAGAATAGTCTCCTCCTGTTGAGCGCTATTCTGATTGGAATGAGATACCTGAAGAAAATTTTGAATAGAATTTCCTTTACCTTTCAGGCTAATGGTGGCGAATGAACTCAGGTCGCAGCCCTGATAATTGACAAGGGAGTTTCCTTCACATTCGATCTCCAGCTTGCGATTGTTTAGAAGACCGGGGGGCGGCACTCGCACCTTCAGAGAGGCGCGAAGAAAACGCCCAAGTTCTTCATTAACGGGAGAACCGAACGAAAACTCAAGATCGACCAAAAAACTGCCGGGTTCATTTATGGTGATTTCTTCAGTGAATGACCAGTAGCTACGCCCTTCCCGTCGCAAACGAGGACGCTCGTCCCATGTGTCCTTACCATTCAAGCCCTTTGAGCAGCGAGCTATGACGGAGGGTGATAGAACGGAGTCGCTGAGTGGCACCATCAAATGAAAATCAAGTGTAATATTGCATCCGACATGAAACTCTGATCCCAATTCAACGAAAAGTGTTGGCTGTTCTGATGATAAAACTGGTTTCGGTTTTGCTGTCAGTTGGTCGCACACCATGCCGCTGAAATCGGCCGATAAGTTTTGATGCTGCAGGATGTTGGCGAGCCACTCTTCACTTAAAACGGTGGCTACTATGTCTCGAACTTCCTGATCGGATTCTTCTCCGTCAAGTTGCTTCTTGATTACCGCACAAACGAGTTCCAGGAATTCCGAGTCCTTTTCTGCGGACATCAGGTTTGTCCTCACTGCCATACGTCTTTGGTTACTAGAATGAAAGAATTTTTCTCATTAACGAGCGTCATCCCCTTTCACACTCTGTTTAGAGATCCAAGCATCTACTTCAGATTTGCGAAATCGATAATCCCCTTTTGCTCCGAACTGATACGCAGGGAGGCCCTGCTGTTTCACAAGTTTCCAGAGCGTTGTTCTCTTGATCTGCAGATAATCCATGATCTGCTGACTGGTAAGAAGTCCCTCGCCAATCCCGGCGGGTTCATCTTTATGTTCCATTGGAGTATGCCTCTACGTTTTTAAATTCTATCGACCGTAATTTCCCTTTGCCGGCCAAGGTCAATGTGTGATGTAGCGTGCGTCAGTATTGAAAACCTTACAAACCTTTGCCGCAGTTGGTGCAAAAACGATTGGTGATCGGATTCTCCGTTCGACACCCTGCGCAGACAACAACCTTACGGCTCTCGTTGGTTGTAGGAGACGCGTCCGATGAGTTGGGGAGAGTGCTGCCAGCAGACGGACTCGTCGTCGGATTCGGCGTGGATTGAGATGACAAGTGCCTCGTGACCCCTTCAATAGTCGAACTGTATATTTCCAAATCCCGTTGTTTGTCAGCCAACGCTTGCTGAAGGGCTGCGACTGCGGCATCTGCTTTGGATGCATTAGCCTGGGAGAGTCTTTCGTACAGTTCTTTGACTTCTCCGTGGGTCGAAGCTGAAGAAGCAGCCTGTGCCTCTGCGGCCCGGGTAATCGCTTGTTCGGTAGCTTCGTGCTTTTTCAGACCTGCGAGAAGTTCCGCGTTTGCTATCTCCGAGGTTGCGACCAAAGATTCAGTTGACATTTCCTTCTGAATGTGGAGACGCTCGAGTTCATGTTTCTTTTCTCTCAAGTCTCTGTCCGCAGCGAGTTCCGCGTTGAGTCTGGACTCTCGTTCTTTCAGCTCTTGTTGATCACGCAAAAAGTTTTTGTTTAGATCCTGGATGTCCGATAGACGATTCTTTTGATTTTCCCATGCTCTCTTGTTTTTTTCGAACTCGAACTCGTCTCGCCGTTTCTCCAACTCTAAACGTTGAAGTTCAATCGTCTGTGTTGTCTCCCATTTGATAATCTCAACACGGCCCTCATGATTGCTTTTGGCCAGTTCTGTTTCATTCCTGATCAGACTGGTTCTTTGCTCATGCAACAATTGAGTAAGTTCATTTTCCTGCCCAGCTGCCAGCGCTTCTCTTGCAGTTTTTTGAGAATGACTCAGCTCCTTTAGTTGCTCTTCCCGCGCGTGGGCTGCGGTTGCCGCCTCTCGCTCCAGTTCCGCAGCCCATTTTTTCTGAGCGTCACCTTCGAGCAGGGAGTTCAGTGACTGCTCATGCTGCAGGGTCTTGATTCTTTGGGCGTAGTTCAGATCTATTCGAATCGATTCAAGCTCAAATGTCTGCTGTACGTCAATTTGCCTCAGTAAGTGTTCTCTTTTCGCCTTTTGGTCGTCTGAACGTTCTTTTAAAGTCTTCGCTAAGGCGTCAATTTCGTCTTCATCAAGAAGTCTTTGCTTATCGCGTTCCAGAAGAAAACGGCGCATTTCCTCCTCGGACGACACTTTGTCGAATTCGTCCGCTTGTACGGCATCTTTCAATTCTTTGCGAATCGACATACGTCGAACCTTGGCGGCGACTTCAGCCTGTTCTCTGTCCGCTGCCACATTTTCCGCGAGGATTTCCAGTTCATCAATCGACTCACGTTTCTCAATTGCCGCCAGAAGTCGTGCCGCATTCAGTTCTGCTTCTTCCTTGTCCGACTCAAGAGCGTTTCTCTGCAGCCAGATCTGACCGACTCGCTCTCTCTGCTTATCGTATTCAGGGTGGCTCATCGACAAGGTCTGGACTGACCCGAACTTCAGACCGCGTAAAACGAGCTGGTTGGCGAGCGCCTGACGGATACACAGCTCAAGGTCTGTTCGCACTCTCGGTTGTGAAAGTTCAATCAGTGAGAGCCTGTTGACAGCTTCATGAATGGCCTGCTGTACGATCGGCATGATCATTTTTTTCAGTTCCGGGAGTGTCAGCGTCTGTTGCGACGTCAGGATATGTGAGAAAAACAGCGCAATGTCCCCGATTCCGACAGTCAGTCGCATGGACGCGTTTATCGTCAACATTTCCTTTGAACGCAGTTCGCTGAAAGACAGATCGATCGCAACTTCCTTCTCTTTCGCCAGAATCAACGTAGTTTTCTTTTTGGTCCAGAATGCAAACGTATCAGATATGGTTTGCAGTTGATGCTTGCCCGGTGGGACTTCACCCAGCAGAATCCCGTTTTCAAGAAACAGGGCTCGCGTCCCAGGCTCTACTACAACTTCCTTCGAGAAAAACCCCGGCACATCCTTGACGTCGATACGAACAGCGAACTCCTCATCGCCAGCGACCCACCGGTTGTCTGTCAACTCTGTCATCGGAAAACTCCTCAGTGAATAAGAATGCTTATCGTATTTCAATTTCGGATATTGGATAGATCGTGAGTGAAGCGGAGCCACGAGTGAACTGAACTGGTATGGCCATTTAACGGTCAAGCAAGAGTGTCAGCCTCGAATCGCGACGTTCTAATGCCTTTTACACTTCGTAAAGGTTTCGCCGCTCTCTGACATGAAAGATTAATCTGTCGATGTCGGTGAGGCATGCAGAATAAATCTTCTCCCAATTTGAATCATATTCCAACTGACTCAGCAATTCAGCCAGGTGTGAATTCAGCTTTTCACCATGCCGAACTGCGGTATTCAGTTGGTTGACCAGAACCTTCGCGGTTTTTCCATCCACGCGAAGGCCCGGAACTGCCTTTTTCAGATTTGGCGTCGTCTTGATCAACTCTGACAACAGCTCGAGTTGCTCCTCCAGCTTCTTCAGCTGACGGGCGAGATCCAGATTCTCGTTACGCAGTATTCCCTGGTTGCAGGCGTGCAGTCCGTTTGCGGTGATGCTTCTCAAATAACGCAATAAACGACGATCAACTTCGGATCGATTCCATACCCAGAACGTTCCAGGCCTTTTAGTGGTGGATACCCCGACTTGTGTTGGGGTTTTGGCCGAGTCAAGATCCTCCAGATCGGAAAAGTCATTGTCGAGTCGTAAAGCGGAATGACGCCAGAGTTTCAAATCTCCCAAAGAGATTCCCGCTCGCTCTAAAGCCGCTTCTGTAAGCTGAGCCAAGCGGGTCACGGATGTTTCAGGTGAAATCGCCCGGCGGATCACCTCTTCCTGCATTCGTTGAAGCTCCGCGCGGGTTTTCGAATCGAACGGAATATTCATTCTCTCCAGTGGGTCCATCACGAGTTTCTTCCAAGAGGCCTCGCTGTCCACACTGTTGAGTTCTGCCGCAAGCGAATCGAATTCACGCTGCGATTCAAATTCGTCGAGTGATACCGATGGCTTGGAGTGCCTGCTCTCCGCTGAGGTCGGAACTGAGTCCTCTGCGATTATCGGCCGAATTGATTTGCATCGAATTCCTTGTGTTCCCAGTTCCGTGTCTGCAGCGCTCTTGAATGCTTCCAAAGTTTCCGGATACGTGCCCGTGGCACCCAAAACTCTATTGAACACGGATGCGATGGCTAAGCCGAGAGTCGTGACTGTGATCTCATCCCCATATTCATCGATCAGATCGCCTAATCCGTTGAGTGGGTCAATCGACAGAGAGACTTCATAGCCTTCAGCTCCTTGCTGTAAGTCGTTTCCGTACGCAGTTAAGAGTATCTCTCCTTCGTGGATTAACCACAGGGACTGGTCCGACTCAATCGATTCGGGAACTTCGCCGACGGGCAATTCCCAGAAACCCTCACCGTCCCGGCAATAGAGGCGATGTCCCTCCGGAACACCATTCTTCAGTTCCTCGACGCCGACACTTCTGACAAAGCATTGCTGGTTGTCGCGCGTTCCACGACCCCCACCTCTCCATCCCGAAACCATCCAGTTGACTAGTCGAGTACCGAAGGCATAGGCGATGCCTTGGACAACCCCCTTCCCTGCGAGATCCCAGTATTCGTCACTAATCAACATCAGCGTGCTCCTCGTGAATGGATTGCGTCAGATCAGCGAAACTTCAAAACCCATGATATTTAATATTGGCGAATATTTTACGAAAAAGAACTGAAAAACCGCAAAGAAACAGCAGAATATCGCTTTTTAAACGATTCTGAACAAATATGGATAATTTGTACGCCAACCCATTTACAATTGTTCGAAATTGTTTACTATGCCGTTATTGATCGAATTTCGGTGATATCCATTCCCTCAATTCTCTTTATCGGGAGCAAAAGCGATGTATCGAAAACCTGTTCTCAATGCGTTTCTGTGGTGCGTTGACCTGATGCTGTTAGCGGTGGTATGCACGTGCGTTTCGTTTGCGTGCGCGTAACGAAGGTTCTCTGGGAACTGGATATAGGTTCACTTTCCAGGGTTTAATCACTTATTCAGGAGTACTGTCATGTCTCAATTCTTCATTCCCAACGTTGGAAATTGTGAGCGCACTGTCGTTCAGGCGCATCCCGGCTGTAGCGAACATGTGAGCCTCGAATGTTCGTCTGCTCTGTCCGAAACGAATCGTCACCGTCATGCCTCGTATCTGTACGGGGCACTTATTTTCGTGAGCGGTGTCTCGTGTGGAGTTCTGGGGGTGCTCGGCATGAGCGCCTTCGTCGCATAAGCGTCCGCAAAGTTTACCGCGTTTGACCCAGCCCATCTCTATTCTGAGGTGAAAAACCTTTCCGCATCAGTATACTGTCAATATAGCCACTACCCTGAACACAGGGCGAATTAGCTCGGGAATTGGAAGTGGACGCAGCAGACTTGGCTGTATCGAAAAGGAACTCAGATGGACGACAATGATGACCGTTCCCTGTCAGGGCAGCCGACCGTGCCCCCTGAAAGTAAAAGAATCGATCGGAATGCGGGCTCATTCGATGTCGAGTGCCCGTCTGCAGTCGGAGATATCGTTGCTGGTCGGTACGAGCTTCTGGATCGCGCCGGCCAGGGAGGAATGGGGGCCGTTTGGAAAGCTGTGGACCGTAGACTTGGCAACCGCATCGTCGCGATCAAGCGGATGCTGCCCGAAATCGCTGCTGACAGTCAACTGCTCGCCCGATTCCATCGGGAAGCCTCGGTCCTCGCAAGCCTGCAGGACCCTCACATCGTTCAGGTCTTTGACATTGGCGAAGATGCGCACGGTCCATTTCTGGTGATGCAGTGGATCGACGGAGTTTCCTTGGAACAGCAACTTCGAGAAGATCCGCTATCGCTATCCCAGGTGTTCGACATCTTTCTTCCTATCGCGCGCTCACTACATAGGGCGCATCAACAATCGATTTTTCACCGGGATGTTAAACCGTCAAATATCATGAAAGATGGGCAGGGCAAACCCTACCTGATCGACTTCGGATTGGCTCGTATTGAGACGACAGGAGAATCTGTCTCTGGCAGCGATTTGACGAGCACCAATCATTTGGGGTCGATTGAATTCATGTCACCAGAACAGGTTTTTGATCCTCGGTCGGTCACTGCTCAGAGTGACCTCTGGAGTCTGGCAGCAACAATTTACTTCTCACTCACCAGACGAACCGTTCGTTCCCTCCGGGAGAGTCTGATCCCCGAACCGATTCGCGAGATTCTGCTGCGGGCGCTGGAACACGAACCAGAAGATCGCCATGCAGATCTGGAACAGTTCGCTGAGGATCTGAAGATTTTCATGATGGATCACTGTGAAACGGAAAAGTGGACGGAATTGCGGATGCTTGCAGAGGTTCCATTTAATCCCGACGTTCGACTTGATTCGAATACAAAATCGGTCCCCAAATTGGGCGTTTGTGAGGAGACACATGTTGTCCCAGACTCTCAGGAAATCGAAGAATCGCGTCCTGTTTTGAAGAAATGGTACAACGATCCAAACAAACTAGCTTGGGTTATAATGACTTTATGGCTGTTTCTTGGTTGGATGTATTTTCGTTCCATGACGACGCCTTAACGTTTTTTCTTGGAATTCATATAGACATTCACGGTTTGAGAGTGGCTACTATTCATTCCGCTATTCCGCTACGACGCCTTTCTTGCCCCTCATATACTCACTTCTCATGAATGACTTCAGGACATGCTCGTCACATCATCGTATCCCGCCGATTCTGCCAAGGCGTCGCATTTTAGTCAAATTGACTTATTCGCATTATTCTTACGGCTTTTGATACATAGATTGCTCAGACTCAACCTATGTCGAACGCAACTCCACCAGCAATGACTTAGCTACCAGGAAGCCTCCCCCCATGTCCTCGTCCTCATCGAACTTGAAGACCCTGCTTTTAGAGCGGTTGGTGCGCGGTGAGATCTCTCAGGAAGAGTACGACCGGATGGTGGGGCTGATTGACGAACATCAGCCGGTGGACGCTGTGACTGATCCTTCCGATCCGTATGTCTCCGTCACCGGTCTGCCGACCGATCCCGGGGGAGCGTCATCGATCGTCGGTCAGTTGCAACCGCTCACGGCCGATGACCGGCTGGGGAAATACACGCTGGTGGAAAAGATCGGCGTGGGAGGCATGGGAATCGTCTGGAAAGCCCGGCATCCGATTGGCGAGGGGGACGTCGTTATCAAGGTTCTTCCACCGGAGCTTTCCCGTGACGCGGTGCATCTTGAAAAGTTCCGCGCATCGTTTGAAATCGTCCGGCGCTTGAATCACCAGTTTATCTGCCCGATCTACGATCTGGAGCACGACCCACGCGTGGGCTATTACCTGGTGATGAAGTTCCTCGAAGCCGAGACATTCGATGTTTACCGTAGAAGACTTATCAATGAAGCGGGCAGACTGCGGTTCAACCGATTGCTGAAACTGTTGGAACAGGTCGCCATCGCGCTTGATGCGGCCCATCGGCAGAAAATCGTCCACCGGGACATCAAGTCCTCGAATATCATGGTCAGCCCGAGCGGAGAACAGGTCTGGGTGATTGACTTTGGCCTGGCAGCCGAGATGCGTTCCACGATGGCGTTGCTCAGCAAAGAAAGGATGGAAAGCAGTGGAACATACCCCTACATGGCCCCTGAGCAATGGAAAGGTCAACGTCAGACAGCCGCCACGGATCAGTACGCGTTGGCAATCCTGACATATGAAATGCTGACCGGCCGCTTACCATTTGAGGGAGATGCTACAGTCCTCTGCCGCTGCGCGTTGGAAGAATCCCTGCCGACGATTCCCAAAGTCCCGGATTCGGTCAACGACGCCCTGACCCGCGCCACCTCGAAAGAACCAGATGCCCGCTTCCAAACCTGCCGGGAATTCGTCCGGGCACTGGTGACTGAGAATCAGAAACGACCGAAATCGAATCATTCGAAAGAACCAACGGATCCGGAAGAACAGTATCAACTCGGACTGAAGTACTACGAAGGGGTAGAGGTTCCGCAGGACTACGAGAAGGCGGTGTACTGGTTCCAAAAGGCTGC
>PABD01000197.1 GCA_002702685.1 Planctomyces sp.
AACAAACTGAAAAAATTGTCCGCCAGGAAGCTCAAGGGTCTCATGAGCATCAGCGATGATCTCGCAGAACTCAACAGGGAGCGGTATCAGATCTGGTCGACACCGTTCACAACTGAAAATTCGTCTCCCGCCCTCCTCACGTTCAAGGGGGATGTCTATCTCGGACTGAAAGCGGAAACCTTCAACAAGACGAACCTCAAATATGCCCAGCAGCACGTTCGCATTCTTTCCGGATTGTACGGCGTACTGCGTCCGCTCGATCTGATGCAGCCCTATCGCCTGGAAATGGGAACTGACCTCGCGATCGGTCGCGCGAAAAACCTGTACGACTTCTGGGGGAGTGACTTAACGGAAGCTCTCAACACAGCATTGGATGAAAGTGGCAGCCCCGTCATTGTGAATCTGGCATCGAACGAATACTTCAAAGCGGTTCGTCCGCGCGAGTTGAATGGCGACGTCGTCACCCCTGTTTTCAAGGAAGAAAAAGGGGGGAAACTTCGCGTCCTCGCGATGTTCGCGAAACAGGCCCGGGGGATGATGGTCAATCACATCGTCAAACACAAAGTAAACGATGTCGACGGACTCAAAGAGTTCGACCAGGCCGGCTACACCTTCGACGAAAAACTCTCCAAGCCAAACGAACTCGTTTTCGTCCGTCCGCAACCGGCACCGGTTTCATCGCGATAGGAACAATCGCCTGTAGTGACCACGAGAAGTCAGGGATTTATCGAACGACTCTCACGCTCCGTGGGGGCCTGCCAGGGAACTTCTCCGCCGCGTTGGATATGCTTTCGCAGCCGCGCCGCGAGGTCCTGAAATTTTTGCGGATATTGTTCGCGGACATCTGTGGTTTCGAGCGGATCCTCTTTCAAGTTGAACAGTTCGAGAGGACCGAACGGGCTGTTCTGCACGATCTTCCAGTCATGAAACCGAAGGGCTTCGATCGTCTTTCCACCGTAGGTGATTCCCCCTTCCCGACGAGTGACATAGAACTCGTCGCGAAGGGGCGTTTGCTCCTCCCCCAGTAAGGTCGGAAGAATACTGGAACCATCGACATCCGCGGGATTGGCGAGAGAATTGATATCGAGCGCTGTGGGGAACAGGTCCATCGAGAGCGCAACGAAGTCGGTCGTCGTTCCCGGCTTGATCTTCCCCGGCCAGCGGGCAATCGCCGGGATTTTGATGCCCCCTTCGTACATGCTCTGTTTGCCGTCACGGAGCGGCCCGTTATTCGCGCCGACATTTAATTGACCGCCGTTGTCCGACGTGAAAAAGACGAGCGTATTATCCGCCTTCCCGTTCGTCTCGAGCGCGGCCAGCACTTCTCCGATACCGGCGTCCATATGCTCGATCAGCGCGACGAGTCGGGCCCGTTTCTCGTCGATGCCCGGTTCACGGGCCTGCACCTTCTGTACCCATTCTTCTGGAGGCTGTATGGGCGTGTGGGGGGCGTTGTAAGCGAGGTAGAGAAAAAAACGTTCAGACTTTTCGGCGCGCTCACTCAGATAATCGATCGCCCATTCGGTGAAGAGGTCCGTTGCGTGCCCTTCGGGATCAATCGTTTGGTCATTCAGCCGCATGTAGTTGATGTCGTGACGACGATGAGCGTAATAATCGTCCATCATGTCGCCGAGCCATCCGTGAAAATGGTCGAAGCCACGTTCGTTCGGTCGATTTGGAGCATCCAGTCCGAGGTGCCATTTACCGACGAGCGCCGTGTGGTAGCCCGCCGAGCGCAGGTGATCGCCGATCAATGTTCTTCCGGGAACGAGCCAGCCCCAGCTGTTGTCGGCATGCGTCCGAATGACTCCCGGTACACCCACCCGATCCGGATAGCAACCGGTCATCAGCGACGCCCGGGTAGGTGAGCAGACGGGACAGTTGGCATAGAAGTTCGTAAACCGCAGACCATCTGCCGCGAGTTGATCGAGCGCGGGTGTCCGCATGTCGGTCGCCCCGTAGCAACCGAGGTCACCATAGCCGAGATCATCCGCCACGATCCAGAGGATATTCGGACGGTCATCATCCGCCGCAACAACCGACGGCGCACTCAGGCAGCAAAAGAGTGGCAGGAGTAACAAACATCGGAGCGTGAAAGTCATGTATCCGTTTTCTGTTGTGGAGCGCGGCTAAAATCACTTCACTAACTCAAGCGGTGACCAGGTCGGTTTCGATCAAACCGAGTTGTTGATACGCGGCGAGCAATTGTCGCTCTCCCCGTTCCCCCGGAAGTGAGTTGCCATGTTCGAGGGCGAGGAGACCGCTATAGTTCAACTTCCTCAGTTGATGGCAGAGACGGGTGAAGTCAATTGAACCTGTCCCCGGTTCTTTGCGACCGTGACTGTCGCCAAGTTCCACATGACCGATCCAGGGGCTTGCGGCATCGAGACCGGCAAAAAGATCATCCAGTTGCTGATGCTGCTGATAAACATCGAATAACAGACGGCAGCGGGGATGATCGACCGCGGCGCAGAAGTCGATCGCTTCCGCGAGTGAACTCACAAACATGGTCGAGTTCATCGTACCATGATGCAGCGGTTCGAAGAGTAATGTGACTTTCGCCCGGTCACATTCATTCGCCAGTTGTCGATAAAAGTGGATTGCATTGTGAAACTGTTGCTCATAAGAGAGCGTCGGATCAAGCTTACCCGGCACCACGATCATGGAAGTTGCTCCCGACCGGCGGGCGACCGTCAGGGCGGATTGATGAATCGCCTGAGTCCGAAGACGATCCGCTCCGAAGCGGGTGCCGAACATTTCCCGGCCGTATTCAGCCACACCAACAAACGGGCCGAGTTCCATCCCACGTCGCTTGAGTTCCCGCCGCAGTTCCCACTGGAACGCTTCGGAACGGGAGGCGAGCGCATTCTCCTGCAAGGCGTGAATACCGCGCTCCGCGAGGAAGTCGAGTTGTGTCCGCCAGTCGTCCCCCGCCAGACGACGGAACTGCCCGAAGTGAGAAGCCAGGCGTAGCGGCCCCGCGGACGGAGAAGCACCGATTGCCGCGAACAGGGACGTTCCGCAGGTCGCGCTGAGCAGGCCCCCGGCGAGAGTCGTCTGGAGAAAGGTCCGGCGTTTGAGTTGAAATGATGAGGATGGCAAGGTCAGTTCCTCCAGCGGCAGAGCGAAGCTGTTTGGGAAATACGGAGATGCGGGATTGTTCATCTTCACCAGTTTGACCGACGAAATGCAACCCGCCCGAATGAAAAAGCACTCCCGCCTATCTCGCCGCAACCCTCCCAGCTTCACATTTCCGTCTTGTCCCGTTTTCCGGTTTCTGATACCTCTCCCCACCTCTCTCTCCCCCAAGTTCGAACAAGTAAATGCCGTGAAACCAGTGCCGGGGTCCATCCTGCGCGCGGTACATGACGGAAATCCGAGAACCGGCGGGAGTACGCTGTTTAATGTCTGTCCTGTTTCGGCTGGTATACGCCTCGAAATGCAACGGAACCCATCACAAACTTGCGATGGATGCGCTCCGTTACCTGGAACATCCCGAGAGCGAAGGCTGGACGCGGTTGTTCCTCAAAAATGCCGACAGCTACATCGAGGGCTCCAAAGTCCCGGACAAGCGTTTTCGTGATTTTCGTAATCATGTCCTGCATGTCGAAGACAACTTCTGGGGGGGCGCCGTCAGCGCCGCGCGCCGCTGGTACGACCAGACCGTTGCCGCGCTTCAGGCGGGCAACTGGAAAGAAGCGGTCTACTCCGCCGGTGTGCTCAGCCACTATTACACGGACCCGGTCATGCCCTTCCATACGGGTCAGAGCGAAGAAGAAACGCAGATTCATCGCGCGGTGGAGTGGTCGATTTCCAAATCGTATGACGATCTGTTCCAACTTTTCGAAACCGAATATCAGGCGGAAATCGCCAAACCTCGCTCCACGGAGCGGCAGGCCGAACTTGTGCAGGAACTTGTACTCCAGGCCGCTGCCCTTTCGCATCGACACTATCGGAACACGATTGATCATTACAAATTCGACATTGGCGTGCAGGATCCCCCCGAAGGACTCGACGCGGTACTGCGGGAGACCTACGCCCGCTTGCTGGGATATGCGGCCATCGGTTTCGCCCGCATTCTCGAAGAGCTCATCCGGGACAGCGGCGTGCGACCACCGGAAGTATCGCTCTCGCTCGAATCGGTCCTTGCTGGACTGGAAATTCCGATTCGCTGGGTGACGCGCAAGGTTGCCGATCGACAGGAACGTTTACAGATCGAAGCGATCTATGAAGAATTCATCCAGACTGGCCGCGCGAATGTGACCTTACCTGAAGATGACCGGCAAGTCCGTGAACTGCACGCCGCGGAAGTCAGTGGTCTCTCCCTCAGCCAGTTGAACGGCCGCCCGCTGGAACCTATCGGAACCAGTTTCGGCAAGGGGGGCGATACGCAGAAAACGAGCTTCCTCGATCGAGCGCAGCGGGATCTTTCCACCGCTTACGAACGTCGCCGGGTCAATCGCCCCGGTTACATTACGACGATCGAAGTCATCGGTCCCCGTACGGAGCCGGTAGCCAGGCCTGTTGCGCGTCCCACGCCGACTCCAACTCCCGCGCGGACACCGATGGCGGCACCGACTTCAGCAGCCGTAGCGCCCCGAATCGTCGCGACGCCGAAACCCAAGATCCGCGTGAAACCACAAACGAAACCCGAAACGCTCACGGAACCGAAGCCTCTCTTCGGTTCGCCTTCCGATTACCCTCAGCGGCCCGTGGCGCGGCAAGCCGAACCGAAACAGGTGGAATCACCGAACACATTGCCCCTTGATCCTGAAACGGGACAGCCCGCCCGACCCACTGCGGCCCCGAAATTCGAACCTCGGCCCACCGTTCAAAATCAGCGGGGCGAAAACCGCCCGGCCGTACAGGAAACGCTCAAATACTATCTGCATCGGAGTGATCCCCTGATCGATGCTCCTTCCATCGGGCCGAAGACGGCCAAACGGTTTGCGAAGATCGGCATCAAGACGGTCGATGACTTTCTACGCTGCGACGTTGACCAAGTCGCGCAACAGTTGAACGTCCGCCACATCACGCCGGAAGAACTTCGGGACTGGCAGGATCAGGCCGAATTTGTCTGCCGGATTCCGAACCTGCGGGGGCACGACGCGCAGATTCTCGTCTGCTCCGGCATCCGCAAAGTCGAACACCTCGACGGCTGGGAACCGAAATCGCTTCTCGAAATGGTGGCCCCCTTCGTGCAATCCCCTGACGGTGTCCGATTGCTGCGCGGAAGTGGCGAACCGGACCTGTCGGAGGTCACCAATTGGCTCCGCTGGTCAAACTCGGCGCGGTCACTGCGGGCAGCTTGATTTGCTTCGGGTGGGAATTCCTGATAGAACAATTGAAGCTGGTGTATCTTTTAACACCTGCTGTCTGTTCGCCAGCCTGTTGTTCGACGGTGGTCCGCTCCTTTAAGGCATATTATCGATGCCCAATTCCTCTTCCAGTCGATTTCGCGCGCTCCTGGATCAGGTCCGCGAGGGTGACGCAACTGCGCAGAACGAACTGCTCGAACAATACCGCCCATACCTGCACATGCTGACGCGCAACCAGTTCGAAACCTGGATGCAGTCTAAAAACGATGCGTCCGACATCGTGCAGGAGAGCATGATCGATGCCTGTCGCGGACTGCAGCAATTCCGGGGAGAGACCGAAGCCGAGTGGCTGGCGTGGCTCAAACAGATCGTCGCCCATAATCTGCAGGATCAGGTGCGACATTTCAAAGGAGCTGCAAAACGCGACATCAACCTCGAGAAGTCGTGGAATTACACTCCCGCGGGGGCCTCGGGAGAGTTCGAACGAGCCCCCGATGCCGATGAACCGCGGCCCAGCCAGATTGTGATGCAGTCGGAACGGGAACAACTCCTCGCCATCGCCATCAGCCGCCTGAGCGACGACTACCGCGAGGTGATTCGCCTGCGGAACCTGCAACGACTTCCTTTCAATGAAGTCGCCGAACGCATGAATCGCACCCGCACCGCGACACAGATGTTGTGGACACGCGCCATGGTAAAGCTGTCCGAAGAAATGCAAAGCCGAGCCGACGAATTCTAGAGCCCCATTCATGACGAACCACGCAGCCTCCTCTGATTCCGACGCCAATGATCTTCCCGAGTCGTTCACCGACGACGAGCGAAAACTGTTCGATTTGCTGAACAAGTATGTCGAAGGGCATCATGCCCATGACGACGAATCGCGTTCGACGATGATGGTCTCGCATCCGCGCATGCAGGAACTCTTCCGCTGTCTCGATGACCTCCACACCCTCGCACCGGAATCTTCCGTCACGATCGCCGATGGCCCCGACAGCGAACCGGTGGTTGATAACCTGACCTCCTCGATGCTGAAAGAATTGTGGATCGAGAATTACGAGTTGATCGAAGAAATCGGCCGCGGGGGGATGGGTGTCGTCTATAAGGCACTGCAGACGGACCTGGGCCGGACGGTCGCCATCAAGATGATCCGCAGCAGCACGCTGGCCTCGGCTGATGAAGTCAAAAGATTCGAACGGGAAGCCCGCGCCGCCGGAAAACTGCAACATCCTCATATCGTTAAAATCTTCGAAGCGGGACAGATCGCGGGTCAGCCTTACTTCTCGATGGAATACATCGAGGGAGAGTCGCTTCATCATCTGCTGCAGCGGGGACCACTCGATCCGCACAAAGCGGCCGAACTGCTCGAAAAAATCTGTCGCGCCGTCCATCATCTGCATGAACACCAGATTCTGCACCGGGATCTCAAACCGCAAAACGTACTGATCGATCATGCCGGATGTCCGTTTCTGACGGACTTCGGGCTGGCGAAGGTCCTCGAAGACGATTTCGATCTGACACAAACGGGCGCTGTCTTAGGCACACCGGGCTACATGTCGCCCGAACAGGCGTCCCCCAGTACGGGTAACTGCTGTCCGGCGAGTGACGTCTACAGCCTCGGAGCCATTCTTTATCATTGCCTGACCGGGCGGGCTCCCTTTTCAGGCCCGAACCCCTTCGAAACATTGATGGCGGTTCTGGAAAGCGAACCCCTGTTACCGCGAAAGCTGAATCCGCGCATTCCCCGGGAACTCGAACTGCTCTGTCTTAAATGTCTCGAAAAGAAACCGGAAAACCGTTTCCAGAGCGCGGCCGAACTGGCGGACGAACTGAAACGGTTTCTCCAGGGGGAACCGCTGCAGACGGCATCCATCGAGTGGGGACATCGCTTCAAGAGATTCGTCCGGCGCGAACTCCCGTTGGTTGTGCGACTGACGGCGATTGGAATGGCGGCCGCGATCGTGCAGGGTCGGTACATGGTGCTGGGGGCCGATGAGCTACTGCACCGCAAGGTGATGATGATCTTCTGCCTCTGGGCGCTCGCCGTCTGTGGTTTCCAGTGGCTGGTGAACCGTAACCGAATGCCAAACTTTACACGGTACGGATGGGCGACTGCCGACGTGCTGATTCTGACCTGGATGTTTTCCCTGCTGGCCGATCCCCTGGGACCGCTCCCGTCGGCCTATGCGCTGTTGATTGTCGCTTCGGGACTCTTCTACCGACTTTCGCTCGTCACCGTAACAACCATTCTGTCGATCGTCTGTTACGGGTTTCTGCTCTGGGTGCAGATGCAGACCGAGGGACTGATGTTCTTCGGTGTGATTTACGAAATGCTGCTGCTCATCTTCGGCGTGATCACGGGTTATCATGTCCGCCGCATGAATCTATTGAACCAGTATTTCGAGCGTACTTCGGAGCCCGCAGCGACCGGCAAATGAGGGGCTCAGCCTGTCGATGAACTTTTCGCAGCGCGCACAAAAATAACCCGGCCGTTGCACGGTGCGGGTTATTTTCTCTGTTGTTTCATGGGAGTAACCGGGGTTACTTGCTCTTGGGAGCAGCCGGTTTGCGAGTCGCCGGTTTCCGAGTCGCCGGTTTGGCGGTGGTGCGGGATTTGGTGCTTTTAGCAGCCGAGGTTCGCTTAGCGGTGGTGCTTTTGGCAGTGGCTTTTTTGGCGGTGCTGGGCTTGCTGGCGGTCGACTTGGCGCCAGTTTTGGCTTTGGTCGATTTAGCGGCAGCAGGTTTCTTGGCGGCACCGGTTTTGGCCTTGGTGGACTTGGCAGCAGTGCTGCTTGAAGTCGATTTTTTGGCGCCCGCTTTAGCGGTCGTCGATTTTGCAGCGGTCGATTTCGCAGAGGTGCGAGCTTTTGTCGATTTGGCTGCAGCCGGAGTCGACCGTTTCGCAGTGGTGGATTTCGACTTCGTGGTTTTGGTTGTCCGTGTAGCCATCTCAGGCTCCTATTGATTGACAGCTGGGATACCGAATTGCTGTGGTGTACTCACTCTGGTATCCCGAAAGAGTAGAGTCACCAGTATCTTTTGCGTTTACAACGCATCCATTCTTAAAACGAAAAGCAGCCCGTCGCCGGTCTCTCTCCGCAGAAGGTCATTTCCGGGAAAGTTCATTCCCACAGAAAATCAGTCCGGGGGGAGAGGTGATCGTCGTTTCCCTTCCTGTTGGGACAAATCCGGTGACGATCACAAGAGCGGGTCGAGCAACAGCAAACATGCGAACGAAAAGATCGTTCTGAGAATAAGGCCAATCAATGAACTATAGTCATCTGCGCTAACTTATATTCATTGAGAAAAATCGAGTCAACTGCAACTTCTTCACAGCCAACAGGTTCTTCCTGGAATCAAGCGCGGTCTGTCGCCCCGACGGTGAACCCGAGTGGTGCGCGCGACTCTATTTAATCGAAAATTCGAGTTCCCGACGGGCTATCGATTGACGCCTACCCCCGTCTTTCAAAGAATCAAGCCTTGTCATTTCCAGCGGGCGAAAGCCCTTGTTTTCCCCTGTTTTTCAGTGATTTTTCAACCAAGCGAGTTAGCCATGCAACTCTCCAAAACAGTGAACCGCATCAAACCTTCCGCCACCATCGCCGCTGCCGCCGAGGCCAAGCAGCTGAAGAGCACGGGAGTGAAGGTGTTCGAGTTCACGCTGGGAGAGCCCGACTTTGTCACCCCCGCGCATATCTGTGACGCCGCCGCCAAAGCGATGCGCGATGGTCATACTCATTACACTCCCGTGCCGGGTATTCCGGAATTGCGTCAGGCTGTCGTCGATGCGTTTGAGCGCGATCATGGCGTCAAGTACTCGCCCGACCAGGTTGTCTGCTCCAATGGAGCGAAACATTCGATTCACAACGTGCTGACCGCTCTCTGCGGTCCGGGCGATGAAGTGATCATCCCCACTCCTTACTGGGTGAGCTATTCCGACCTCGTTGAAATCGCCGGAGCGACTCCCGTCCTCGTCGAAACGACGGAACAAGATGGTTTCTGCCTCTCCGCGGAGCAGTTTGAGGCGGCGATTACCGACAAAACCAAGCTTCTGATGTTGAACAACCCCTGCAACCCGACCGGGG
>PABD01000198.1 GCA_002702685.1 Planctomyces sp.
ATCAGGCGAATCATGGCTTCCTCGTTGAAGAGGCGTCGCAGCGAGAGCGCGTTTTCGATCATTTCGTACAGGACTTCGAGGCTCTCGTTTTTCGAGAAGTATTCGATCCCCCGCTGCCGCAGTTCCGGCCGGAGATGTTCTCCCGACCCGGACAGCATGACGCAGATGACGTTCGGGTAGAGGCGCTGCACTTAATCCAGCAGGCGCGAGCCGTCGACATGCGGCATATTGTAATCCGTCACGAGGACATCAACCTCCTGCAGACTCATGTATTCACGTGCCTGCGGCGCGGTCGCCGCCAGTTCCAGTTGATACATGTACTTCGAGCGTTTGAGGTGCCGCATCCAGGAACTGAGCCAGAGAGGCTCGTCATCCACAAACAGGATACGCGGCAGTTGCGTACTTACCATTTTTCAAATTTCCTGTGCGACAGGAGCGTGGGTTCAAACAACTACAGGTTCGATTGTGCCGATTGGAGCGAGGCGGATCTCCGCCGGGCGGGGTTCGGGAAAGCCTGTCAGGTGAAGGACTTACCAAAACTGTAGATTACGAATTCAGGCATAAAAGGGACAAATTGATCGAGAACAGAATAAGACCGGTTTGACAGTTTATTCCTGTGACCTACGTTTACGATGCATCCCCTGCGAAGACTCCCCTCTTCGATACTCTACTGATTCCACAACTCTGATTTACAACTTGGGAGTGTTCACGATGAAACGCAAATCGGTCCTGACTACTGGCGAAGTTGCCCGCTACTGTTCTGTCCATTTTCGCACCGTCCTGCGGTGGATTGAACGGGGCGATCTCAACGCCTACAAGCTGCCGGGACGCGGTGATAACCGGATACGTATCGAAGATTTCCTCAATTTTCTTGCGGAACACGAAATGCCGATCCCCGCGGAACTGGGAGAAGCGACGAACAATAAAGTCCTGATCGTCGAAGATGAACCGCGCATGGCCCGCTGCATTCAGCGCGTGCTGCATGGCAAATACGAAACGGTCGTGGCTACGGACGGTTTCCGGGCAGGTGCCTACCTCAAAACCTATCAGCCGAAAGTAATGACCCTCGACCTGCAAATGCCGGGATTGAGTGGTTTCGACGTCCTGACCTTCGTGCGGGCGACGAAAGAATTATGCGACACGCGTATTCTCGTTCTTTCCGGAATGGGACCGGATGACCTGGCCCAGGCTTCGCTTGCCGGAGCGGATGCGGTCATGTCCAAACCCTTCGACAACGATGAACTACTCGCCACGATTGATCACCTGATGGAAAGCGCCCCCCAGGGAGCCCATGTATGACGGAGCTGTTTCCAAACATCTGTCTTTAAGCGCAGCCTCTCAAACGTCCACGCGTCCGAGAGTGACCTGCGCTTCGACGTAGGTTAAATATGCCGACGATTCTGGATTCTACGATTTCCACTGAGGCCCCCATCGCCCGGAGCCTTCAGAAAAACGCCACCATCCTGGTGGTCGATCCCAACAAAGACCAGGTGAACAAAGTCTTCAACTGGCTGAACGATCGCCACCTGGAAGTGGTTACCTGTCCGCAGGTCCGCGCTGTTCAGAAACATCTGAACGAAAAACAGATTGACCTGTTGATTCTGGACTACCAGCTGGACGAGGGGACTGCGCTCGAGCTGATACAGAAACTCGAAGAACAGTCCCCGCGCCGAATTCCTTTTATTGTGGTCACCGCGACCGGCAGTGAGGAAGTCGCCGTCGAAATGATGAAGCGTGGGGCGATTGATTACCTGGTGAAAGACGATCGACTCGAAGAGCGTCTGAGGAGCGCCGTGCGCGGAGCGCTGGAACGGGTACACGCCAATCAGATTCTCGAGAATCTGGAGGGAGAATTGACCCAGTTCGAACAGCGAACGCGGATCATTCTGAACACCACCGCCGAAGCGTTCGTGTCGATCGACCTGTTCGGAACGATCATCGACTGGAATACGTCCGCCGAGAAAATCTTCGGGTATACCGCTCAGGAAATTATCGGAAAGAACGTGACCGAAACGATTGTTCCCGACCGGTACCGGGAACAGATCGCGGAGATGCTTAACCAGTTTCAGGAAACGCGCATTCTCAGCGAAGTTCAGAACACCTTCGAAACCACGGCGCGTCACGAAGATGGACACGAAGTTCCCATCGCTTTATCGCTTAACGTGGTGCAGCTGGAGGCCGCTCCAATCATCACCGGTTTTGCTCACGACATCACCAAGCGGTGCGAACTCGAATCGCAGCTCATTCAATCAGAGAAAATGGCGTCGCTCGGTCAGTTGGCCGCGGGGGTTGCTCACGAGATCAACAACCCGGTCGGATTCGTGACGAGTAATGTCGCCACCCTCGAAGATTACATCGCCGTATTTAAACAGGTGGTGGAAATGCAGGGGGAAGTGATCGACATGGTTCGTTCCTCCAGCGATGAATCTCTTCTCGTGAAACTGAAGGAAATCGAGGAGTATAAAGCCAAAGAAGACTACCAATACCTGCGTGAAGACATTGACGATCTCATCAAGGAGTCGAACGAGGGCCTCATTCGAGTGAAAGAGATCGTACAGAACCTCAAGAGCTTCGCGCGCGTTGATGAAGCGGAAACCAAAGAAGCCGATATCAACGAATGTATCAAAGCGACCATCAAAGTCGTCTGGAATGAAATCAAATACAACTGCGAACTGGTGCAGGACTTCGGCAAAATACCCCAGATTCGCTGTTATCCCGGTCAGCTCAACCATGTCTTCATGAACCTGCTGGTCAACGCCGCCCACGCCATCAAGGAGCGGGGGACGATCATTGTCTCCACCGAGGCGGATGACAAATATGTCATCGTCAAAATACAGGACGATGGACATGGTATCAAACCCGAACATATCCCGAATCTCTTCACGCCGTTCTTCACGACCAAACCGGTCGGCAAGGGGACGGGGCTCGGCCTGTCGATCGCCTATGGCATCATCCAGAAGCACAAAGGTCTGATCGAGGTCGAAAGTGAAGTTGGCCAGGGAACCACGTTCACGGTGAAATTGCCCCTGGAAGGAGTGGAAGCATAACGGAAAGGATTCTGTTTGTTGATGACGAAGTCAACGTATTGCGATCGCTCCAACGCATGCTGCGCCGCGAGAACTAGGAAAATCTGACTGCGACCAGTGGCGAAGAAGGCCTCCGATTGCTGCAGCAGCAACCGGTTCAGGTGGTCGTATCCGACCAGCGGATGCCGGAAATGACCGGGACGGAATTTCTGTCGCTGGTTCGCAAACGGTATCCGAACACGATTCGCGTCGTACTTTCCGGCTATGCCGATGCCGCCGCGATCCTCGAGTCGATCAACGAGGGGAACATCTACCGCTTTCTCACGAAACCGTGGGTGGAAGATGAACTGCGGGTCAACCTGCGCTACTGCCTCGAACAACATGCCATGGTGGAACAGAACAAAATTCTGACCGATTCTCTCTGTAAGCAGAACGAAGAATTGAAGCTCCTCACGCAACAGTTGGAAGAACTGACGGAGGTTCGGACTTCTTCGCTCGAGATGGTGCAGGATCTAGTCTCACTGTTACCGATGCCGATTCTGGGTGTGAGTGTGGATCGATTTATCACGGTCATCAATCTCGCCGCCGCCGACCTTCTTTCTACCAGCTTCCCGATTTCGATCGGAATGGAGATCGATTGCCCTCAAGCGGGGTGGGTTTGACGTGATCGGTACGACCGATCCGGCGGAAGCCTTACGCTATGTGGAAACCGGCGACATCGCCGTGGTGATTTCCGATCAACGCATGCCGGAGATTCAGGGCTCTGCCCTGATGGAGTAAGTCAAACAGCTGGCGCCGGATACGGTTCGCGTCATCCTGACGGGCAATGCGGATATCAATGCGGCGATCGACTCGATCAACGCCGGAAACGTATTTCGATACATCTCCAAACCCTGGAGCGACGAACAACTGCGAGTCACCGTTGCGGAGGCGGCGGAAAAATTCCGGCTCACGAAAGAAGTGCAGCAACTGCGGGAACAGGTACGCTCGCGGGAATTGCGCACGCCGCGGGGGGTACTGCTTCTGCCCAAAGGGTCGGTACTCAATACGGAAACAGTCGCGCGATTGAGACAGTTCAATCGGACCGAACCCTTCCTCAATGGCATCTATGTCTACCGGGATCGCATGGCGAATCAGCCAAAGCCGGCAATTGCCGCAACTGCGTCGGAATCGTGACCTCGAAGTAACTGCAAACACGCCGTTAGATCAGTTGAATTCCGGATTGCCGATCACCTTGGGGATCAGCCCTTCGTAAGGCGTCGCTTCGCGGGAGACTCGTTCCCAGAAATCATACGGCTCGACCCCGAGCAGATCTTCGGAGTTCGCGGGGTGAATCAGCCAGTCGCCACGGGCAATTTCGCTGCGCAATTGCTGCGGCGCCCAACCGGCGCATCCGGAGAACACCCGGAACCAGCGGCCGGAGCCCCCCATGCCGAGGGACTCGATGACCTGCTCGAATGTTTCCGCGCTGCTGCCCAGAAAGATACCAGGCAGAATGTTTGCTTCGCCGTCGTTGTACTCGGTGAAGCTGTGCAGCAGAAAGAGGGCTGTCGGTTCGACGGGGCCGCCGATGAAGAGTCGCTCTTCCGTCTCGGGAAGGCAGAAAAAGCCTTCGACTGCCTGCGAGACCCGCAGCGCAGAGGGATGATTAATAATCAGTCCCATCGTACCCTCTGTCTCATCGTCTTCGACGATCAGTACGACACTTTTGTAGAAGTTGGGGTCACGGAGCTGCCGACTGGCGATCAGATATTGACCTTTCAGTGATTTTGTCATCCTAACCTCGGTTATGATTGAACATTCAGCTTTTCCGAATCGGTGGCGGAAGCGAGGGACGGGCTCGGTCGGCGAGGAGCACGCCTCGGGAGGGTGTGTGGCGAGCCGCATCCTCACGGGGAGGACTATATTTGATTATAGAGCGTTCGACATTTTCAGGAAATGGGGAGAATCAACTCACATCTTTTTTACCCTATACCCGAACCCGGGATTTTGCCGTGTTGACATTCGCCCTGTCGGATTGAGCGGGGCGGGGGAACCGTTGGTGTGAGACGACTTAACGACCTTCGGGCTGAACGAACATCACTTCGCATTCCGGCAGCGTTTTTTTCAGTCGGGATACACCGTCGGGGGTGACGTCGGTATAGAGGAGCCCCAGTTTGCGAAGGTTCATTTTGCCCAGCGTCGGAATGGACTCATCGCTGACACGAACATCCCGCAAGGTCAAATCCCACAGTTCAGGGAATTCCAAGAGCGTAGGGATCGCCTCATCCGTGACTGGAACATTGATCAATCCCAGCCGCCACAACTCTTTGGAATTCGAAAGGTACTTAAGGCCGGTGCCAGTGAACTGGTCATTCCCCCCGATCAGGAGTTCGCGTAATTCTGTTAACCCGCTCAACGGCTGAAGTCCTTCGTCGGTCAGGTGCGCGCCCGGTATCTGAATCTCCTGCAGCAACGGGAAGTTCTGCAAATGCTTGAGCTCGTCATCCGTTGCTTCGACTGCGTTAAATCGGAAATGCACCATCTTATGCATGTGCGTGAGCTGCGCGAGTGCCGCCGGAGTCGTGCCGCTGAGGTACAGGTTCAGCTCTTCAACATCGTTCAGGTTAGAGAGCGCCGCAAGACCTTTGTCGGTCATCCGCGAGCATCCCATCAGATTCAGCATCTTCAATTTTTCGAACCCACCAATCACCTGGAGCGAGGCGTCCGTCAGATTGGAGCAATAATCGATGGCGAGAATTTCCAGGTTCTGAGCCGGCTTCAGACCGACGAATGATTTATCCGTAATAGGAGAGGTATCCAGAATAAAAACAGCCAGGTTCGGAATGCTCCCCAGGCTGGTCATGGCCTCGAGATTGAGCAACTCATTTCCGGAGAGGTTAATCTCACGAAGGGTCGGGTGTGACTTGAATGCCGCGGCCCCTTCCTCGCCGAAAGTACAATTGCTCGCGCTGAACGCCTCCAGTTTCTGAAGAGACTTAAGCGCCGCGAAACCTTCCGGTTCGATACCAAAGCAGCCATCCACATTCAGTATCTTGAGCTCAGAACAGGTCGCGACGGAATCGAGCCCCTCACCGGTAATCAGCGTGCCACTGGCGTACAAGGTTTCCAGTTTGGGCATCCCCTGGACCACTTTGATCGCGCTATCCGAAAACTTGTTGTCCCCAATCTGCAGATCGACAACGCTGTCAAAGCCCGCGAGTTTCAGCAGGTGGCTGTCGTTGAGTTGGCGGCTGGCGGGGAAAAAGACATGGGTTACCTTGCCTGTTTCCGCGTCCGTCTGAAACTTTACCCCGAAGGCCGCCAGTTCGTCGACGATCTGCTGCTGTTCCTCCGCGCTCTTCGCGGGCGTAACGGCCAGCAGCAGGTTGGTCCAGTTCCAGTAAAGGAGCAGGGCGAAACAAACAACGAGGAGCAGGCCGGCGAACCTGAGAAGGCGCGTCGAGAGGCGGGGACGAACGGAGAAGGCGTCCATAGGGCCGGTGGTTGAGTCAGCTTGCGTCATGAAACCGGGTCTCGGCAAGAGTGGCGATGCAGGGATAAGGGGCCCTGTTCAGTCTCGCACTCCGCTATACGGCTGACAATCCCGAGAAACCCGTTTTTGGCGATCCCATCGGAATTGATCAATCCTCTTCCGTCGGCTGACGCTTCAGGATTTCTGTTCGGAAGCTTCGTCGGCTGGCGTGGATAATGGCGTCGACGCGTCCTGTCGCTCGGCTTCGGAGGCCTGCTTCTGACGCTCGTGTTCTCGTTCCAGTTCTGCGGCGCGGGCGCTGAAATCCCGTTCATCCTGCTTGGCCGACAGGAACAACCCCATGAACGCACTGACGACCAGCCACGCGCCGATCCCCGCGACAATCCGGGAGTTGCCGTACAACTCCATCAGGTCCTGCACTGTGTAGTCGACCCGATAGTACAACTGGCCCAGCTTGTTTCCGACGTACATCGCGAAGAACATGAACAGAATCGTCGCGATATGGCTGATGACGACCAGCCAGGCGAATGAGCCCGTGTACGACTTGTACAGATCGCGCCAGAGCAGGAGGGCCATCCAACCCGCCAGAGAAAGCACGATTATGGAGTTTACAAAGGGCGACATGCTCAACCCGGCCGACGGGGCCTCAGGGAAGTGATCAGGCAGGTACGGAGAAAGGGGACTCTCCTATTGTACCACACCAGAGGGGGCTGTCCCCTGCTTTCGGGGGAGAGGACCCGAATTGGGCTGATTCCGTCCGTGGCCGTCCCTGTAATCGAGACCAGTTTTGAGTAGAATAGGCCTTTGCCTCCTAATTCCACCTGACACTATGGCGACAGCGCTATCGCAGAAAGTGAACTCATGACCGGACCTGTTTCGGAACAGGCAGTGACGACCTCCGTCCTCGACGAACTGGAAAAACTGGTACAGCATGCCCAGAAGGAAAATGTTCCGCTGGAGATCGACCCCCAGCGATCGCAGCTGTTCGAGTTATTCGTCCGAGCGGAAGGTGCCGGTCTGGTCGATGAAGAAGAGGGGCCGCTCTCTGCCGACGAGATCTGCCGGCAACTGGCCGACCGCGCCGGACTTACCGAAGCCGCGCGCCTCTCAACGGTTCAACAGGCCAAACTTCCCGCCGAGCACCTCTCCCGCATGCGGGTTCTGTGGTCGATGATGCGGATGTGGATGGAATGGACGTATGCATGGAAACGATGGTCCGAGTTTCACGGGGAAAAAGAGTAGCGCGTCGGCGAACCTCGCCCATCTGGCATGAGTTGAGCGACCCGGTCCCTTCTTCACAGGACTACTTCCACAGCGCCTACTGCTCTTTCTTCAAGGTCGTCATGTACTCGACCAGGTCCACCAGGTCCGCTTCGGTCATCGTCTTCTGCAGGTCGGCCGGCATTAGTGAGATGTCCTGTTTGTCGAACTCTTCGATGTTCTCCCGTTTAACGGTGCGAGAAATGCCATCGACCGTACGGATCGTCACCTCTTCATCGGTTTCACTGCTGACCAGACCGGTGTAAATGTTCCCGTCCGCGTCAAGCAACGTGTGCGCTTCGTAGTTGTGACTGATCCCCGCGCTCGGAAATAGAATTGCTTCGTACATTGCTTCGCGGCTCAACTTGGAACCGATCTCCGTCAGAGCCGGACCAAAGTCTTTTCCGAATCCATGCACCTGATGACATTTGATGCACGTTCCGTCTCCGTTGAATACCAGCCGGCCTTTGGCGACATTCCCTTTTTTCTTCGCCAGTTCCTGGATCGGCGGCAACGGTTTGTCATTCTTGGAAGGAGCCTGCGGATAAATGATGACCGCTGCCTTCCGGATCTTCTCGTCCGCCGAACCGATCAACGCCGCTTCCGCTGACTTTCGCAGATTTCGCGGAATCGAATTTACCTTCGACCATTCGAGCAGTTGTTCCGCACCGTAGCGGGATTTACCAAGCTGCATCGTCGCCAGGCGACGGAGAGAGAGTGGGGCCTCTTCGTTGGTGAGGTATTCCTTGAAGACCGCCACCGAGCCCCCGTGCTGTGAGTTACCAATCACCAGGATCAGTTTTTCCGCCTCTTCTGGCGACGCGGCATCCAGTCGTTTCCGGATGAGATCGAACTGCTTGGCCTGCAGTAACGTGATGATCGCTTTTACGGACAGGTCCGAACCGGGATTCTGCATCGCAATTTCGAGTAACTGCGGATAACGATCTTCCAGTTGATACTGGCTGGTGATGTCGACGAACGCGGCCGTTCCCTGCAATCGATCGAGGGCTGTCGCGAATGCGTCTTCGAGGTTTCCTTCTTTGATCAGATCGTAAGAAGGTAACCGAACGAGCGCCTCCTGTACGATCAGGTTTGTCCGCGCTGATTGGTCGGCCGGGTCCGTGTGGAGGGCGAGTTCGATCAGGGCGTCGGTTCGATGTTCTTTCGGAACGAAATCGAGCGCCCGCAGATAATGCGGGACCTGTGCATCGGGGAGTGAATCATCTTTCAGCAGTTGCGCCAGCAATTCCGCGGAGTTTGTGGCCCGCGATCGCCAGACGATGTCGCGATTGGCTTCGCTCTTCCAGTCGTCACCCACCGCCTGCAACCATTCATTCAGGCACGCGTTCCAATCCCCGGCCGCGCCGATTCCGAGCGCTTCCAGGTACCAGCGGTCCTGTCCATCGTATTTCTGAGCGAGTTTCGTCCAGAGCGGCGTTTTGACTTCCGTGGGAAGTCCCCGCACCGCCAGGGCGCATTCTCGCAGAACCTGCGGGGAAGAATCGTTGCTCAGTCTGGCAATCAGTGCCGCGAGGTCCGTATCCACCTGCTGCGCGAGACGGATCGCCTGAACGCGGATGTCGCTGTTCTCGCTGGCAATCATTTCATCGATCGTCTGTGATTCGCGACCTTTGATCTTGCCGAGCAGCCAGAAGGCCCGCGCCTGATACCGGGGATTGCGATCCTGGCTCAGCGCCACGAGCGCGGCTTCGGCTTCATCTTGTTTTTCATGCAATGCCGTCCACGCGAGGTAACGACGCGCGAGGTTGGGGGATTTGAGTGCTTCGATCGCTCCTTCAATCGTGGAGACGTCGAAGTCGCTCACCTGGTATGAGGCACCACTGGGGGCGATACGGAACAGACGCCCTTTTTCAATGTCTCCCATCCGGTGTCCGCCAACGCCCGGATCGTACCAGTCGGCGACGATCAGGGAGCCGTCCGGCGCGACACACACATCCGCAGGACGGAACCATTTATCCCGTGTCCCTTCGAGGACATTCACGATCTCCGCCGTGTAACCGGCTCCTGCTTTTTCCACCGGGTAAGCGCGAACGATATTCGGTCCCGCGTCGCAATGAATGATTTCGTTCTGAAAGACGTCGGGCAGCAGATTTCCTTCGTAGGCACAAATCCCCGTCGGCGACCCGCCCCCTGTCTGCAGCAGATTCGGAACGACGCCCGGGTCGTTCAGGTGCCAGTGGCGAAGCGGAATTTCTTCTTCCATGCCGACACGGGGATCACGCCAACCGGCGCCGGTCAGTTCGTCGCGGTAGCCGTAGTTACCGTGCTGCATCACATAGTTAATGCGAACGCCCTGGTTTCCGTCATCATCATTGTCCGACTGCCAGAGCGTTCCGAAGGAATCGACCGTCACTTCGTAATTGTTACGGAAATTGTGTCCGAGGACTTCGAAGTTGCTTCCATCGAGATCACAGCGAAAGACCATGCCACCAATGTAGGGTTTGCCATTGTCGACAACCGGGTGACCTTCCTGGCTGACGACCGGGTTGCCTTCGGCGTCATGCACCGCCTGCCCCGTGTTGCCGAAGTTCCAGTACAGCTTGCCGTCGGGGCCGAAGATAAACGCGTGGTTCGAGTGATCGTGTTGCGGTTGTCCGGTTTTGGAAAACAGAATCTCTTTACGATCCGCCTTGTCGTCGCCATCATCGTCGATGAGCACGAATACATAGGGAGCGACGGAAACAATCACCCGGTTACCGAGCACACAGATGCCCATCGCCGTATCGATATCGCGTCCTTGGTAAAAGACCTTCTGCGAATCGGCTTTGCCGTCACCATTCTCGTCTTCGAAGATCAGGATGCGGTCCCCGTCCGGGCGCTCTCCATTTCGCCGACGGTAGTTGACCACCTCACAGACCCAGACCCGCCCATACGCATCGATGTCGATATTCGTCGGGCTCAGCATCTCCGGTTCGGAAACGAAGAGACTCGCCTCGAGCCCCTCGGCGACATCAAGACCATTCAGGGCGTTCTCGGCCTGTCGCTCGGGTTCCTCGGCAACCAGACAGGCGGTGACGAGCAGAAACGAAAACAAGACAAGCGACGTGGATAAAAACTTCATAGAGCTACTCGGTGAGTTATGGGCAGGTCGTATTCGGGGAGGGTGCCACTGCTGGCTGCAGGAAGAAAGCATGCCGCGCTCAGTATGACTGTCGTTCGATCACCCTTCAGTCGGCGAGGGCCGTTTTCCATTCGGAGAGCATTTTCTGGATGCGAGCCGGGTTGTAGTCGGCGGGTTTGTCGTAGTCCTGATTCGCTTCGAGTTCTTCGATCGTCGGTGTGCTGGAGAGAACGCCTTCTTCAGGAACTTCACCCCCGGCTGTCCAGACAATGGCGTTCAAGACCAGCATGCGGTGGCTGTCGTTCCCCCAGTTCCAGTGGACATGCCCCCCCGTGAAACCGAAGCCACGACCACCATCTTCCCGTTCACGCGCCCAGGCGACGTGCTGCGGTTTGCCCGCTTCCGCGCGGACATATGGGTTTCCGCTGTGAGGACCATCGGGTCGCTCCAGCGTGCTGGCGGGGGGAATGTCGGTCAAAATCGGAGTGACCGATTTCATTCCTTCGATGAATCGCATGTGGTAGTACCATTCGTCGTTGATCTTGAACGGTTTGACGCCGTTCGCGATGGGGTGATCCGGGAACTCGTCGAAGCTCGCTGTCCAATGCGGATTGACCGACCAGTTCATTTCGAAGAATCCGCCGGTCCAGTCGAGGAATTTGGCTCCCGAGGGTTGTTTGGGGACTTCGACTGCATAGTGAATCAGCACCAGGCCGACACCCTTTTTCATCATGGCATCGACTTCGTCTAAGTGTTGATTGATCGGGTGCCCTTCACCGCCGTCACAGTAGATGACAATGGAATCAGCGCCGTCGAAGACCGATTTATCGGTCGGCCAACCGTTGGTCACGACGACAGACTCAAACCCCGGCATGTTCTGTTCCAGGGCTTTTGCGAGCAACATGCATCCGGCTTTGTGTTCATGGGCGCCGTACCCGTGGCTCTTTTTTCCGGCGATGAACACCACCTTCTTATCATCGTCATTTTCTTTCGCGGAGACTTTCTTCGCGGGAAACTGTTTCAGCTTGATGTTCTTGAACTGCACTTTCATCGGCGGACCGGCGTGCAGCTGCAGCGCCAGCAGACCCGAATCGCGACGTTGCTCTTTGTCCTCATCGGTGACTTCGCTCATCCGCACACCGTTGATGTAGTGCACGAAGTTGTAACCCTTCGCGACGATGCGGTAGTGGTTCCAGTCTTCTTTCTTAATGTGCTCCTGCAGGCCGGCGGTATCGCCGAACGTTTCGACAACGGTCGGTTTGTGGTCCGCGCCGATCACGGTTTTCTGACCGCGATCCGCCAGGATGCCGCGGAACCGCTCGCCGTAGTTGATACCCGAGTAACGGTCGTTCGCTTCCATGTCGGCCTGATAGCCACCGACGACCCACTTCATGTCGGGAACTTCGAAGCTGCGGTACTGAATACCAGAGTTGTGCCCGATGATTTTGTAATCGAGTTCCAGTTCGAAATCCCCCGTCATGCCGTCACGCCAGATAATAAACGTGTTTCCCTTAGTGGGATTCTCTTTGGTCGTTTCGCCGGTGATCGCGCCGTCTTCCACGCGCCAGAATTCCGGATTGCCGTCCCAGCCGTCGAGCGTCTTTCCGTCGAAGATCGAGACGAATTCCGGTTCGGCGGCCGAAATGCCTTGCGGCAGACCGATCAGACACACTCCCGCCAGGGCGAGCATCCACTTGAGGCAGGACGAAGAGTGATGAAGCATAAGGTGTTCTCCTGTAGGCGTTTATCCAAAGTCTTCACGGGCGAAGACGTGCTTGTTCCGGTAGGTATCCTCCGCCAAAAGGGACGCGCTGGCACCAATCAACGAGGGTTGATCCATTGTGGTCTCTCGCGGTAACGAAATGCAACTCTCTCTCCCCAGATCCCCCGGACCGTGCAGGTTTTCACAAAGGCCACTGGCGCCACTGATCTTGGGACGCGTAAGCCTATCCGGAACGAATGTCAAAAATTAGGCAGATAAGCAAAAGTAATCCGATTGCGCGGACGATAACGGTGGTGGCGATTAGTGTTTTTTAGCGTCGGGGAGAGTCTCTACCGAGCATCCCCGCACCAAATGTATAGAGTAACGATTGTAAGATTTGCATCCTGATGGGCGGACCGCTTCACGTGTCCGCCGATCTGAATTGACTCCAGGGGGGGCTGACCTTGAGAAAACCCTGTGAGCAAAATCTCCCCACGATCCAGAAAACAGCCTGGTAGCGGTGCCTGCATTGAATACGGGCTGACGCAACTGCGTTTCGCGCTCGTGCTGGTCTGCGCGCTGGCGTCGGTCGGGTGTATGGCGGGCAGCCAGAAGCTCATCTACTTCAACAAGCCCAAGCACAACTACTATAAAGACTCGCTCGCGAGCATCGAATATCCGTCGGTCTTCACCGAGACCAACCCCGATGCCGTTTCCGCCAGGCCTCCTCGCTCGATCAAAGAGTTGAAGGATACGGAACTGTGGGACCTCACGATTGCCGAGGCGATTCACATCGCTCTGGCGAACAGCGATATCATCAAGCAATCGGCCCAGTTTCTTTCGCCGCAGAATCCACTGCTGAACAATCCACTTGGCGTGAACTCCGTCTACGACCCCGCCATCCAGGAAACAGGTGTGCTGCTCGGGTCACGCGGTGTCGAGGCGGCCCTCGCCGATTTCGATACGACCATGACGACTTCCATGTTGTGGGGACGCAATGAAGAGGTGCAGAACAGCATCTTCAACTCAGGAGGTTTGCCCGCCGGTTCTGTGCTGAAACAGGAGACGGGAACGCTCTCGTCGCGGCTGCAGAAACAATTCGCCCAAGGGGGCTCGTTTGCCCTCTCCAATAACATCAATTACGTCGGTTCGAATGCACCGAGTCGACTCTTCCCCTCCGCCTACACCGGTTCGGTGCAGGCCGAATTCCGGCAACCGTTGCTCGCGGGGCATGGTACGGAGTTCAATCGGATCGCCGGTCCGATTGGAAGCAACCTTTCCGGTGTATCGGGTGTAAATCAAGGGGTCGTCATTGCGCGCATCAACAATGACATCGTGGTTTCCGAACTGGAAATCGCCATGAATAACATGATGCTCGAAGTCGAAGACCTCTACTGGGAACTCGCCCTCGCCTATCGCGTTCACGACAGCCAGAAGCTGTCGGAGCAATTCTCTTTCCGGCTCTGGGAACAGGTTGCCGCCAAAGCGGAACAAGGTATCCAGGGGGGAGGTTACGCCGAGGTCTCCCAGGCGAAAGCCGACTACTACTCGGCCCGTGATCGTTCGCAGTCGGCCCTCAACGATCTCTACAGTGCCGAGCTGCGTCTCCGCCGCATGTTGGGACTGCCGGTCAACGATGGCCGGTTGATTCGTCCTTCCACTGAAGCACAGCTGGCCGAGTTCTACCCCGACTGGCAGCTGGCCCAGCTTAACGCCCTCTCACAACGTCCCGAGCTCCGCCGCACCAAATGGCAGATTCAAAGTTTCGAGTTGCAACTTCGCGCGGCGAAGAATCTGCTCAAACCCCGGTTGGACTTCGTCTCCCGTTACCAGGTGAATGGCTTCGGCGATCACCTGAAGAGCGCGAACGACAACGATGGTGTGACCGGTCAGGGGTTCGATAGCTATCTCGAGACGATCACCGCGGGTGAACAGACCGGCTGGAACCTGGGTTTCGAGTTATCCGTACCGATCGGTCAGCGGGCCGCGCATTCGCAGGTACGGAACAACGAATTGATCCTGGCGAAACTGCGAGCCTCTCTCGCCGCCCAGGAAAAAGAGGTCATCGACGAACTCGCTTCTGCCGTCAGCCAGATGGAAGGCGCTTACGTGCGAGCGGAGACCAACTTCCAGAGTCGTAAAGCGGCCGAAGATTTCCTGCGGGCGGAGGAAGAAAACTTCCGCAACAGCCGGACCTCTCTCGACCAACTGCTCCGAGCCCGATTGCGTCTGGTCGAAGCGGAAGTCGCATTCTTTCAGACGGTGGTGCAATACAACCAGGCCATCGCCGAGGTTCACCACCGTCAGGGTATCCTGCTGGATGAAAACAATATCACGTTGATCGAGGGCGACTGGAAGAAACAAGCGTACTCGCAGAAAGAACGTCGCGAGATCGCCCGTGCTCATGGTTGGGAAGACAAATACCACCTGCTGCATTCGGAACCGCTGGAGATCATCGCGCCGGAGCCGCCCGTCTTTGACAGCCGTAAACCCGTGCCCGAGGAGCCGAGCCCGACACGGACTCCGAGCGTGATTCCGCCGCCACTTCCGGCGCCAATCGACGAAGAGGGACCCGTTGCGTGGAATAACTCGGGAAGCGGAACATCATCCAGCGCAACAACTCGCAATTGGCAGAAAACCGGAAGCGGTTCAGCTCCCCGGGTCGTGACTCACCAGAGAATCATTCCCGTCCCCGCCCCGCCGGTTGCCCCCGAAGCACCCCGCAAGGTAACGCGAACCGTCGAAGCCGACGTACAACCGGTCTCGGGATGGAAAGCACGGGACTAAGACAGGCGGGGGGGTAGCCCGGACAATCTCGCTTTCGAGTTGTCCGGGTTGCGACAGCAATCAGCCGATCGCTCACTCAGTTTGTAACGACGCCTTCGATCCAACCTGCTTTCCCAGTGCTGGACGAGCCAGACAGTGCCACCCTTGGGAGTGCAAGCCGCAGGTAGCGCGTCGGGCGAGCATTCTATAGAACGCAGGCAACCATATCAAAACGGGTGGCCCGGACAATCTCGTCAGAGTCGTCTGGGTGCTGACAGGCACAAGCGGTGCGCGATGATGAGACGCAGGTTTGCGTAGCAACGGCGTAACCCATGCGTTATCGCGCTCAGGCAGAAACCGTGGAACCTTTCAGTTCGGCAGCGAGTTCTTCCACCAGCGTATGCAGCAGGGCGAGAGAAGCGTTGGCTTCTTCGGTCGTCATCGTCTGCGGGGGGCTGACGCGGAGGACGTTGCCGGAGAGTGGTCCGAGGAAGTGGATACCGTCTCCGCCGGGTTGGCCTTCGTAGCATTTTTTAACGACGGCCACGGCGACTTCGTTTGAACTGAGGTCGCCCATGGGGGCACACTCAATACCGAAGACGAGTCCTTCGCCGCGCACTTTCGCGATGACACCGGAATCTTTCAGCTTTTCGAGTCCATCGAAGAACAGTTTGGAAATCACCTGGGTGTTTTCCATCACGTTCCCCTGTTCGAATTCGTCGAGCGTGGCGAGGACGGCGGCGCAGGCGATGGGAGAGGCTGACCAGGTATCGGACGCTTCACCATATTTGAGGCTCGCCATCACATCGTTGCGACCGGCGACAGCGGCGACTGGAATTCCGTTGCCGAGGCCTTTCCCCATGCAGACGAAGTCGGGAGTGATGCCGTATTTCTCGAACGCGAAGATCTTCCCGGTCCGACCGAAGTTGGCCTGCACTTCATCGAGGATGAACATCACGTCTTTTTCGTTACACCATTCGACCAGCATCTGCAGGTACTCGGCCGGCGGATGATAGCTGCCGCCGCCACCGAGGTACGGTTCGGTGATCAGGCAGTTGAGCCGCCAACCGTATTCTTCGTAGAGGGCATCGAGTTCCGCTTTGTACGGGGCGAGGTCGATCGGGTCGCCGTACTTGCTCGTGTCGTCGCATTCTTCGCGCGGGAAGCTGATGAATTTAACGCGGGGATCCCGGTCTTTGTCTTTTTCCGATCCGGTCACGGCGCCGGCGAGGCCCTTCTTGCCGTGGAAACCATAGCGGGTAGCGATGATGAGATCGCGATCGTGGTCACGGTGGAGGCAGGCCCAGAGTGCCTTCTGCACAGCTTCGGATCCCGAAGCGGCCCACATGATCGTATCGAGCTTTTCACCCCCGGCTGTCTTGCCGAGATGACTGACCAGCCGCGCGACCGACTGGGCTTCGATTTCGGTAATGGCGTTATAGGCGGTCAGGGTGACGGCTTCGAAGTAGTCCCCTGCTCCTTCGCCCGTCAGGTGCTCGGGTTCCCATTTCATGTACTCGGCGAATCGCTTCATCCAGCGACGGGGATTGTGACCGAGGTTGGCGACGAGCACGCCCGAAGAGAAGTCGTACAGGCGGCGTCCTTCGGGGGTCCAGTGGTAACAACCGGCCGACTTGGCGAACACGGCCTGCGAGGGGGTGTATGTCCGCAGCGCGATCGGTTCCTGTGTGGTGATCGTCTCCCGCACTTTGTTGGAACGATCTTCACCGGCGAATTGAATCGGAGTGGCCATAAGTTCTACCTGTCTTGCAGTTACCTGTCCGCGAATAATAATGAATGGAATCGGGCTGTCAGGCCCAAAGTGTATACAGAATAGCCAAATCACCCGGAGGACGCCAGTATTCCGTTCGGGTTCACCCCGTTATTGAAAAACTTTCGCAACGAGAGGGGAAGCCCTCTCAGTTTTCCCGGGAACGAGCTATTTCGACTTCCAAATGACGTCCGGGTGTTCTGGCGGCGTAGCCTGATGCTTTCAAGGGCTGTTCGGGTTCGATAGCCGTCACACATGTCCTGGACAGGACTAGACTTCGCCGCTGTAGAGGACTTCGGGATCGGCGACGCCGGGGCGGTAGAGGACCAGTCCCCCGTGCGGGTCGTTGACGCGGACCACGCAGTCGGGTTCACCCGCCGCGGCCCGTTCCAGAATCGCTTCGAGTGCGTGGACCGTCGCGACGGTCTGGCGATCGGCGGCGAGGTCGTTGTAGGCCCGTGCCCGCATCTCTTCGAGCCGCTGACCGCGGTCTCCACCGCCATGTTCGACATAGGCGACTTCCCGGGCAAAGCGTTCGATGACTTCAATGCCATACCCGCGCTGCGAGCGTTGTCCCCATGGTTCCAGGAACTGCTGGTTGAAGTGGGTGTTGATGCTGTTCTTGATATTGAACGGCGTTTCTCCTTCCACCGTACACTCGACTCCCCGCTTGCGGGAGTGACCATTCCACAGTCCATTGTCGAAGCGGAACTGGACTTCCTGCTCCACGTAACCGGGGAAGTTGTCGGGGGTGACCCACGACGTGTGAATATCAAAGGCGGCGTTCCGTCCGGACTCGTATTCATAGACCATTCGCAACTGCGTGCTGTCCCAGGTCGTGCCATCCTGGGGCCCGACGAGTCCCCGCTGGCCGGTCGCCGTAATGGTTTTGAGTTTACCCGGGAACGAGAAATCGATCAGCTTGATGTAGTGGCAGGCGACATATGTGCCGGGG
>PABD01000199.1 GCA_002702685.1 Planctomyces sp.
CGAGGAGTTCCGTGCTCAAAAACTGACGGGCAGGGAACTGGTCCGCTGGAAGTATCAGCGCTACATGAAAGATTATCTGCGCTGTATTGCTTCGCTGGATGACAACATTGGACGCGTCCTGGATTATCTGGACGAAACAGGTCTCGCGGAAAATACCATCGTGATTTATTCCTCGGACCAGGGGTTTTATCTCGGCGAACATGGCTGGTTCGACAAACGTTTCATGTATGAAGAATCCTATCGGATGCCGTTTATTGTACGCTGGCCGGGACTGACCAAGGCTGGTAGTCGCAATGAAGCGCTGGTGACGAATCTCGACTTCGCCGAGACCTTTCTTGATGCGGCCGGAGTCGCCATTCCGCAGGAGATGCAGGGAGAGAGCCTGAAACCTTTGATGGATGGTTCCGTACCCGAAGACTGGCGCGACAGCCTCTACTATCAATATTTTGAATATCCCGCGGTGCATATGGTTCATAAGCACAAAGGAGTCCGGACTGATCGCTACAAATTGATCGATTTCTACGAAATCAACGAGCAGGAACTCTACGATCTCGAAAATGATCCGCAGGAACTCAATAACCTGTATGGCGAGCCGGAAGTCGCTGATGTCCAACAACGACTCACCCGCGAGTTGAAACGGTTGGAAAAGAAGTACGACGTTCCCGAAGAGTGAACGCTATCTTGTTGTCCATTCCGTCAAATATTTCGCTGTTTAAATAAATCGTTCCGCTCCACGCCTTTCCCGCTCTGAGAGTCAGTCCCTTTCATGATCTCCTACATTCTGGTGAGCGCGGGAAGTTCGTTCGTGCTGTCGTTGATACTGACGGGCCTGATGCGTCGGCTGGCTCCGCGCATGGGCCTCGTGGATAAACCCGCCGCGCGGAAAGTGCATCTCGAAGCAAAACCGCTCGGAGGTGGCGTTGCGATGTTTTTCGCCGTCCTGCTGCCACTACTGGCAGCGCTGGCCGTAGCTTTCTCATTAGAAAACGAGACCCTCGCCCCCCGGGTGCGACAAGTCCTGGAACTGTTTCAACTGGAAACACTGTTTCAGGAACTCTGCTCAGGCATCCTCTACCGGTCGACATTGCTGTGGCAGATTATGGGAGGAGGAGCGATTCTCGTCTTTCTCGGGCTGATTGATGACCGCTATCACCTCCCCTGGTGGAGTCGCCTCCTCGCGCAAGGACTTATTGCCGCATGGCTCGTGGAATCAGGCATTGGGCTGACACTCTTTCTGCCTTTCCCCTGGTTGACGATATTGCTGTCAGTGCTGTGGATCGTCGTGTTGATCAATGCGTTCAACTTCATGGACAACATGGATGGGCTTTCGGCAGGCATCGGGCTCATCAGCGCCAGCATGTTTGCCGCGCTGATGCTCTCGCATCCCAGCGAGCCGCGCTGGCTCGTTGCGGGGTTATTGTTGAGTTTGGTCGGCAGTCTCGCCGGTTTCCTCGTCCACAACTGGACCCCCGCAAAAATTTTCATGGGGGACGCGGGGAGTACTTTTATCGGTCTGTGCATGGGGACTGTGACCATGCTCGGAACCTACTACAGTTCCTCGGATGGTCGTCATCATGCGGTCCTCGCGCCACTCTGTATCCTGGCGGTTCCGTTATACGATTTCGGTTCCGTTATCTGTATTCGTTTGTGGGAAGGACGCAGCCCATTCCAGCCCGATAAGAAACATTTCTCCCACCGGCTCGTCGCGTTGGGGCTCAACAACTGGCAGGCGGTGCTGACGATTCACCTGACGACACTCATTACCGGCCTTACGGGCGTCCTGCTTTTCCATGCCGATTCCTGGTTCACGGCAGTCGTGGCACTGTTAGCGACGTTAGGAGTTCTGCTGTTGATTGCCATTCTTGAACTGGCGGCGTCTGCTAAAGTAAGGCAACTCAGCCAGCCCGCGCCCTCCGTTGACCTACCTCCTCCCAAATCGACGTAATTCTGTTTCGTCAATTGCCAAGAGATTGGATTCCCTTCCACCGATGGCTGGCCCTCGAAAACCACGATCCACAACCTCCGCGACCAAATCCGCCGAGGCACGGGGGCCGTCTCCGTTCCTGATGCTGGCGTTGGGAACCTGTGGACTGGCGTGGATGCTCCGCTGGCTGACGATCACCGAGGGGGCCATTGGTGGTGAAACCTTATGGATTACCCTGCTCTGGCTGCTCGCGGCCGCCCTGCTCTGCTGGGCGGATTTTCGAGAACGGCGCACGGGGATAGCTGCGGGTAGTAACGATGAGGTAGGTGCCGATAGAAGGACCTGGTCTTTCGATCCCATCTCCCTCGGGTTGATGCTCATTGTCGCGGGACATGTCGCCGGTTGCGCATGGTTGTACTCAACTGGAGGACAATTGCGCGCGGCAGTGAACCTCTGCTGGGAATGGATCGGCCTTGGTACTACCTGGTGGATCCTGTGCCGCGTTGTCGCGAGGTTGGAATGGCGAAGGGATCTGATCGCACTCATCCTCGCGAGCGCCCTGCCACTGGCATGTGTCGGACTGTGGCAGCATTACATCTGGTATGAGAGCACGAGTCAGGAATACCTGCAACAGAAAGAAATCTACCTCCAACTGCGGAACTCGGACTCCTCTCAGTGGACGCAGCAGGATCGAGAGGATTTTCAGACCGCTCAAGCCTTCTTCAAAGAGCAGGGAATCCCCGAAGACCCCGACGTCCTGCAAAGCTGGGAGAACAGATTGCTCGGCAGTCGCGAGCCACTCGGTTTCTTCGCGCTGACGAACTCGTATGCCGCCCTGCTCCTGTTTCTACTGGGGGGATGGATCGCGCTCTTATTCACGCGAATTGAAACTCGCTCATCGCAAAGCTGGATCGCCCCTTTCGTTGTCGTCGCGCTCATTTGCTTCGTATTGTTGTTGACCAAAAGTCGGAGTGCCTGGCTGGCACTGCTGCTCACGGCAGGTGCGCTGTTGATAAGCCGTTTTTCAAAACGGTGGTGGCGAGTCACCCTGCTCGGGGGGGGCCTCGTTATTGGCCTCGTCGCGGTCGCTTGGCTCACCGGGGCCATCGATACCGAAGTTTTCTCAGAAGCGCCGCGCTCGCTGCGATATCGTTTCACCTATTGGACAGCCACCGCGGAACTGTTACAGGATTCCCCCTTCTTCGGCAGTGGGCCGGGAAACTTCCGCCATGCGTACCTTCGCCATCGGCCCGGTGGGGCGAGCGAAGAAATCGCCGATCCCCATCAGTTTCTACTCGACCTGTGGGCCAATGGAGGATTACTCGCTCTCCTGGGAATCGGGCTGATCGTGTTCGGTCTCCTGCTTTATTGGAGGCGAGGTCCAGTTTCGGATATTGGCGAATCAAATGCATCAAGCCCAGCCCTCCCTCCGTTATCCGCGCGCCAGCCAATTCTCGTCGGCGGAATCATCGCGTGTTTCTGGGTCGGTGGCATGTACTGGCTCAACTTCAGCGGCCTCGAATGGCCGGCTCTATTTACCGGTCTGGGGACGGTGGTCGCCCTGGTGCTGCTCAAACGCTTCGCGGCGGAGAACGTCGATCAATTGGCGAGTGAAGCTCACCGTTTCTCGCCATGGCTGCTTCTTGCGATCCTCATTCATCTGAGCGCCTCGGGCGGAATCGAGATGCCGGGGATCGTGCAGACACTGCTCCTCTGCCTCGCGCTGATGCGACCGCAGGCGAGTCTGCAAGTTTCCGTGCCGGCCCGCACCCTTGCCCTGGCGGGCCTGTTGTCGTCCGTCATCCTCATGGGACTTCTTTATCGGACCGCCTGGCTTCCCGTTCAACAGGCGGCATGGCAGATTGAACTGGCAGAGGAGGCCATCGCTTATGAGGAATCACCTGACGTCGTGATCGCTCATTTCGAAGAGGCCGCCCGCGCAGACTCGCTCGATCCGCATCCCCTCAAACTGCAGGGAGATTACCGCCTCTCCGAGTTCGTCGCGGAAGGGCGATGGGATTTGGAACGGTTACAGGACATTGAGCGAGTCTATGATCAGGCGCTCGCTCGTGATCCCCGTAATCCCTGGCGTTACATCGATCTTGGTCGTGCCTGGCAGGAGGCCTACCAGTTTGACCAGGGGGTCGTGGTGGCCGACGAGGCGATCCGCTATTTTCGCCAGGGACTGGAGCTCTATCCCTCTTCGGCGGAGCTGTGGGCCCTGTATGCCCTGCTGCTGGAGGAGACGGGAGATCGGTTCCCCGAAAAGGTCGAATCCGCGGCGACCGAGGCGTTGAGGCTCGATGAACTCAATAAACTGGCCGGGCATTCGGATCAGCGGCTGGACTCAGCCTTGCGCGAGAGGTTAAAACAACTCGTGGACGGGACTTCGGAATGATCGGGGGACAGAATGCCATTAGTGCAATTTCTGCCAAATATCCAACGATATCCGTCTGAATCCTGTAAGAAGAGTAAAGGACGCGTTTCATTCTCCCATGCGTTCTGCATTTCCAGAGTATCCTCCGGGGCATATTCAGTCTCTCTATCTTCCCCGTTCCTGACTTTTTCAATCGTTGCGATGTCCGCCAGCGGGACCAACTGCCCGTTTGATCGGATCTGATTTTTCCGTTTCAAGAGAAATTCAATGAATCCAAAAACATTGGCGATCACCGTCGTGGTTGTTGTCGCTGGCCTGATCCTGTATTCGATTGCAACGGCGCCGTCGACCGATGACAAGCTCGTGCTGCCACCCGCTAATTCGGCTGCGGACCTCCCTCCGAAGCCGGAAGTCAAGGCGACGGGAAAGCAGCCGAAGGCTGTTACGGAGGAGACATCGTTTGATTTCGGTAAACAGGCACAATACGCGACCGGAAAACATGTCTTCAAGATCTACAACAAGGGTGAAGCTCCCTTGGAATTGACCCAGGGAGAATCGAGCTGCAAGTGCACGATCGGAAACCTCAGTGCCAAGGTGGTCGAACCGGGGGGCGAAGTCGAGGTGGAGTTAGAGTGGACTCCCGAGGGAATTTCGACGGTGGGGTCGTCCGACAAGTTCAATCAGTATGCCGTCATCTACACCAACGATCCGGAAACGCGTGAAATCGAGTTCCGGGTGACCGGATTTGTCTTCTCGCTGTTTGAAATTGTGCCCGCCCAACAATGGGATGTGGGTTCAATGACCTTAAGCGAGACGAAAACGGTCAAAGGACGCATCAGCTCGTTGATGGAGCCCTTCAAGATCAACGAAATTACGACCACCCATGAATCCATCACGGCGGAGGCACGTGAACTGACGCCCGAGGAACTGAAAGAGTTCGAGGTCAAAAACGGATTCGAAGTCGCGGTGACCGTCGCACCCGGGTTCAATTATGGCGAGTTCGGCGAATTCCTCGAACTGCAGACGGACTATAAAGGTGGCACCGAAGTTAAAGTGCGCGTCGAAGGGAAGATCAAAGGCCCCTTCACCTTTTTGAATACGAGTCGAGAAAAAGGGGTGAAATGGGGCGCCAATATCTGGACCCTCGACATGGGCACCTTCAGTGCGGCGGAAGGTCGCACCGTGGACATGAAGGTGATCGCCAAGGAACTGGATCAGTTGCCGGAAGGGGAGGAATTTAAAATCCTTGACGCCAAATCTGACCTCGAATTCCTGAAGGTGAACATCCGCGACATGGAGCAGTCGGAGGACAAGGCGAATTTCACCATGCAGTTCGAATACGTCGCGGGATCCCCCCCGATTCTGAAGACGCTTGGCAAGCCGGTGAAAGTCACCATCGAGACCAATCACCCTGAAGCGAAAATGTTCGAAATACTAGTGCTATTCTCGGCGAACTGATCACTCGCTAAACTGCTGCTGCGCCCGGGGGCCAATGGAATTGGTCTCCTCCCCTCATTCGACGATCAAGGATTTCTGGCTATGGTGTGTTACAGGTCGCTCACAGTATTGGGCTGTCTGGTCGTGGGTTTGTTTCTCTCGGGATGCGATTCGACGACAAGTACCGGTTCCAACGCGACGACGAATTCGACATCCAGGGCATCAAAGTTGAATCCCGTTGAGGAAAAGAGCGAAACCGAGGAAGTTTCGTCCGTCTCTCTGCCCGAACCGAAACCGCTGTTCGAGGAGTGGGAAGGCGATCCGGCGCTCGCGATTGTTCTTTCTGGTGAGCAGAACGGATTCCTCGAACCGTGCGGCTGTTCCGAAACTCAGTCGGGAGGAATGGCGCGACGCGCTGACCTCTTCGCCCAACTCGAGGAAAAAGGCTGGCCGGTCACCGCGATGGATGTCGGCAATTTTCTTCGGAAATCGCGTCGTCAATCCGAACTCAAGTTCGATGCGATCTTCGATTCTCTCACCGACCTGGAATACGCGGCGACGGGCATCGGTCCTTCCGAAGTAAATCTCGGTTCCACCAAACTGCTGGAACGGGGGCTGAAAGAAGCTCCCTCGAACGACCAGATTGTTCCTCAGTTCGTCTCAGCGAACGTCACCATCTTCAACGACCCGGAACTGGGCGCTATTCACCGAACTCGCGTTTATGAAGTGAACGGCGTCAAAATTGGTGTGACAGGTGTCATTGGTGAGTCGATTAAGAAATCGATGTTGCAGACCAATCAGGAAGAGATCCAGGTTCTGCCGGTCGAAGAAACGTTGCCGCAGGCGGTCGAGGAGTTGAAAGCAGCCGACGCCGATCTCTATGTTTTGCTCTCCTACGCGGAAACAGAAGAAAGCCAGGAGTTAGCCGAGAAATACGAGCTCTTTGATGTCGTGTTCACCGCCCGAAGTGCCGAAGACCCCGACCCCCGCGCCGTTCCTATCGGGGATTCTGGTCGCATCATGGTCATGGTCGGTCAGAAGGGGAAAAACGTGGGCGTGCTCGGTTATTATCCGGATGCCGAACAGAAACTTCGCTGGGAACTGATCGACCTGGACAACCGCCGCTTCCAGAATCACCCCAGCATGGCGGAACACATGCGGACCTACCAGGAAAACATCGCCTTTGAAGAACTCGCCCGGACGGAACCCGCTGTCACACATCCAAGTGGATACACGTTCGTCGGTGCCGAGACGTGCGGTTCCTGCCATAAAAAGTCGTTCGGGAAGTGGAAAGACTCCAAGCATGCCCATGCCTATGAGACATTGAAGATCGGTCGCAAGGGGCAGGAGGATACCTGGATTTCCCGTGTGAATGATCCGGAATGCCTCAGCTGTCACGTGACAGGCTGGCAACCTCAGGAATACCTGCGATACGATTCCGGTTTCGTCAACGAAGAGACGACTCCAAACCTGGAAGGTCAACAATGTGAGAACTGCCACGGTCCCGGCAGCCGTCACTCGGAAGTGGAGAAGCAATGGGAGACAGACAGAGCTTCCGTGGATAAAACTCTGGTGGATTCTCTCCGCAAGGAAATGCACCTCGACGTCAAGACTGCGGAGAAACAGGTCTGTACCAAATGTCACGACCACGAAAACAGTCCCAAGTTCAACTTCGACGAATACTGGGAGAAGGTTAAACATCCCTGGCGCGACTGAGTTGTTGGTCCGCAATCGTTACTAAGAATGCCCCTCCCCCGATCCGAATGGAAAAATGGCCGCGCCTCCTCAGAATATCCGTGCTCTTAAAGACAAATCGTTGATGGAACTGGTCTGGTCTGCCGAGCGGACCGATGAGTTGCCATTTCAATTTCTGCGCGGTCGTTGTCCTTGCGCAAATTGCGTCAACGAACTGACCGGAGTGCGGATGGTCGGACCCGAGAAGATCGACCCCGGCGTTCATCCCGTCAAAATGGGTTTCAGCGGGAACTACGCGCTCACCATGGAATGGAGCGACGGTCATCATACCGGCCTCTACACGTGGGACTATCTAGAGACCCTGTGTGACGAAGCCCGCGAACTGCGGTCATCGTGACTGAAGGTTGGTGGATGTGCTGCTCAGTCCCTGACTGGTTTCCGCTTTTGCTGCTCGCGGGAAAGCCGTCGCCATAGAATATCCGCGCTGCACGACCTATCCTTGAAGAGAGTCGCGGCGCATCGGGATGTGCGCCGCAGGATTATCTTCTGAAGACATTGCGTATGGGACGGCGTCTTATATGACCTACGAAGTCGAACTGAAATTCGCGCTCGATGACCGAGCCACCGTGGAGTCTTCGCTGCGGGAACTCGGCGCGCAACAGCAGGGAGTTGAAATTCAGCGTGATCATTATTTCAATCATCCCGACCGTGACTTCGCATTGACCAACGAAGCCTTCCGGGTTCGCAATATCGACCAGGAGAACCGGATCACTTACAAGGGACCGATCGTCGATACGGAAACGAAAACACGGAAAGAGATCGAGATCCCCTTCGCCCCGGGAGCCAGGACCTCCGCTCAGCTGGAGGAACTGCTTAAGGAACTCGGGTTCCGGCCCGTGCATACCGTGACGAAAAAGCGGACGATCTTCGCGCTCGACTGGGAGAACCGCCATCTGGAAATCACCCTCGATGAAGTCGACGAGGTGGGCAATTATCTCGAGATCGAGACCCTCGCCGGTGAAGACGACCGCGAATCAGCCCGGGATGTGATTCTGAAGCTGGCGCGTCATCTGGGATTTCATCATGCCGAACGCCGCTCCTACTTGCGATTATTGCTCGAGAAGCTCGACGCAGATGGTCAATTGGGCGAATGAGGTCGTTCGCGATAAATTTGAATCATTTGTTCATTATTTGGCTCAAGCATATTGCGAGGCACTCCCGATTACCATAATATTACATCTGTACACTTGAAGGTGTCGCAGGGACAAGTAACACCTCAGTTTCGAGTTTCCGTATTTCCTTTTACCGCAGTTCCCCCATCGCCAACAGCAGTTGCGGGAAACTTTACTCTCTCGCCTCATCTATCTAAATTCTATGAAGGACGAACGGGGGTTCGGTCCTTCCACCAAACATAAAGGGAATAATTCATGGCTAAAGCAAGAGCTCGAAAAGCAGCACCCCAACCTTCTGCCAACGGTGATTCGGATTCGATGCTGACAAATGCCCTCGGGCAGATCGAAAAGGCGTTCGGTAAGGGATCAATCATGAAGCTGTCCGGCGCGGCGGCTGGACCGA
>PABD01000200.1 GCA_002702685.1 Planctomyces sp.
CATCGATCTGGACGACGTGGAGGAACTCGCTGAGTTACGCTTCGACTTCGAGGACGACGATGGGGAAGAGGAAGTCGAAGCCCCGCAGGCGTCGACTCCCAAACCGACCGCGGTTCCCGAACCGCAGGAAAAGTCTCCGAAAATTGACGCTGCGGCTGTCAAATCGCACGCCAGCGACAGCGACAAAGCAGATGGCAACAAGAAAAAACTCGAAGACGACGATTTCTGGGACGCTCTCAGCGACTGGGAATGGGACGAGGATAAGTCGACCTCCGCTGCACCCACCGCGGTTGATGACAGCGTCGAGGCCCAACAGACACGCACCTTCTCTGCCGTCAGCAAAAACGATGAGGCGGAAGAACTGGATGACTTCTTCGATGAGGAAGCCTTCGGCGACCTGGACGACGAAGAGGACGATGAGGATGAGTACGAGCCCGCCAGCAAGCCGGCAGCCGTCGCGCATACCCCCGTCCCTGCCGCCGCATCCCGCAAGGAAGAAGTCGAGGACGAACTCGACGATGACGACCTCTCCTTCGACTTCGATGACGACGATGAAGAGGACGAAGACGACGTAGAAGAAGAAGATATGGTCGTCGAGGAAGAAGAGCCCGTCGCCGAAGATGAAGACCTGGACGACGAAGACGATAGCGATGATGACAAGGAGGAAGAACCTGCTCCCAAACGTCGCTCGCGCCGCCGCCGCGGATCGCGCGGTGGTCGCCGACGCCGAGGCCGCAAATCCGAAGCCGAATCGACCAAGGAAGAAGAGCCTGATCTTTCGTTCGACAGTTTTGATGACGACGACGAAGAAGAGGACGATGACGTCGAGACAGCCGAACGGGACCTCTCGTTCGACGACGACGAGGATGACGACGAAGACGAAGAGTTCGCCGCTGACTTCGACGAAGAAGAAGAGGACGACGAAGAGGACGACGACGAAGAAGAAGAGTCTCCCAGAAAACCGCGCCGCCGTTCGCGCGGTCGCCGTGGTGGCCGTAAACGTGAACGTGCCGAGGACTCCGAAGCGGACGAAGTGGAAGTCGAAGCACCGGCTCCCCGCACGACCCCGGCTCGCGGTTCTTTCCCCACCTGGGAAGAAGCGATCTCTTACATGATGATCATCCCCGAGAAAGGTCAGCGCAGTTCCTCGCGCGAAGGACGCGGATCGTCGCGCCGTCGCAGCGGCGGCAGCAAAAGCGGATCGTCGGAGCGCGGAAGTTCCGATCGCGGTTCTCGTGGTGAAGGTGGACGCGGCGAAAACGCCCGCAAAGAAGGCGGTCGCAGCGAAGGCAACCGGAGTGAAACCGGCCGCAGTGAAGGAGGACGCAGTGAAGGAGGACGCAGTGAAGGAGGACGCAGTGAAGGAGGACGCAGCGAGGGAGGACGGAGTGGCTCGAAACCCGATCCGAACCGCCGCTCTCGCTCAGAAGGAGGACGGGGCGACAAATCCGAATCCCGTTCGCGTCGCCGCCCGCGCCGTACCCGCCGCCCCAGTAAAGACTGAACGGGTAAAGACTGATCGCGTTCACCGGGATCAGCCGGGCTGATCTTGAGTACCCTCATTCGTCAGATGAGCATCAGCTTTTCTGACGGTGTTGCCAGTGCAGCCGATCGTTTGACAGGACGCCGTGCCGGTACGCGCAGGTGAGACAGAGTTTTTCGTTCCCGCGGCGCACATAGATTTCGCCACTCATCAGCAAGTGGAAGTAATCCTCGCCCGGATTCTTGGCGTAGCAGTATTCCTTCTCGTACCCCTGCTTGATCACCGCCTCCCAGTTCTCCGCATCGTGAACATACAGGCGAACGTCGCCCGGGACTTCGATATTCTGGTTGTACGTAATCGGACCAGTCAAATCGATTGGCTTGTCTTCAGACGTCATGGTGCTTCTCCTGGTTGGAAAATGACGAGAACGCCGGAGGCGGCAGAAGGCGACAGGCTCAGACTTCGACCTGCAGCTTTTCGGCGAGTGTCACGAGCGCGTTCCAGTTCCCCGCATCGAGCGGAATCCCGTTCGCCTTGCGTTCGTTATAGGTCTTCCGTTCCGGGTCACCCGGCAGAGTGATTTCCTTCACGCCGTCCGCTTTCGGAACGGAGCGGACGTATGCTTCGAGGTCGCGAACTTCGGACATCAGATGCTCGCTCCCCGCCATTTTTTCCGGGGAAATAACGAGGAACCAGGCCGCGTTGCCGAGCGGCGTTGGCGCATTGGGCTGGGCACACGGGGCCCCCGCCAGTCCGCTCGCGATCATTTCGATCATGAAGGCAAGACCGAAGCCTTTATACGCCTGCAAGCCACCCATCGGCAGAATACTTCCGGGCGGGTCCTCGTACAGTTTGTCAGGATCGTTGGTCGGTTGGCCGTTGGAATCGAGAATCCACCCATCCGGAACCTGCTCCCCTGCGATTTTTTTCACGCGGACTTTCCCTTCCGCGGTGGCGCTCGTCCCGAAATCGAGGATGAAGGCTCCCTCCTCTCCACCGGGAACACCGATGCAGAGCGGATTGGTACCGAGTCGTGGTCGCGTTCCGCCAACCGGGGCGACGCGCTGGATCGCCCCATGATTATTTGCGCAGATGATAGCGATCTTGCCGAGGTCAGTCGCCATCGCCGCGTACTCACCCAGTCGACCGATATGAGCCGATTGCCGCAGCGATCCGGACGCGACACCTGTGGCGTCGGCCTTCGTGATCAGCCGTTCCATCAGGTCGCGGGCAATCACTTGTCCAAAACCCCAACCACCATCGGCCACGATCGCGGACTCGGTTTCGTTGACGATCTGCAGCCGGCTTCCCTGTTTGAGAACACCCTGCTGCATGCGATCAATATAGAACGGTAACCGCATTACTCCGTGCGAATCGTGCCCGTACATATTCGCCTCGACCAGACTGCGGCTGACGACGTCCGCCTCTTCTTCATCGGCTCCGGCAGCCAGCAGGAGACGACGGGTAATCTGACAAAGCTCTTCTTCAGAAAAAACACGCACGGAAACATCCTTTCAAGGGGATTTCAGGTACCGGGGAGCGCATCAGGCACGCCGCTCGATTTTATCGTGAACAGAGTGGCAGGAGAAGCCACTCCCGCGCGAACGAATTTTCTCACTCAGCGTGGGGAAACGCAGGCAACTTGAATTTCTTTTCGAGACTGTCTGTTCAAACTGATATTCCGATCAGTGCGAATGGTGTCCGTTATAGTCACCGCACTTTGCCTCATGCGTCAGCGCAGGCGGCAGCATAACCGGCAAAGCTCAGCCATTTGCTCCGCACTCACTTAAGAAAATCTTCAAAGAGTCCGGTTGTGGAGACTCGTGGAAATAAACGCTTCGTTCGGAAGAAACCTGCACTGCCTGCAAAACCGAAGATGACGCCGGGGGGCGACGATACATTCACTGCTTCCCAGCCTTGATGTCGCTCGATCAGTGAGTGGCGGCTGGACGGTATCGTTTGTCCCTACCCGAAAATGCCCGCTCGTTTGCCTCCCATGTCAGATAACTGTATGGAACACCCCACCGAATTCGAAAACCTGGACGCAGTCCGCAACTGGATTCACGAGACGCTTTGTCAGCGTGAGAATCTGCTCGAAGACCAGTTTCCGACAACGGAGACTCCCCTCATCAAGAAGGGGAAACTCTGCGGCCTCCAGTACACACTCCATGGCCCCCGTAATGTTCGGTTGGGCGCCATCTGGGCAACGGACCACAACATCATCTATTTTTACGATGCGCAGGGACAACGGTATCACAAACAGCCGCTCACCAATCGGGTTGAGCTCGCCGATATCTACCCACCGCAGGAACAGGCTTCAGCCTGAACAATCCGTGAACACTCCGCCGAACCAGTTCGCAGGATCGTTCTAATCGGATCATTTGGGAGTATCTGGGGGCAACCTGTTCACCAACAGTGCTGGAGTGTCAATCCAATTAAGATTGGCGTTCGCTTCGCCGATGTAACATATCGCAGCGGTCCCGATTCGATTGGCATTCGATTGGGCAGAAATATCACTGGAACTTGCTCCGCGGGAACTACCCCTGGCCCAGCCCTCAGAATCTCGGGATCGCCGATCAAATTCAGATCAGATGCGAACAGCGAATCCGTTCTCGTTGATGCGGAACTCGCCAGCCAGGCCGCTTGACCGCAAAGCCCCGTTCACGCTCTCTCTGATTGTCCCCCCATGAGATATTTCTGGAGAGAGAGCCACCATGTCACAGATTTCGGAACGTCAATATCATTTGATTCATGATTCGTACCGTCGCTGCATGCTGGCGGACGACTTCCTTGTCATGTTTCACCGCAACTTCATGGAAAAATCTCCGCAGATTCCGAAATTCTTCGCAGACCATACGCTGCAGCAACAGCACCGGATTCTGGCTAAATCCGTGGCCAGGCTGGTTTCGTTCGTAGACGGCAAGCCGCAAGCTGAACAGGACATGCGAGACACGATGCGAATCCTGCATGACGGAAATCTGCGTCTGACTCCGGAACACTACGCATTCTGGGCAACGGCCCTGATGGAAACGATCTGCACCATTGATGAAGCGTGCAATGATGAAGTGGCTGTCGCGTGGGAGCAGACGATCTCTTACGGCACCGGCGTACTGAAAAAAGATCATTCTTTGCGTAACGCCGCATATCAAATCTGACGCTGCGGAACCATTTCGCGTTCCCGATAACCCGGTTTTCCTCTTCGATAACGTCTATTGATGACGGGCAACGAAGCAACTCAGCGTGTAGTGCTGAATGTAATATTCACTCCCCAGGGGCTGTAACCGCCAGCCGGGTAGCGATGAGGCGAGGTCCGGCGCAATGAGCGAGTCCGTGTTCACGATCAGCGCTTGAGGGGGATCGGATTGATCGGCCGATTTCAGCAGGTTGAGCGCCTCATTCCAGTTGCGGCAATGTTCCAGCGGTCGGTGCATCCATTGGAGCTTCAGCACCGCCGTGAAGGTCGGTTGCAGATCCTGCTCGCTGATCACGATGAACCGGTCCGCGCGGGCCAGCGATTCTTCGATACCGGCCTCAAATTCCGCGACGTTTTCGGCGAAGAAGCCATCGTTGTGCCGGGAAATTATACCGTTCGCCAGGCACATCAAGAGGAGAAACAGAATCCCCGCCTGCAGAAACCAGCTCGCCCGGAGTTCATGCCCGACGGTTCGTTTCCAGATGCGCCATAACACCAGTCCCAGGAGTAAGGTTACCCCCAGTTGCATCCAGATGTCGACCGCTTCGATCGAGCGCGAGGTATACCAGACGGCAATGAAGAGGGCGACGCCGTAAGCGAGTACCACATCCATGATCGACACCTGCCGTTCCAGAATCCGGTCGATCGCAATGGCGACGAAGACGAGCATCGTGATCGTGAACAGCAGCTTCCAACCAGCGACCAGGTCGGGCAATTCTTCATGCGTTTGTGTCGCCGAGATCCAGACAAGACCACTCAACAGAAAGCCGACGACCCAAAACCGATGACTGCTGGCCAGTCGGCCCGGCGATCGAAATGATTTCAGGCAAGTGAGAAGACCAATCACAATAAAACCCAGCAGAAAGCTCGTCGAATCGAGAAACGAAAAGAAGAGCCGCTGCTGCTCCCAGGCGACGGGTGAGATTTTGGGAACCAGCAGGACCATATTGTCTTCACGCAACCATTTGAGACTGAAGACGAACATCCCGCAGGCGAAGACCACGACCCCGAGTCCGGCGAGTGATATCAGCCGGAATCGAAGCGAATGTCCCATGCCAATCTCCTTCGGCCCCCGCGTGTGCCTGGGAGGCGTCACGACGTATCGCAGCACGCCCATGAAGATGATGTCGAGCATCAACCAGGCGATCAGCAGATAGGTGAACGGAGGCGCCAGGAACATATTGAGTCCGGCAGTGACCGCGCCAGTGAGGAGATACGGCGAGAAAAGCGCCGACTGCAGCAGATGGCGCTGATAACACCAGAGTGAGATGATCGTCAGGGCAAGCCCGCACATCGGCATCACCTGGTGCGTGAGTTGTTCGATGTATTGCGGATGCATCAGCAATAAGATAGCCGAAAGCAGTCCGCACCGGGAGTTCAGCATCGTCTGGGTCAACATGAACACCGCGAGCACCAGGATCACGCCGAAGAAGTACGTCGAAAGGAGATAACGCCAACTGATCGGAAGTTCGGTCAGATGCAACGTTAACCCGGTCATCCAGTGCGACAGTGAAAACGACGCGGCGAACGGATGCTCCCAGCTTTCGAGCGACTGCAGGATAAACTGCGAGTCATATCGAGTGAGTTCATCCTGCTGGATGACGAGCAGACCGGGGATCAGCGCGAGGACAAAAATCAGCGGTTTGAACGCGGCAGCCCGTTTGAGCACGGTCAGTACCGGCTCAGGCCGGTCGGCGGCCAGTTCCAGAAGTTCTTGATCAGTTGCGACGGTCAAGGGGACAGATCCTGCGCGAGAAGAGACGGAATTCAAGAGTGCAATTCTAACATATTTCCGAGGGGGAATAGAGGATTTCGCGGTGGAAGTGGACCAGTTCGCCCCTCCCGCTGATCGCCTGGAAACTTCAGTTCTGTTGAATAGCGTTTGTCGGACACTTCAGCTCCACTTTGGCCCCACTTTGGCCGAAATTCCCACGCGGAATGGTGAGACGAAGCTCGTCGGCCGATTTTCGCGGCAACTCAAAATGGTACGCCCCAATCGCGGATTCACCCGGTGGAATCAGCTCGGGACGCGGGCGATCATTACTCATCCCGGCGAGCGACGCGAGGTCGATCTGCTCGATCGGGTTTCCTTTTTCATCCTCGAGTGACGGGCCCCCGGAAGTCACCACCGCCAATTGAGAGGCGCTGTAGGAGATCGACTCCGATTCGGAATTGTTGGTCACCTTCACCTGGATCTCCAGAATATCCATGTCCGACTCGATGACTTTCCCCGGCAGCACTTCCGTCTTGATGGGCCCCTGCTGGACATCGACGAGTTCGACTCTCAGCAGGTTGTCCTCGAACACACGGTCGACACTGGCCCAGGAATCAGGAGGGTCCTGGGCCATATTGACCAATGAGGGGATAAAGAAACCCGCGACCACCACCAAAACGAGCCCGAGCCCCAGCCAGATGTATTTGCCGATCGACGGCGCGGGCCTCCGCTGTTTGTCACTCGAGATGATGCGATGGGAACCGCGACCGGGCACGCGTTGTCTGGTGCCGCAGGATTTGCAGGTGATGGACTTACCGGCGGCGTGGTCGGGAACCCGCATGATATGAGCGCACTGCTGGCATTCGAATCGCATTCCGCCATTCCCGTCACTGGATAAACGCAGGATCAACCGGGGGACCAGGCGGAGTTGTTCCGCCAGCCTTAACTGTACGGCTGCGTCCGTTTGGAAGCAATGATCTCATCCAGGATTTCATCGAGGGGGGTGGTCGGCCTCTCTCCGATCAGCGATTCGAGGCGGCTCAGGTCGGGAACGCGGCAGCGGACATCTTCAAAATCGCTGCCGTAGACTTCCTGATACGGAACATAGTCGATCGCCAGTGACGGATTCACTTTGGCGATCACGTTCTCCGCGAGAGCCCGCATCGTGATGCTCTGATCTCCCCCGATGTTACAGATGAGCCCATTCGCCTCGGGAGTCGACATCAGTTTGAGGATGCACCGCACGACGTCGTCGACATGCGCGAAACAGCGTTCCTGCAGACCGTCGTCATAGACGATGAGATTCTCCCCCGCGAGCGCGCGATCAATGAAACGGGGAATCACCATGCCGTAGTTACCGACCTGCCCGGGCCCGACGACATTAAAGAACCGCCCGATCACCACCGGCAGGTCATGTTGGCGAGCGTAAGCCAGCGCGAGGAACTCATCAATCGCTTTCGAACAACCATAGGCCCAGCGCGGACGCGAGGTCGGACCGAGGCAGAGGTCGTCCTCTTCCGACCAGATGGCATTCGGGTTCTTGCCGTAGACTTCGCTCGTCGATGCGAGGAAGACGCGTTGATTCCGCACCGCCGCGACTTTCAACAGCTGTTCGGTCGGCGCGATGTTGGTCTCGATGGTGCGAACGGGATCTTCGGCCACCAGTTTCACTCCGACAGCCGCCGCCAGGTGATAGATCGTATCGACATCCTGCATGGCGTCGTTGAGGTGGGTGGGGCTGGTGATCGACGCTTCTCGGAACTCGAGTTGATCGTACTGCTGCAAGAGAGGCTCAAGGTTTTCGATCCGACCGGTCGAGAGATCATCGATCACCCGGACGCGCTCGCCCTGCTCCAGCAGGATGCGGCATAAATGACTGCCAATAAAACCGGCCCCGCCGGTGATCAGTGAGAATCCCATGATGTCGTACTTTGTTGAATGCGGGTTAAATGCTTTGCTGATGTCGTTTCGTCGATGGAGTGAGGATTCTCTTTGCTCTCCCGATGATACGAAAAGCACGACGAAATTCTATCGAGGCATTCATGCTGTTCCGGGGGAAACATAAAAAAAGAACGCACACTTGTGGGAAGTGTGCGTTCTTTTCAGGGTCGAACCGTCAAGTTCGAGGTTTTTCGTACCGAATACTCGGCGATCTCCGGCGTATTAAGCCTGGGGATCGGGATTCGGAACGGTGTCTGCGGGATCAGCTTCAGGAACTTCGGTCGGTTTCTGAGCTTCGAAATCGCTGTCCCCTTCGGTGCTGTAGGTCGAGTCCCCTTCGATCGCTCCGCCCGAGTAAGGAACAGAGCAGTTACCGGTGACACAACCACTTTCACAGGGCGTACAGACGGTGCTCGGAACCACCCGGCAGACTTCGTAAGCGACCTGGCGAGGCACACATTTCGCAACCATGCGGGTGCAGGTCACGGGTTCTTCGCGAGTCACGCAGCGGGCGACGCGGCGGGTCACTTCGTACGGGACTTGCTTGGTCACGCAGAACGGGACTTCACAGGTTTTCTTTTCGTAGACCATTTTGCAGGTCCGGACCGGAACTTCGCGGGTGCATTGCTCCTCGACCATTTTGCAGACCTGGTAAGGTACGCGGTTCACGATCGTTTCGGGAACCATTTTGCAGGTGCGGTAGGGAATCTTTTCCACGATGGTTTCCGGGACCATTTTGCAGACCGTGACGGGAACTTTCGTAACCTGAACTTCCGGCACCATGCGGGTAACGGTGACGGGGCAGTTCTGTCGAACGACTTCCGGTACATAGGTCGTGCAGGGAACCTGCTGTTCGACAATGTTCGGGCACCATTCAGGGCGGTAAGTCGTGAAGCCCGGGGTCTGAGTCATGCAGACATTCCAGCCGGTACACGGATCACAGGTCAGGCGGGGAAGCACAGGGCCGGGGACGCAGACCGGTTTCCAGGCCCAGCGACCGCAGTCACGGCGAACCGTTTTACAGGTCGTGACCGGTTTCATGATCGTGTAGCAGCGTTCCTGGTTGATCGTTTCGCAGACCTGTTTGAAAACGGTCCGGCGACATTCACGTTCGATCGTTTCGGTGACCGGTCGCATGACGGTGCGGGTACACTCGCGAACGTGATCTTCGTACACGGGACGCATCACGGTGCGGGAGCAGTCGCGGTAAAGCGTCTCGGTAACCGGCTTCATGACCGTGTAAGTTTCGGTCCGGGTCGCAGTTTCATAGACGGGGCGGGCGACTGTGTACTCTTCGGTGCGGTACTGAGTCTCGGTGACGTTGCGATAGCAGGTGCTCGTCACATCTTCGTAGACCGTATCGTAAACCGTGCGGTTGACGGTGTACTGTTCGGGTTCCATGACGGTGTCGTAAACCGTCTTGTAGCAGGTCTGCCGCTCCACTTTGCAGGTGGTGTAGCAGGAAGTGGGCTGACAGGCAGTGACAGGGCAACAGCTGTAACTGCCGGCACCCATGTACCAACCCGCCTCAGCCGACGCCGGCACGGCCAGCGCTATCATGGCTAATAACAAGGTTGTTCTCATGATCGAATCTCCCAGGGCACCCGCCGATCAAGCGGGGTCCAGTAAACATGGTGTGAACTCTTAAGGTGTCCAGAATCAAGTCGAGTTGATTGAAACCAGGATGTCTGAAAGCGGAATGTCGGTCAGCGCCGTCAATCAATCAGAACCAAATCCAAAATGGGTGACAGGGGTAGAGTCAGGTGCAAGTCGGGGATCTCTTTCATGAGCCAGCTTCGTGTAACCTGTTCTGAAACGCGGCTCGAGAAATAGATCCATCCTGCGAAAACAGGACCAATCCGACCCGGCTCGTCGGTTCAGTCAGGCCCGTTGTCTGGTGAAGAAGTAATGGTGTAGGCACAACCACACCAGACACAAAGCTTGCTGCACATAGAATTATGCTTACCACGCGAAGGAGTTGCAAAGAATAAATTGTCTTCGCAATCGGAACGATCGATACCGGTGCCGGTTGTAGCGATCACAACTTTCAGGGGAGTTAAGCAGTTACGTTAACTTGAGAAATTTTTCCGGGTTACGGGTTATAACGACGGATCGAAACCGGCTTATGAAAAGCTGGGCAGGCGGGATAAAATGCCCTAAAGAATTCCCCGTCATCGAACGCCCACAGGTTCGATTCATTCGGCACATGCGGTATCAGTAGAAAGGCAGCGGGAAACGTCACGCATGGAAAAACCGGCACGACGTGACAGTGTTGAAGCGGCCGGAGGCGGCGACTTTTCTTCGGAAGCGACAGCCAGCAACGGCGGAAACAATCGCTCAAAGGATCGACCCGATGGCTCAGCGAGCAGATTGGTGGATGAACTACCCCGGATTACGGGGCGAATAGATAAAAAGGTACGGCTTAGATTATGCTACAACTCTGGTTGAACGAGCCCAGACTTTTAGATGAGAGCAAATAGTAGAATCATGGCCAAAAAGAAACCGAGTGAACGCAAGAGACCACAAATAGGCGATGTGATCGAAATCCCGACACCTGAAGGGTTCGCTTATGCGTGGTATACACACAAGAATGAAAAGTGGGGAGAGTTCATTCAGATTTTCAAAGGACTTTATCCCGAACCGCAATCCGACCTCTCCAATGTGCTATGCCAACCTCTCCCCTATGGAACGTTCTATGATCTTTCCTGGTCGATCAAGCAGGCTGAGGTGCGGATTGTGGAGAATGTTCCCCCAACCGAAGAACAGCAAAAACTTCCACTTTTCAAAAAAGCAAATTGTGAGCTCAATTCATGGAAAGCATTGAGTTGGGCACTCTGGGATGGCGAGAAATACGAGAGGTTGGATTACCTGAAACCAGAATATTATGACTTACCTTGTCTTCAGATTCCCAGTTAATTAGCCATCGTTGACCATATTGTAGTTGGCTGGACGAATGCAGATTTTGTCAAAAGGAGCGGCATTGGCAAGAAACCTGATGCCTAGCGAGAAAACGAATCACGCATTCACTGGAGTAATCATTCTTAGTTCACATTGCGAACCGAAAGAATAATTCTTCAAGGATGACTCAATGGTGTTTGTGATTGTGGCGGCACTGGCTCCATAAAAATAAAGTTCCGAGAAATCATCTCCTTGCCATGAGCCTTGCAGCTCAAAGTCATCGGTATATTGAGTCATCAATTCATCAAGGAGAGTATTGAACTCCTCGGCATGGGGAGAACTCTCATCGAGCCAATCACTTTTGATGCGCAGGGCAACTCCTTCCACCGTCCCAACGGGGATCTCCTGTTGTGGTTCATTCTCGTCATTCATGACGACAAGTTTCGATCCCTTTGGAGCTCCCAGTTCGGTGAGCAATGCGATGACAAACGGAATTCCGTTCTGCAGGTCGTATAAAGTCAGTTCGATATCGCTCGAAGTGATCTCACCCGTATCAGAAATCGCTGTACCACCCCCATTAAGTTCTCCGAATCCCGCATCCTGCAGGGCGTCATCAAGTGGATCCTCATAACGATCCCCACGATCCAGCGGTTTGATTTTATGATTCAGGTGCACCAGCACAAACCACTCATTTTCATCTGTATCGCTCATTATTTATCCTCTGGTCAATTCTTCATGCTTACTCATGCCAGTTGAAACCGTCCGGTATGTTCCCCTGACGTATGAATTCGTACAAGAGTTGAGCGGCGGTTTCGGCGTCGACGATTACTTCGGGTGGATAGTAGTCGGATTCGTTGATTGATACCCGTTCGTCTTTAGGACTCATCGTTGAACAACCGGGACGGTATACGAATAAGCTCCCCTCCATCAATGTATTATAGGTGCAGACGTACTTCCCCTCGTGACCGCCGAGAATATTCACGTAATCCTCGTTATCGTCAAAGAGATTAGCATAAATGCCTTCGCAAAATTCTCCCGTCAGCTTCTCTACAATTGAGCGAGCCTCGGAGAGCGATAGTTTTGCAACTCTCAGCTTCTCCGCCTTGTAACCATTTCCAGGCAGCATGATCAGAAACATCTGCTCCACTTGGGCGACCTTTAATTCAAGGCATCAGAGAAGCCAACAAAATCCCCCGCCGCATCGAATTCGATCCGGCGGGGGTGGCAAATAGAAGGACGACTACTGAAGTGCGCCTTCTATCCTCGGTTTTTTGCCATTTAAGTATTAATCCTCTTCGACGGTCGTGTGTTTCGCCGCGGCGACGATTTTCTGTTGCTCGTTCGGCGGAACCATTTCGTAATGCGAGAGATCCAGGGTGAACGAGCCCTGCCCTCCCGTCATGCTCGAAAGCGAACGGGCGTAGGTCATCACTTCGGCAAGCGGAACCTTGGCGCGCACTAATTGGTAGCCCCCCGGAAGGCCCTCCATCCCCTCGACACGACCACGGCGGCCGTTGAGGTCGGACGTGACGTCTCCCAGTTTATCATCCGGCACGGTGACTTCCAGTAAAACGATCGGTTCCAGCAGAGTCGGCTTGGCCTGCTGGAAGATGTCGCGGAAACAGTAACTCGCCGCCAGCTTGAATGCGGTTTCGTTGCTGTCGACGGGGTGGTCCTTACCGAAGAAGAGTTCGCACGTGCAATCCTGCACCTGGTAACCGGCGATCACCCCCTTCTGCATCCGATCAATCACCCCTTTCTCCACCGCCGGAATGAAGTTGTTCGGCACGCTCCCCCCGGTGACCCGGTCGATGAAGGCATAGTTGAGTTCGGGGTCGTAATGGAAACTGCGCATCGATGCGAACCGGTCTTTGGTGAAGTACTCTTCGATGTTCACTCCTTGCGGCAGCGGCGCGACACGCAGGTGGACTTCGGCAAACTGGCCGGAGCCCCCCGACTGTTTCTTGTGTCGGTAACTTCCTTCGGCCGGAATGCTGACGGTCTCGCGGTACGGGATCTTCGGTTGATGCGTAATGACCTCGACCTTGTCGCGCGACTTGAGCCGTTCCTGGATCAGCTTGAGATGCAGTTCGGACAGACCGGTGATGACCATTTCGTGTGTCTGCGCGTCGCGCGAGACGTGGAAGGTGGGGTCTTCTTCTTCGATCTTGTGGAGCGCCGCGGAGATCTTCTGTTGGTCCGCCTGACTTTTGGGTTCGACGGCGAGTCCGATCATCGGTGTCGGGAAGGTGATTTTCGGCAACCGGGGGCACTTGTCGGTATCGGTCAGCGTATCCCCGACGTGCAGGTCTTCGACTTTGGCGACAGCGACCAGGTAACCCGGCCCCGCTTCGCTCACCTGTTCCTGATGCGCCCCCTGCACTTCCAGCAGTTGCGGGATCTTGAGCGGTTTCTCGGCGCCCGACGCGTGTACGGCGCTGTCTTTTTTAAGGGTTCCTGAATACACACGGATATAGCTGAGCCGCTGCACAAACGGATCGATGCGTGTTTTGACAACCTGCGCGAGTAGCGGACCATTCGGGTCGGGGAGCAGATCGACTTTATGCCCGTCGCCGTTGTACGCGGTCTGATGTACGTCGATGGGCGAATCGGCATAGTCGGCGATGGAATTAAGGAACTCGCTGACACCGATATCTTTCGCGACGGACATACAGAAGACGGGAATGAGCGAACCTTCGGCCACGGCGTGCGCGATGCCGTGGTGGATTTCCTCTTTGGTCAGTTTTTCATCGTTGAGATAGCGTTCCATTAATTCCTCGTCCGCTTCCACGATCGAGTCCATGACCATCTGCGACACGTCGTGCGGATTCATCGGCAGGTCTTCGGGGATGCTCGCCGGTGGATTGAGCGTGTCATAGACTCCCTTGAAGTTGGAGCCGAGTCCGATCGGCAGCGTGAACGGGACGCAACCGCGCCCGAAAGAATCCTGTATGGAAGCGAGCAGTTCGATGAAGTCGATGTTATCGTGATCGAGCTTGTTGAGCACGATGAACTTGCCGACATCGGCTTTGTCGGCTTCCGCGAAAACGCGTCGCGTATTGACTTCGATTCCGGCCGGCGCGCTGATCGTGATGACCGCTGTTTCCACCGCTCTTAAAGCCCCGATCGCCTGGCCGATGAATTCGGGGTAACCGGGCGTATCGATCAGATTGATGCGGCGCCCATGATGATCGAAATGAATGAGAGAGGAGAAGATGGAGTGC